>NZ_DASXJS010000022.1:0-3457 GCF_036497245.1 Actinomycetospora sp. | reverse complement strand
CGACGGGGTCCCTCCGCCGAGGAAGACGGTGTCGGCCGGTGGCGGCGTCCCGAGCACCCGCGCACCCAGGTCCAGCTCCCGTCGCAAGCCCTCCAACCACGAGGCGGGCGAGGCCGGATCGTCGGTCGACGACGGCGAAAGGCCCAGGTCGGAGGCGGTGTAGGTGTTGAAGTCGCAATAGCCGCAGCGGGTCGCGCAGAACGGCACGTGGACGTAGACGCCGAACGGGCGCGTGCCGAGCCCGTCGAGGGCGGACGGAGGCAGCGCGCCGTCCGCCGGGGCGGGTTCGCCGCCGGGAGGCACGGAGGGCATGACCCCATTGTCCCCGCGCGCCGGAGTCGCCCCCGTCACGGCGGTGGAATCACGCCGGACGACGTGGCACTCTTGGCAACTGTGCGCGCCCTGGATCCGATGCTCGTCGGTCGACCCCACGTCGACCTCGCCCGCATCGCCAGCGCACTGTGCCCGGGCTGCTGAGCAGCACCGCTGACCGCCCGCCCCCGCGGGCACCCACCACCACGATCGTCAGCAGGTGCGCGCGGCCCCTCTCGGCGTGCTGAGTCAGATGCCGGCGGAGAACGTGCGTCCTGCTCCCCCGGAGGACGTACCACCGATGACCAGCGCTCCGTCCAGCGAAGGCGCCTCGACGCCCGAGGAGTCCTACGCCGAGACCACCCCGCTCGCCGTCAAGGACGTCCCCGACGACACCCCGGTGAAGCCGAAGCCCAAGCCCCGCAAGGGCAAGGCCGAGGGCCAGTGGGCGTTGGGCTACCGCGAGCCGCTCAACAAGAACGAGCAGTCCAAGAAGGACGACCACCCGCTCAACGTCCGCGCGCGGATCGAGAACATCTACGCCCACGGCGGGTTCGACTCGATCGACCCGGCCGACCTGCGTGGCCGTTTCCGCTGGATGGGCCTCTATACGCAGCGCGCCGAGGGCTACCCGGGCACCGACACCGGCCACGTCGACGAGGAACTGCTCGACGCGCGGCACTTCATGCTGCGGGTGCGCGTCGACGGCGGGGGGCTGACGACCGAGCAGCTGCGGGTGATCGGCGAGATCAGCCAGACCTTCGCCCGTGACACCGCCGACGTCACCGACCGCGAGAACATCCAGCTGCACTGGATCCGCGTCGAGGACATGCCGGAGATCTGGCGGCGTCTCGAGGCCGTGAACCTCTACACGACCGAGGCCTGCGGCGACTGCCCGCGCGTGGTGCTCGGCTCGCCGGTCGCGGGCATCAGCGCGGACGAGATCATCGACGGCACCCCCGCCGTCGACGAGATCGTCGAGCGCTTCATCGGCGACCGCTCGCTCGCGAACCTCCCCCGCAAGTTCAAGACCGCGATCTCGGGCCAGCAGGACGTGGCGCACGAGGTCAACGACGTCAGCTTCGTCGGGGTGAACCACCCCGAGCACGGGCCGGGCTTCGACATCCACGTCGGCGGCGGGCTCTCGACGAACCCGAAGCTCGCGGTGCGGCTCGGCGCGTGGGTCCCGCTCGACGAGGTCGGCGACGTCTGGCACGCCGTCGTGCAGGTCTTCCGCGACTACGGCTACCGCCGGCTGCGCACCCGCGCCCGCATCAAGTTCCTCATCGCCGACTGGGGCCCCGAGAAGTTCCGGCAGGTCATGGAGGACGAGTACCTGCACCGGAAGCTCGTCGACGGGCCCGCCCCGGACCCGATCGCGGGCACCATCGACCACGTCGGGATCCACGACCAGGTCGACGGCCGCAAGTTCGTCGGCGTCGCGCCGCCGGCCGGCCGGACGTCGGGCTCGACGCTCGTCGGGGTCGCGAAGGCCGCCGAGGACGTCGGGTCGGGCCGGGTCCGGCTCACGCCGTATCAGAAGATCCTGGTCCTGGACGTCCCGTCCGAGCAGGTCGAGACCCTGACGACGGCGCTGGACCATCTCGGGCTCCCCGCGCGGCCCTCGGTGTTCCGTCGGGCGACGATGGCCTGCACCGGGCTCGAGTTCTGCAAGCTCGCCTTCGTCGACACCAAGAACCGGGCGGGCGAGCTGGTCGAGGAGCTGGAGAAGCGGCTCGAGGAGATCGCGCCGGAGCTCGAGACGCCGATCTCGATCCACCTCAACGGCTGCCCGAACTCGTGCGCGCGCGTCCAGGTCGCCGACATCGGGCTCAAGGGCCAGATCGTCAACGACGCCGAGGGCAACCCGGCCGCGGGCTTCCAGGTCCACCTCGGCGGCGGGCTGGGTCTCGACGCCGGGTTCGGCCGCAAGCTGCGCGGCCACAAGGTGCTCTCCGCCGACCTCGGTCCCTACGTCGAGCGGCTCGTCCGCGCCTTCGTGGAACACCGCGAGGCCGGCGAGCGCTTCGCCCAGTGGGTCGTGCGCGCCGAGGAGGGCCAGCTCTCGTGAGGTCGTTCCCGGTCCAGTACTGCCCCTACTGCGGTGAGGAGGACCTGCGCCCGCGGGAGACCCCCGAGGGCGCGTGGGAGTGCGCGGACTGCCGCAGCACCTTCGTCGTCACCCCTGCAGCGACACCCTCAGCGTTGACGGGAGCACACCAGTGACCAGCATCGAGGCCGACACCCGGCGGGCGGGCGCGCTCGCGGCCGGGGAGACCTTCGCGGCGCTCGAGTCGAGCGCATCGTCGACCCGTTTCGGCCATGTCGAGCTCACCCACGAGATCCTCGAGTGGGCCGCCCGGAACTACGGCGAGAAGCTCATCGTCGCGTCGAACATGCAGGATGCGGTGCTGGTCAAGCTCGGCGCCGAGGCCCGGCCCGGCGTCGACGTGCTGTTCCTGGAGACCGGCTACCACTTCGCCGAGACGCTCGGGACCCGCGACGCCGTCGCGCACGTCTACGGCGTGAACATCGTCGACGCGCTCCCGGATCAGACCGTCGCCGAGCAGGACGCGCTGCTCGGCAAGGACCTCTTCGCGACCGACCCGGGGCAGTGCTGCAACCTGCGCAAGGTCGTCCCGCTGCAGCGGACGCTCGCGGGCTACGACGCCTGGGTGACCGGCGTGCGCCGCGTCGAGGCCCCGACCCGCGCGAACACCCCCCTGGTCAGCTGGGACGAGCGGCACGAGCTGGTCAAGGTCAACCCGATCGCGCACTGGACCGACGAGCAGATGGACGCCTACATCGCCGAGAACGCGGTACTGGTGAACCCGCTGGTCGCCGAGGGCTACCCGTCGATCGGCTGCGCGCCCTGCACCGCCAAGCCGGCGCCGGGCGCCGACCCGCGCAGCGGCCGCTGGGCGGGCTTCACCAAGACCGAGTGCGGGCTGCACGGATGAGCGCGATCGTGAACGACGATTTTCAGACGTCCAGCGTCAGCAACGGGACTTTCCTGACGTCGGGGGCGTCGCAGGTCGACCAGCTCCAGGCCCTCGAGTCCGAGGCCATCCACGTCATGCGCGAGGTCGCAGGCGAGTTCGACCGCCCGGTGATCCTCTTCTCCGGCGGCAAGGACTCGATGCTG
>NZ_DASXJS010000021.1:0-6370 GCF_036497245.1 Actinomycetospora sp. | reverse complement strand
CCCGGGGCCGCGGTCTCGGTGGCGTCGGCGGCGCGGGCGGCGGGGCTGGCGCACGTGAACCTCGACCTGATCTACGGGACCCCGACGGAGACTCACGACGACCTGCGACGCTCGCTGGACGCGGTGCTGGCCTCCGGGGCCGACCACGTGTCCGCGTACTCGCTGATCGTCGAGGCGGGGACGGCGCTGGCGCGTCGCGTGGCCCGCGGCGAGCTGCCGATGCCCGACGACGACGTGCTCGCCGACCGCTACGAGATCGTCGACGACGTCCTCTCGGCGGCCGGGTTCTCCTGGTACGAGGTGTCGAACTGGGCGGCGTCGGTGGACGCGCGGTGCCGGCACAACCTCGGGTACTGGTCCGGCGGCGACTGGTGGGGTGCCGGGCCGGGCGCGCACTCGCACATCGGCGGGGTGCGCTGGTGGAACGTCCGCCACCCGGCGCGGTACTCGAAGCTGCTGGCGGCCGGCGGGTCGCCGGCCGAGGCGCGTGAGCTGCTCGGACCGGGCGAGCGGCACGTCGAGCAGGTGCTGCTGGAGCTGCGGACGGTTGACGGTCTGGCGGTGTCGGTGCTCGACGACGACGGGCGCGCGGCCGGGCAGCGCGCCGCGGCGGACGGGCTGCTGGTCGGTTCGGCGTGGGAGGACGGTCGGGCGGTGCTGACCCGACGGGGGCGGTTGCTGGCGGACGGGCTCGCGATCTCGTTGACCGGGGCCTGACGGGCGGGCTCGGTGCTGTGTGTATCGACGCGCAGCGCACACACTTCGGGCGGGCGGACTCGGTGCTGTGTGTATCGACGCGCCGCGCACACACTTCGGGCGGGCGAGCTCGGTGCTGTCTGTATCGACGCGCCGCGCATACAACCGTCGCATCGCCCGGGCGGTGATCACGAGTACATGAGGCAGGCGGCGAGGCGATGCGAGCTGCCTAGCGTGCCCCTCGTCGGCGGGGAGCGGGTCGGGAGGCCCGGCCTCGGGTCCTCTCCCGACCATGATCACCGAAACGACGAGGATTCGGACGCGTAGACCTCAGAACCTCGTCGTTCTGGCGATCATGTGGCCAGGGGCAGGCCCTCGGAGCGCCAGACCGGGCCGTCGCGGTCGAAACACGTGATCAACTCTCGTGACCCGGAGGACGGCGTCAGAGGTTGATCGTCGTGAGCTTCTTGCTCGCGCCGAACGACATGGACCGGTGCCCGGACAGGACCAGGCTGAGCATGATCCCGCCGACGAGGAGCAGGATCGCGCCGACCGCCCCGTAGCCCAGGACGAGGCTCGTGAGCGCGCCCGCGAAGATGAACTCGATCACGAGATTGCGCATCATCCGGATCATCTCTGGACCGCCCTCCGCGTCACGCTCCGCATTCGGACGACGACGCTAGTGCGATTGCCTGCTCGGCGCGTCCTCCGATGCGGTCGATCCTCGATGTTCAGCCTCCCGGTGGTCTCAGGTCATCCGCGACGGTGGCGTTCCGTGCCGCGTAGTCGTAGGCGGTGGCGCGGAGGGTGTCGCCGAGCGCGCGGGTGCTCTCGGCCTCGTGGTCGATCGCCGCGAGTCCCTCGGCGGCCTTCGGTTCGTACTGCGCGGCGAAGGTCCGGGCCTGTTCGTCGGTCCCGAGGTAGTTCCCGAGGCCGCCGAGGGCAGCGCGCAGTTCCGTCACGGCGTCGGCGAGGATCCGCGCGGCCTCGTCGAACCGTCCGGCCGCCGCGGCCAGATCGCCCGGCTGCGTCGCGAACCCGTCGTCCACCGGGCGTCTCCCTAGGGGAAGTAGATGCTGCGGTCGTCGAACACGAAGCGGACCGAGTCGGGCGGCTCGTGGCCCTGGACCATGATCCGGCTGATGGCGGCGACGAGGCCCTCACCGGCGGCATCGACGTCGAGGTCGGTCCCGCGGGCGTCGATGACGACGTCGCCGCTGCCGTGGCGGGCGAGCCGGGAGTTCGCGTCCAGGAGGGCGTTCTCGACGGCGGCGCTGGTCGGCTCCGCGGGGCGCATCAGCTCGGTGAGCTGACCGCGGTCGGCAGGGGAGGAGCGGACGAGCGCGGCGGGGTCGGTGCGGGCATGGACGCTGTGGCCCTCGTCCTGGAGCAGCTCGGCGGCGGGTCGTTGGGCCGGGGTGAACGTGGCCGTCGGCGTCTCGTGGATGCCGGGCTTGAAGAGCGGCCCGAGCGCGCCCCGGTTCGCCGGGTCGAGGGCGGCGCTGATGCGGCTGTCGATCTCGGCGAGGTCGGCGACGTCGTCGGGCGCGCCCGTCAGGCCCGGGTTCGGCGGGCCCGGATTCGCTGGGCCCGGGTTCGGTGGGCGCGGGTTCGCGGCTCCGGCTGGTCGTGCCACCGCGCCGGCGATCCCACCCAGGACGCCACTGAACAGGCCACCGGTCATCGCGGAGGTGGTCACCTCGGAGGCGGAGTACCCGCCGTCGTGGAATGCCTGGACCCGCAGCGGCTGCGCCACGGCCATGTCGACCACGGCCCCCTCGACCGCGCCGAAGACCACCCCCACCAGCGCGCCACTGATGATCGTCGCCGCCGTCGCGGAGAGCTCGACCCCGATCGCGCCCGCCGCCGCCACGAGGCTCGCGCTCACCCCTGCGGCGGCGGCCGCCGACGTCCCGAACGTCAGCCACGCGAGCCCGACCCCCGCGACGATCGTCGCGCCCGCGGTGATCGCGAGTTCCTCGACCCGTCGCTTCACGTCCCCGACCGCGTCGGCGTACTCGCGCAGTGCCGCACCCAGGGCCCGGGCGCCGGCGGCGTCGTCGTGCAGCGTCGTCTCGTGCTGTGCCCAGGTGCCGGCGAACCGCCCTGCAGCGTCTCCGTGCCAGTGCGCCCCGGCCTGCGCGGCGCCGGTGCGGCCCACGTCGACGGCCCGGTCCAGCGCGGTGGCCATCCGGTCCCAGGCCTGAGCGGCTTCACGCAGGCCGTCCTCGTCGGCCGACGGCCACCACAGTCCGACCTCGGAGACGATCTCGTCGACACCCACCCCGTCACTCGCCCGCTCGCCCGGCGACGACCCCGACCTGACCCAGCACCAGATCGGTGTCGCCCGGCTTCGCGGACTCGATGTCGGCGAGAAGGTGGATGTAGAACGCGCACCAGGCTGCCTCGATCGGCTTGAGCAGCGGAAACATGTCCGCGTAGTCGGGCGCGATGGTCTCGAGATGGCTTCCGAGCGACGCGGGCGTGAGGTGCAGGCGCAGTGGCGCTGTGGTCTGGAACGGGAGCCCGCTCAGCGTGATCGTGCCTGCAGCGGCGTCCTCGGAGATGGTCCCGAGCTCGGTGAGCTGCTCGAGCAGGTCGTCGTAGAGCTTGCGCTCCAGGGTCTCCACGGGTCCTCCCGGCGGTTCCGACGGTCGTGCCTCTCACCTGCTCGGAGTGCCGCCGGGCCCGTTCGGTTCCCTCGAATTTTCAGCGATCGGGGACGACGAGGGTCGTGATCCGGACCCACGACGGCGTCGTCGGGGTGGATCCGAAGCCGAACCGGACGGGTGGACGGACCGGCGTCATCGGTCCCTGGTGCTGGTTCCCGACGTGGACCTGGGCGTCGGTGATGCGGTGCAGGTCGCGGGCTCCGTAGTACTCGGTGCGGCCGTTTCCGGCGCTCCCGACGGTGCGGACGCCGGGGAGGACGCGCCGGGCGATGGCGTCGATCGTGGCGATCCACCGGGGTGCGGTGGCGAGCCTCGTGGGGACGGCGTGGAGCAGGTGACCGAGGAGATCGCGACGGCCGAGATGGAGAGTGGCGGTCAGGTCGCCTGCGGTGAGGTGGGCGGTGCTGCCGGCGACGTGCATCTCGACGGGCACGAGGCGGACCTCGTCGAAGGTGTAGGTGGTGGCGACGAAGTCGGCGACCTGCTGTGTCGGGGCGAGCAGGACCCGGTGACCGTCGGCCTGCTCGACCATCACGTCGGTGAACGCGCCGTACGGGGAGCTCGGCCAGTGCCCGACGACGAGCCGCAGCCCCGACGCGGTGCCCAGGCCGCCGATCCAGCCGTCGAACCGGTCTGCTGGTGATGTCATCGCCCGTGAGTGTCGGTGGTCGGGCGCATCCTCCGCTCGTCGGGGACGAAGTCCTCGAACAGGACGCGGAGGACGAGATGTGCTGCATGTGTGACGACCCCACGATGATCAAGGGCGACGCGCTGGGGCGGATGGCCGAGATGGTCGAGAAGTACGGCTGGGCGATCGAGGCCGTCGGGGGCGACCGGGTGCGCCCGCCGTGGGCGTACACGGTGGGGCTGACGCTGCGGGGGCTGCCGGAGCTGGTGGTCACCGGTGTGCGAGCTCCGGAGGCCGGGGACGCGTTGAACGAGTGGGCCGACGAGGTGGTCCATCACGGCGAGCGCCTGTCGGCGGGCCAGCGGCTGCGGTGTCCTCACGGCACCGAGACCGAGATCGTCGAGCTCGCGCATCCGGAAGCGCACCTGCTGACGGCGGTCTCGCTGTTCCCGGGGGCGCCGTTGCGGGCGCTGCAGCTGGTGTGGCGCGACGACCGGGGTCAGTGGCCCTGGGACGTCGGATTCCGGAGTCGGCGCGGCGGTCAGCCGGTGCTCGGTCCGCGGTCGGTGGACGGCGGCGGGTGAGCGTGAGTTCAGCGAGTTGGATTCCACACGGTCGTCGGCTTCCAGTTCTCCATGTGTCGAAGCCAGCCACGCAGCGAAGAAGGGAGCTGCTCCACGACCTCACGCCCATCCTCGGACGGGTGGGGGAGAGCCTCGAGGAACCCCGTGGCGATCACGGTCTCCATCTCGTCGTCCCCATCGGCGAAGAGCTCCCCGAGCACCTGCGCGGCGCGCAGGGCGTCCGGGGCGTCGGACCGACCCTCCTGCAGCGAGCTCCAGTACCAGCGGCCGAAGCCACCCAAGAGGACGGTCGAGAGCACCTCGTCGTTGAATTCGACGTGCTCCCGCACCATCTCCGCCGCTCTGGCGGAGGACTTGCCCAGGGCGTCGGCCAGAATCGGCCCCGCCAGGTCGGGCGGCTCGTCATCGGTATCAGCCATCGCGTTCTCCACATCGCTTCCATCAGGTTCAACGACGGCCCTCGGGTTCACTCCCTGGGGGTCGCCACTCCTCCATACGGCGTAGCTGCTCGCGAAGTAGCGCGGGCAGCCGATCAATCACTTCCCGGCCCGGCTCGGACGGATGGGGCATGGCCTCGAGGAACCCCGTGGCGATGACCGTCTCCACACCGTCATCACCGCGTGAATACAGATCCGCCAGAGCCGCAGCTGCACTCAGCGCGTCCTTGGCGTCCGGTGTCCCGGCGTGAACTGCGGTCCGGAACCATTCGCCGACGAGATCGAGCAGGACGGTGGACAACACCTCGTCGTAGTCCTCGACATGCTCCCTGACCATCTCCTCGGCGCGTCGAGACGACGCGCTGAGGGCATCCGCAACGGCGCGCGCGCTCACCTTGTCGATCGAGGGGACGTCCTCGTCGGTCACCGTGTTCTCCCCAGAGCGTCGAGCAGGTCGTCGTACTCCTGCTGGGCTACCTGCCGATCGGCCACGGACGCCCCCAGATTGCGCCGCAGCCAACTGCGCAGGGCCCGCACCGAGTTGTTGGCCTTCTCGGTGTGGAACTTGTCCTTGACACTATTGCCGCTCGCGCGCTCGTATCGAACGGCGTCCGCCGTAGTGCCAGTACCTGCTCGTGTCTCCGAACCGGCTCCTCGATAGAGGCTGTTGACGATGTTGCGGAGCCTCGGATCGGTCACATCGGGGCGCTGGGCCGCTAGGGTCGAGCCGGTGCCCGAGGGACCGGGTTGGAAGGGCTCGACGTGGTCGGGGCCCGAGGCGCTATGAGCCACGGTCATCGCGCCGACCCCCAACGTGGTCGCGCCTGTGGCGATGACGCCGGCCGAGACGACCGCTGCGGGCACGCCCACCACTGCTCCGATCCCGGTGGCGTCCAGGGCTACGCCGCCGATCTCGCCGCCCGCTCCGAGAAAGACTTCCCCCGCGCCGAGCGCCATGGCCCCCACTGCGTGGGGATCGTGCAGTGCCGCGTTGCCGAACGAGGCGAAGGCGTTGCCGACATCCGCGAGGGCCGAGCCGATGCCTGAATCGTCAGGAGCGAGCGCGGACGCCGAGGTTGTTCCCGGGATGAGGCCGTTCAGCTCAGAGCTCGCCTCGGCAAGCGCCCGGGCGGCCGCGTCGTTCGCTCGGAAGGCGCGCTCCTCTGCGAGGACCATGAGCTCCGCGGCGTCGTCCATCCCTCGCTCCGCGATGTCGCGGGCCCGGTCGGCCGTCGGCACTGCTCCCGAGCCGGCGGCTGCGAGAGCTGCCTGACCGTCGACCATCATCTGCTCACCGCGGGCGTAATCCTGCTGGGCGGCCCGCAGTTCGTCGGCGTATCTCGCGAGCGGACC
>NZ_DASXJS010000020.1:0-4542 GCF_036497245.1 Actinomycetospora sp. | reverse complement strand
GCGGCGAGGATGCCCCGGTAGCCGGTGCAGCGGCAGAGCACCCCGGACATGTCCTCGGCGAGGGTGTCCTCGTCGTAGGTCCCGCCGGCGAGCAGGTCGTAGGAGCTCATCAGCATGCCCGGGGTGCAGAACCCGCACTGCAGGCCGTGATGGTGGGAGAACGCCCGCTGCAACGGGTGCTGGTCGCCGGCGCCGCCGAGCCCCTCCACCGTCGTGATCACGGCGCCCTCGCACTGCACCGCGAACAGCAGGCACGCCCGCGCGGCCTCGCCGTCGACCAGGACCGTGCACATCCCGCACACGCCGTGCTCACAGCCGACGTGGGTGCCGGTGAGGCCGAGCCGGTCGCGCAGGACGTCGGAGAGGGTGGCCCGCGGCGCGACGGCAAGGGTGGTCTCCCGGCCGTTGACGGTCAGGGTGACGTCGGCGGTGGCGTCGGCGGCCACGTGGACGGGCTTCACGACGGGTCTCCCGGGAGGGCCTGGCGGTGGGCGCGGGCGAGCTCGCGGGCGGTGAGCACCCCGAGCAGGCGGGCGCGGTACGCGGTGGATCCGTGGGCGTCCCCGGCGGTGTCGACGACCTCGGCGGCCAGCGCGTCGGCGGCGGGACGGAGGTCCGGCTCGGTGACGGCGTGGGTCAGCAGCTCGCTGACGTCCCGGACGACGGGCCGGTCCGAGACACCGAACGCGGCCAGGGTCGCGTCCTTCACCGCCCCCGCGACCGCCCGGACGCGGATCGCCACCCCGGCGAGCGCGAAGTCCCCGTGCCTGCGGGCGATCTCGGCGAAACCGAAGCCCTCGCCACGACCCGCCGTCGGGAACCGGACCGCGGTGATCAGCTCGTCGGCGGCCACGGTCGTCGTCATGGCCCCGGTGACGAGCTCGGCGGCGGGGACCTCGCGGCGCCCGTGCGGGCCGGTGACCTCGACGACGGCCCCGAGGCACGCGGCCACGGCGGGCAGCTCGGCGGCGGGGTCGGCGTGGGCGAGGCTGCCGCAGACCGTGCCGCGGCTGCGCAGTTCCCGGTGCCCGACGAAGGGCATCGCGCGCCCGATCAGGGGCACGGCCGTGGTCGCCGGATCACGCTCGACGCGGCGCTGGCGCACCGCGGCCCCGATCCGCAGCTCCTCGTCGGCGACGGCGAGCGTGCCCAGCTCGGGCAGCGACGTGATGTCGACGAGCGTCCCGGGCCGGCCCAGGCGCATCGCGAGCACCGGGACCAGCGACTGCCCGCCCGCGAGGACCTTGGCGTCCCCGGCGGCGAGGGCCTCGACGGCTTCGGTCACCGATCCGGGCCGGTGGTAGGCGAAGGGAGCGGCCTTCATCAGCGCCCCGTGAACCGCGGCGTGCGCTTCTCGGTGAACGCGGCGACGCCCTCGGCGAAGTCGTGGCTCGCGCGCAGCATCGCGTAGGCCTTCCGTTCCAGTTCGATGCCGGAGTAGAGCGGCGCGTCGACGCCGCGGTCGAGCACCTCTTTGGCGGTGCGCAGCGCCATCGGGGAGAACCCGAGGAGCTTGTCGAGCAGGGCGTCGGTGGCCTTGTCGAGCGCCTCGCGGTCCGGGTGCAGCTCGGCGACGAGGCCCCAGTCGGCCGCCTCCTGCCCCGTGATGCGCTTGGCCGTCATGACGTGGTGTTTCGCGCGGGACAGGCCGATCAGCCGGGCGAGGCGCTGGGTGCCGCCGGAGCCGGGGATCATCCCGAGGTTCATCTCCGGGAGGGCGAAGCGGCTGCGCTCGGTGGCCAGTCGGATGTCGCAGGACAGCGCGAGCTCGCACCCGACGCCGAAGCAGTAGCCGTCGACGGCGACGACGACCGGCTTGGGGCTGCGCGACGCCGCGGTGACCTCGTGGCCGAGGTCGGTGAAGTCGACCGGGTCGACCTCCATGAACCCGGCGATGTCCCCGCCGGAGGAGAAGTGCTCGCCGTCGGAGCGGACGACGACCACCGCCACGTCGGGGTCGCGGTCGATCTCGGCGAAGCGCTCCGCGACCAGGGTCCGCATCTCCCACGTGATCACGGTGTACGGGCCGTGGGCGAGTACCAGGTTCGCGACCCGCCCGTCGTGGGTGCGCTCGAGCCGGACCTCGCCGCCGGTCAGTGCCATCAGTGGTTCCTCTCCAGGAGTGCGAACAGCGCCTCGCCGTGCAGGGGCAGGGAATCGATCTCGACGCCGGCCGGGGCCACGGCGTCGGCGACCGCGTTGGCGATCGCCACCGGCAGGCTCATCGAACTGCCCTCGCCGCACCCCTTCGCGCCGAGCGGGGTGAGCGGCGACGGCGACTCGAGGTGGTCGGAGACCAGCTCGAAACCGGTCTCCGCGGTCGTCGGGCACAGGTAGTCGAGGAACGTGGCCGACTGCGGTTGGCCGGCGTCGGAGTACCGGAACTCCTCGAACAGCGCACCGCCGAGCCCGTGGACGAGGGCGCCGAGGACCTGGCCCTCGAGCAGTACCGGGTCGAGCACCGTGCCCGCGTCGTGGACGCTCGCGACCCGGTCCAGCGCGATCTCGAGGGTGTCGGGGTCGACCCGCACGCCGACCATCTCCGCGACGAAGCCGTAGCAGAGCGACGAGTTGATGCGGTCCTCCGCGGTGGCCGCGACGGCCTCGGGCGGCCGGAACTCGCCCTCGGCGCTGGTGTGCGCGCCGAGCTCCGCCGGCAGGGCGCCCGGATCCCAGTGCAGGAGGCCGGCCGCGTGACGGAACCGGCAGGAGGTCCCCGACGACGGGTCGCGGATCTCGCCGTCCGCGAGCTCCAGATGCGGCGCGTCGGACGGCTCCACGCCCAGTAGCACCGTCGCCGCGCCGCGGACCGACTCGGCGAGCCGGTCGACGGCGGCGATCACCGCGCTCGTCACCAGCGGCGCGAACCGCGACGAGTAGCTGCCCGACGTGACCGTCCACGGCGTGTGGGCGGTGTCCATCTCGACCCGGGCGCGGACCTGCTCGACCGGCAGGCCGAGGCGCCGGGCGGCCACGCGTCGCGCGACCGTGGCGTGCCCCTGGCCCTGCGGCACCGAGCCGAGCATCACCGTGACGACGCCCTGGACGTCCACCGACGCTCGCACGATCTCCGTCGATCCGGACTTGTCGCGGCCCGGCTTGCGATCCGCGGCGGGCGTCGCGAGCCCGACGTAGCCGATGTTGGTGCCCGAGGGATCGACGACGAGGGCGAGCCCGACGCCGTAGAACGCGCCCTCCGCCCGGGCCTGGACCTGCCGAGCGCGGAGCTCGTCGTAGCCGCCCTTCGCCAGCAGCATGTCGAGGGCCCTGGTGTAGTCCCCGGAGTCGTAGAGCCCACCGGTCGGGGTGCGGTGCGGGAAGGAGCGGACGAGGTTGCGCCGCCGCACCGCGGCGACGTCGAGGCCCGTCGTCGCGGCGACCGCGTCCATCAGCCGCTCGAGCCCGAAGTAGAGCTGCTGCCCGCCGAAGCCGCGGTTGAGCCCGGTCGGGGCCCGGTTGGTGACGACGGCGCGGGCGCGGATCGCGACCGCGGGCACGTCGTAGGCGCCGGTGATGTTGCCGAAGCAGCGGTAGAGCGTGCTCGGTTCGGGCGGGCGCAGGTAGGCACCGACGTCGTCGACGAGGTCGGCACGCAGGGCGGTGACCCCGCCGTCCACGTCGACGGCCGCCTCGAACGCCATGACCCGTCCGGCGCCGGACGAGCTGGCGAGCAGGTGCTCGATCCGGTCCTCGGTCCAGCGCACCGGGCGCCCGGCATGCTTCGAGGCGAGCGCCAGGAGCACGACGTAGGGGTAGATGCCCGATTTGATCCCGAAGCTGCCGCCGATGTCGGCCGGCACGTGCAGTCGGAACCGCGACGGGGGCAGGCCCAGGGCACCCGCCGCGACCGGCACCATCGTGAAGGGGCCGTGGAAGTTCGCCCACGCCTCGACGCTTGGGCCGTCCGCGTCCTCGCTCCACCGGGCGACCACGCCGTAGCACTCCATCGGCACCGAGGAGTAGCGCGGGAACGTGTACTCGCCGCGCACCGTGTGGGCGGCCCGGTCGAACGCGGCGTCGACCTCGCCGAAGGCGAAGGTGCGGTCGGTGGCGACGTTCGTGCCCGCCTCCGGGTGGAGCAGCGGGGCGTCCGGCTCGAGGGCGCGGCGGGTCTCGACGACGACGTCGAGCGGCTCGTAGTCGATGCGCACCAGTTCGGCGGCGTCCTCGGCGACGTAGCGGTCGGTCGCCACCACGACGGCCACCGGCTCGCCGACGTAGCGCGCGGTGTCGACGGCGCTCGGCAGGTAGGGCATCGGGGTCGCGGTGGACAGCGGGAACGGGCGCACTGCGGCGCGCACCTCGTCGGGCCCGATGACGGCGGCGACCCCGGGGTGGGCACGGGCGCGGTCCAGGTCGGCGCCGCGGATCCGCGCGTGCGGGTGCGGGCTGCGCACGACCGCGGCGACGAGCGTGCCGGGCAGCGGGTCGAGGTCGTCGAGGAACGCGCCGGTGCCGCTGACCAGCGCGGCGTCCTCGTCGCGGGACGGGGTCCAGCTCACCGGCGGACCTCCAGGACGGTGGAGTCCGCGAGCGCGTCGA
>NZ_DASXJS010000019.1:0-8048 GCF_036497245.1 Actinomycetospora sp. | reverse complement strand
CGCGGTGGCCCCGGACGACAAGGTCACGGCACGGGAGCAGGTGGGGGCCTGGCTCGCCGGCGGCGGGGTCGACGGGGCGTGCGTCGTGGCGCTGCGCGTCAACGGCGCGGGCACTCCCTGGCACGACGACGACGTCGCGGCGGCCCGCGCGCACGGGGTCCCGGTCATGCTGCCGAAGGCGGAGTCGCCGGCGTGTCCGCCGGCACTGGCGGGCGCGGGCCTGCCCGTCGTGGCGCTGGTCGAGACGGCGTCGGGAGTGCAGGGCGCGGCGGAGGTGGCCCGCTGGCCGGAGGTGGTCCGGCTGGCCTTCGGCACCGTCGACTTCGCCACCGAGCTCGGGGTCGACCACGCCGACCGTGACGCCCTCGGGCACGCGCGCTCGGTGCTGGCGCTGGCCTCCCGGGCCACCGGGCTCGCCGCGCCCGTCGACGGCGTGACCGTGGCGGTCCGGGACGCCGCCCGGCTCACCGACGACTGCCGCCACGCCCTCGCCCGCGGGTTCACCGCCAAGCTCTGCATCCACCCGGCGCAGGTCCCGGTGGCCGCGGCCGCGCTCGCCCCGGACGCGGAGGCGCTGAGCTGGGCCCGGGCCGTCGTCGACGCGGCGGCCGGTTCGGCGGTGGCTGTGCTCGACGGCGCGCTGGTCGACAAGCCGGTGGTGGACCGCGCGCACTCGCTGTTGGCCCGCGCGGGCCGGGCCCGAGCGTGAGCGTGACCCGGGCCGGGCGGGCGCCATCGCGGGTACCACCCCAGGTGCCACCCCAGGCGCCACCCCAGGCGCCGGCGAGGGGCACGTCACGCAGGTCGTGGGGCTGTCGGAGCTGCCTGGTGTGCCCGTGACCGAGAGCCCGGTCGGGCGCGTGCCGGCGAGGGGCACGTCACGCAGGTCGTGGGGCTGTCGGAGCTGCCTGGTGTGCCCCTCGTCGAGGTGGTCACGGCAGCGCGGGTGCCGCGCGGTCTCCGCGCATCGGACGTCGGGAGTTCGGCGACCGACTCTTGTGCTCAAAACATCAGATGTTTAGCGTCGGGTGTGACTGGGACGACATCTGACCGAGCCCGTGCGGCGTCGGTCACGACGGGGCGGTGCGACGCGCGGCCCGGGAGGACGACAGCCGATGACCACCAGCACGGGTCCGACACAACCTCGCGACAGCTCCGCCGACGCCACTACCGAGGGCGGGCCGCCCGGTCACGGCGACCTCGCGGCGCGGCTCGACCGCCTCCCGGTGATCACCCGGACGCACCGCATGTGGGTCGTCCTCCTGGGTGCGCTGTTCGTCTTCGACCTCGTCGACCTCAACTCGTTCGCCTACGCGGCGCCCGCGCTGCGCACCCAGTGGGGCCTCTCGATCGGCACGATCGGGCTGATCACCTCGGCGGGCTTCGTCGGGATGTTCCTCGGTGCGATCGTCGGCGGCAGGCTCTCCGACCGGCTCGGCCGCCGGCCGGTCCTGCTCGGCGCGGTGTTCTTCTACTCGACCTTCTCGCTGCTCTCGGCCGCGTCGTGGGACGCGACCAGTCTCGGCGTCATGCGCGTGCTCACCGGGTTCGGGCTGCAGGCCATGACCGGGGTGCTGCTCGTCTACGTCAGCGAGATGTTCCCGCGGGCGCTGCGCGGCCGGTACCAGTCGCTGCTGCTCGCCGTCGGGCTCGCCGGCGTCCCGGTCGCGGCGTGGCTCGCCCGTCTGGTCGTCCCGCTCGGTCCGGGGACCTGGCGCTGGATCTTCGTCTTCGGCGCCCTGGGCGCGATCATCGGCGTCGTCGCGCTGCGCGTGCTGCCCGAGTCCGCCCGCTGGCAGGCCGCACGCGGCCGGAGCGCCGAGGCCGCCGAGCGGCTCGTCGCCAAGCTCGAGGACGAGGCGCGCGCGAAGACCGGCGAGCCGCTGCCCGCGCCGGTCGCCACGCCTGCCATCCCGCCCGCGTCGGTCCGCGATCTGCTGCACGGCGCGGCGCTGCGCCGCACGGTCGTCGCCTCCGCCGCGTGCGTGTTCCTCATCCTGTCCTTCTACGGGTTCACCTCGTGGGTCCCGACGCTGCTCGTCGAGCGCGGGTACAGCACCGCCGAGTCGTTGACCTACGCCTCGGTGCTCGCCATCGCGGCGGTGCCGGGCGCGCTGCTCGCGTTCCCGTTCATCGACCGGTGGGAGCGCAAGAACCTCGTCTTCGCGCTGCAGTGCGTGGTGGCCGTCCTGCTGCTGGTGTTCGGCCTGGTCGGCAACCCGGTCTGGATCCTGGTGTCGGGCTTCCTGGCCTCGATGCTCATGCAGACCGGCGTCGCGGTGCTCTACACCTACATCGCCGAGGTGTTCCCGCTGGCGCTGCGCGGGCTGGGCTCCGGCATCGCCAACGGGACCGGGCGCCTGGCCGGCGTCCTGGGCGGGGTGCTCGTGGCCGCGATCTTCACGGGGCTCGGCATGGCCGCCGTGTACGTGTACCTCGCCGTCGCCGCCCTGCTCATGGGCGTCGTGCTGCTGTTCTTCGGGGTGCGCACCAGTAACCGCACGCTGGAGGAAATCTCCGTCGGTTCCCTTGCCGATAAAACGTCAGATGTTTAGCGTTGCGAAGTACGACGGAGGGAGCACGATGACGGTGCAGGACGGCTGGCGCGGACGGTTCCTCGAGGACTTCGAGGTCGGTGACGTCTACCAGCACCCGCTGGGGCGCACGATCAGCGAGAGCGACAACACCTGGTTCACCCTGCTGACGATGAACACCAACCAGGCGCACTTCAACGCCGCGGTCGGGGAGTCCTCGGAGTTCGGGCGACGACTGGTGGTCTCGCCGCTCACCATCGCGATCGCGGTGGGGCAGTCGGTCACCGACACCACGCAGAACGCCTTCGCGAACCTCGGGATGGACGACCTGCGCCTGACCGCGCCGGTGTTCGTCGGGGACACCCTGTGGTCGGAGAGCCTGGTGCTCGAGGTGCGCGGCTCGAACAGCAGGCCGCACGCCGGGATCGTCACCATCCGGACGCGGACGCTGAACCAGGACGCCGTCGAGGTCCTCACCTTCAAGCGCACCTTCTACGTGCACCGTCGGGACTCGGCGGCCGCGGCGTCGCTGTTCCCGCAGGCCACGACGCCGCTCTCGCTGGAGAACGAGCCCGGGACGAACGCGGCGGTGCACGCGTGAGGCCACTCGAGGACGTCCGGATCGTGTCGCTCGAGCAGTACGGCGCCGGGCCGTTCGGCTCGATGCACCTGGCCGATCTCGGCGCCGAGGTCATCAAGATCGAGGACCCGGGCTCGGGAGGGGACGTGGGCCGCTACGTCCCGCCCTACGCGGGCGGCGAGGACTCGCTGTTCTTCGAGTCGTTCAACAAGAACAAGTCCTCGATGGTGCTCGACATCCGGACGGCCGCCGGCCGCGAGGTGTTCCACGATCTGGTCCGCTCGGCGGACGCGGTCTACTCGAACCTGCGCGGCGACGTCCCCGCGAAGCTCGGCATCCGCTACGCCGACCTGGCGGAGATCAACCCGCGGATCGTGTGCTGCTCACTGACCGGGTTCGGGATGACCGGGCCGCGCTCCGACGAGCCCGGGTACGACTACGTCCTGCAGGCCCTGGCCGGCTGGATGTCGGTGACCGGCGAGCCCGGCGGCGCCCCGCAGAAGGCGGGCCTGTCGCTGGTCGACTACAGCGGCGGGTTCGTCGCGGCGATCGCGCTGCTCGCGGGCATCCACCAGGCCCGGCGCGACGGCGTGGGCACCGACTGCGACCTGTCCCTCTACGACACCGCGGTCAGCCTCCTGACCTACCCGGCCACGTGGCACCTCACCGAGGGCTACCAGCCGACCCGCACGCACCACTCCGCGCACCCGTCGCTGGTGCCGTTCCAGGCCTTCGAGGCTTCCGACGGCTGGCTCGTCGTCGGGTGCGCCAAGGAGAAGTTCTGGCACCGCCTCACCGAGGTGATGGATCGCCCGGACCTCGCCGCGGACCCTCGCTTCGCGACGTTCGCCGACCGTGACCGGAACCGCGACGCCCTGGTGCCGCTGCTCGAGGACCTGTTCCGCACGCGGACCGTCGACGAGTGGCTCGACCCGCTCTACGCGGCCCGCATCCCCTGCGCGCCGATCCACGAGGTGGCCGGGGCGCTCGACGACCCGCACACCCTGGCGCGGGCCCTCGTCGTCGAGACCGAGCACCCGCGGTTCGGGACCGTGCGCTCGCTGCGCTCGCCGGTGCGCGTCGGCCCGCCCGGGGCCGACGTCGGGCCCGTCCGCCGGGGCCCGGACATGGGCAGTGACACCGACGCGGTGCTGACCGGCCTGGGGTACGACGCCGGGCGTGTCGCGTCGCTGCGCGCGGCCGGGGCCTTCGGGGCGCCCGAGGAGTCCCTCGCCGACGTGCCGCTCTCCCGCGCCGGCTCCGGCGCCGCGATCACCGTTCCCGAGGCGCCCTCGGCGCCCACCCGCTGACCCAGGAAGGCGTCCTCATGGACTTCCAGCTGTCCGACGAGCAGCGGCTCTACCGCGACTCGCTGCGTGACTTCGTCGACTCGGAGATCGTCCCCGTCGCCCGCGACTGGGAGCACGCGGGCCGGTATCCGACCGAGATCGTCGAGAGCATGAAGAAGCTGGGACTGTTCGGCCTGGCCATCCCCGAGGAGTACGGCGGTCTCGCCGCGGACACCGTCTCCTTCGCGCTGACCTTCGAGGAGATCTCGCGCGGGTGGATGGGCATCGCCGGCATCCTCGGCAGCCACTCGGTGTCCTGCTGGATGCTCGCCCACCACGGCACGCCCGAGCAGCGCGACCGTTACCTGCCCGAACTGGCGACCGGGCAACGTCGCACCGGGATCGCGCTCACCGAGCCCGGCGCGGGCACGGACCTGCAGGGCATCTCGACGGTCGCCCGGCGCGACGGTGACGAGTACGTCATCGACGGCACCAAGATGTGGATCACCAACGCGCGCTACGCGGACCCGCTGCCGGTGCTGGTGAAGACCGACCCGTCTGCGTCGCCCGCGCACCGGGGCATGAGCGTGCTGCTGATCCACGCGGACAGTCCGGGCTTCGAGGTGACCGCCGACATCGGCAAGCTCGGTTACAAGGGCACCGAGTCGTGCGAGGTGGTGCTGCGCGACGTGCGGGTGCCGGCGTCGCAGCTGCTCGGCGGGGTGGAGGGGCGTGGGCTGCAGCAGGTGCTGTCCGCGCTGGAGACCGGTCGGATCAACGTCGCCGCGCGCAGTGTCGGCCTGGCCCAGCGCGCCTACGACGAGGCGCTGTCCTACGCCCGCGAGCGCACCGCGTTCGGTCAGGCGATCGGTGAGTTCCAGGCCGTGCAGCTGCGGCTGGCCGAGATCGCGGTGCGGCTGCAGGCGGCCCGGCTGATGACCTACTGGGCGGCGTCGCGGATGGACGACGGGGTGCGGATGGACACCGAGTCCGGCATGGCGAAGATCTTCGCGTCGGAGGCGGCGCTGGAGTGCGCGACCGACGCGATGCGGATCCACGGCGGTTACGGCTACTCCACCGAGTTCGAGGTGGAGCGGCTGTACCGGGACGCCCCGCTGATGTCCATCGGCGAGGGCACCAACGACGTGCTGCGCGGGGTCGTCGCCAAGGCCCTGCTGGCCGGCGAGTCGGTCATCCGATGACCGGCCCGACGCCGCGCCCCGCCGCGGCCGAGCTGACAGCGCGGCCCGCCGCGGCCGACCCGACGCCGGAGGAGCTCGGGGTGCTGGCCGCGCGCCTTGGCTACCCGCTGGACGCCGACCAGATCACCGCGATGCACGCCGCCGTGCTCGCCACCGCCCCCGCGGTGACCCGACTGCGCGACCGCCCCTTGCCCGGCAACGACGCCACCGCACTGGCCACCACCGACCCCGCCCACGGAAACCGCTGGTCAGACCCCGTGAGTGGTATTGGTCGTCATAGCGACCAATACCACTCACAGCCCTTGACCAGCGGAATTGGGGAGGTGCTCGCGGGGTACCGGGACGGCGGTACGGAGCCGGTGGGCCTGGTGACCGAGGCGCTGGCGAAGTGCAAGCGGGTGCACGAGCGGCTGAACTGCACGATCGCCACCCTGGACGACCGCGCGCTGGCCGCCGCCGAGGACTCGGCCCGGCGCTGGGCGGACGGCCGCCCGAGGGCGCTGGAGGGTGTCCCGTTCGCGGTGAAGGACGTGATCGACGTGGCCGGGGTGCCGACCACGAACGGCTCGTGGGTGTACGGCGACCGGCCGGCGGCGGAGTCGGCGACCGTGGTGCGCCGACTGGAGGAGGCCGGGGCGATCCCGATCAGCAAGGACGCCACCACCGAGTTCGCCGTGGGCGGCCCGCACCCGCCGCGCTTCGGTGCCTGCCGCAACCCGTGGGACCCGGGGCGCTGGGCGGGCGGCTCGTCGACCGGGACGGCGGCCGTCGTGGCGTCGCGGGTGGTGCCGTTCGGGCTGGGCACCGACGTGGGTGGCTCGGTGCGGCTGCCGTCGGCGTGGTGCGGGCTGACCGGGCTCAAGCCGACCGCCGGGGTGGTGCCGCGCACCGGGGTGTTCCCGCTGTCGCCGACCACCGAGACGGTCGGCCCGCTGGCGGTGTCGGCGGTGGACGCCGCACTGGTGTTCGCGGTGATCCGGGGCCCGGACGGCCACGACCCGAGGATCGGCGCCCCGCCACCCTTCGAGCCGCCTGAATTGCCGGCCGACCTGGCCGGACTGCGCATCGCGCTACCGGGCGGCTACCTCACCGAGCTGTGCGACGGCGCCGTGCGGGACGGGGTGGCCGCCCTGGTCGAGGTGCTCACCGACGCCGGCGCGTCCGTGGTGGCGGGGGAGCTGCCGTCGGCCGCCGAGGCGCTGCCCATCGGCTACCAGATCGTGTTCACCGAGGCGGCCGCGCTGCACCGGGTGAACGCCGCGCGGTGGTCGGAGTACGACCCGGTGCTGGTGCGCCGGATCAGCCAGGGCATCACCACGCCGGCGGTCGACTACCTGCGCGCGCTGGCGTTCCGCGCCGAGCTGCAGCGCGAGCTGGACACGGTGTTCGCCGCCGCCGACCTGATCGTGGTGCCGACCTGCCCGTCCACCGCGCCCCGGCTGCCGGAGTGCGCCGTCGTGGTGGACGGCGTCGAGTACCCGCTGTACGCCGCGCAGTCCCGGTCGACGATGTTGGGCAACCTCACCGGAGCACCCGGGCTGGCCCTGCCCACCGGGTTCGCCCCGGACGGCTGCCCGGTGTCCGCGCAGCTGATCGCGGCGCCGCACCGGGAGGAGCTGGCACTGCGGGTGGCCCGGCTGTTCCAGGCGCGGACCGACCACCACCGTCGGGTACCCCCTGCTCCCGCTTAAATGTCTGACGTATTATCCATGTGGGGGTCGTCACAGCGTCGTGGCGGCCCCTCGATCCACCACTGGCCACGAGGAGTCCACCGTGACCCGGACCGCCCAGCTGTCCCTGTCCGCCACGGTGGCCGAGTTCGTCGCGGCGGCGCGCCCCGGGGACGTGCCGGACGAGGTGTACACCCGGGCCAGGCACCTGGTGCTGGACGCGGTCGGGCTGGCGTTCGCGTCCACGGCCTACGACTTCCCGTCGGTGGCCCGGGACGCGCTGCTGCGGCTCGGCGGGGCCGGTGCGCACCCGGTGCTCGGCCTGCCCGACCGGCTCTCGCCCCGGGATGCCGCCGTGCTCAACGGCGTGTTGATCCACGGTCTGGACTTCGACGACACACACATCCCGGCGGTCACCCACGTCACCGCCGGCGTGCTGCCCGCCGTGCTGTCGGCGGCCACCTCGGCCGGCGCCAGCACCCGGGACCTGCTGCTCGCGTACGTGCTCGGCGTGGAGGTGTCGGCCCGGGTGGGCATCGGCGGTGCCGGCGGGTTCCACGACGTCGGCTGGCACCCGACCGCGGTGGCCGGTGCGTTCGGCGCGGCGGTGGCGGCCGGCAAACTGGCCGGGTTGGACGCCGCCGCGCTGGTCTCGGCGCAGGGCGTGGTCGGCTCGATGTCCGGCGGGCTGCTGGAGTTCCTGGCGGACGGCTCCTGGACCAAGCGGCTGCACCCGGGCTGGGCGGCGATGTGCGGGCTGACCGCGGCGAGCT
>NZ_DASXJS010000018.1:0-29903 GCF_036497245.1 Actinomycetospora sp. | reverse complement strand
GACGCCGCGCCGGCGCGCCCTCAGGGCGCGCCGGCGACCACGTCCTCGGCGGCGCGCAGGTCGGCGAGATCGCGGTAGCCGGCCAGGGCGAGGGTGGTGTCCAGCTCCGCGAGCAGGCAGCGCACGACGTGGTGCACGCCCGCCTGGCCCCCCAGCGCCAGTCCGAACGCGAACGGGCGTCCGACGAGCACCGCGTCCGCGCCCAGCGCGAGGGCGACCGCCGCGTCGGCGCCGGAGCGGATCCCGGAGTCGAAGAGCACCGGCGCCCGCCCGGCGACGGACGCCACGATGCCGGGCAGGGCGCTGAGCGCCCCGATCGCCCGGTCGACCTGCCTGCCGCCGTGGTTGGACACGATCACGCCGTCCATCCCGGCCTGGAGTGCGAGCCGCGCGTCCTCGGCGCGCTGGATCCCCTTGACGACGATCGGGCCGTCCCACTTCGCCCGGATCGGCGCCAGCCGGTCCCAGCCCCACGCCGTCCCGGTGAACAGGCGCTGCCGGTGGCGGACCGCCGCGGCGAGGTCCTCCTCCGGGGGCCGGGCCAGACCGCCACGGAAGGCGGGGTCGGAGAACGGGATCGCCGTGCCCACCCCGCGCAGGAACGGCAGGTAGGCGCGGTCGAGGTCGCGCGGGCGCCACCCGAGCGTCCAGGTGTCGAGGGTGACGACGAGGACGGAGAACCCGGCCGTGCGCGCCCGGACCAGCAGGCTCGCCGTCACGTCGTCGTCGGTGGGCCGGTAGAGCTGGAACCAGCACGGTGCGCGGCCCGCCGCGGCGGCGACCTCCTCGATCGTGTGCGACGAGGCCGTCGAGAGCACCGAGGGGACGCCGAGCGCCGCGGCGGCCCGCGCGGTGGCGAGCTCGCCGTCGGGGTGCAGCAGGCTCTGCACCCCGACGGGGCCGAGCAGCAGCGGGGCGGGCATCCACGTGCCCAGGAGCCTGGTCGACCAGTCACGGAGGTGGTTGCCGCGCAGCATCCGCGGCACCAGGCCGACGCGGTCGAAGGCCGCCCGGTTGGCACGCATCGTCGCGCCCGACCCCGCGCCTCCCGCGACGTAGTCGAACGCGTGCGCAGGCAGCACGCGGCGCGCGGCGGCCTCGAGCCGGGAGGGATCGGTGGGCAGCGTGGGGACCCGGCCGTCGAGCCCAGCCGTGTAGATCTCGGCGCCGTAGCGGTCGGGGCCGGTCACGGGTCCATCGTCCGTGCGGCCGGATGTCCGGGCCAGGGTCCGGGGTCGGTTTCGTCCCGTCCGGACATGGTCGCCCGCAGCGCGGCGGACGATGCTCGACACCGTGAGCGGCCGCTACGCCGAAGAGCTCGTCGACGCCGGATTCGCCGTGGAGGTGGCCGACGCACCCCTGCTGCACGACGGGCTCAACGTCGCCGACCTGGCCCACCTGCTGGTGCTCGTCGAGCAGGGCGTCGTCCCGGAACGGGCCGTCCCGGGGCTGGTCGCGGTGCTCACCGAGGCCGACCGGACCCCCGCGGCGGACTTCGGGTACGACGCCCGCCACGGCGAGGTCTACAACTGCCGCGAGAAGCGCTTCGCCGCGGCGATCGGCCGCGACGCGGGCTGGCTGCACGCGGGCCGTCCCCGCCGCGAGGCCGTCCGGATCGCGCTGCGCCTGCGGGTGCGACGTGATCTCTGCGACCTGATCGAGGCGGCCGCGGACTTCGCGCTGGCGGGGGCCCGCACGGCCGCGGCGCACGCCGAGACGCTGATGGTCGACCAGACCTACCTGCAGCACGCCCAGCCCTCGACGTTCGGGCACTACCTGCTCGCGATGGTCCACCCGGCGCTGCGCGAGATCGAGCGCCTCGGCGCCGACCTCGACGGGGTCGACCGCAGCCCGGCGGGGGCAGGCGGGGTCAACGGCAGCCCGCTCACCGGTGACCGGGCCCGCATCGCGCACCTGCTCGGCTTCGCCGACGTCATCGAGCACACCCGCGACGCGATGTGGCAGTCCGACGGGTACACCGCGCTGGTCGGGCACGCGGCGGGCCTGGCCACCACGCTCGACCGCCTCGCCGAGGATCTCGAGATCTGGAGCAGCGCGGAGTTCGGCTGGGTCCGGCTCGCCCTCGGGCACACCCGCACGAGCATCCTCATGCCGCAGAAGCGCAACCCGTACGCGCTGACGATGATCCGCGGTGAGGCCGGGGTGCTGATCGGGCGCGCGACCGGGATGCTCGCGCTGGCCAAGAGCCCGTCCGCCCGCAGCGACAACCTGATCTTCGCGTACGGCGAGGTCCCCCGCGCCCTCGACCTCGCGACCCGCGCCACCCGGCTGATGGCCGGCGTCGTCACCGGGCTCGAGGTCGACGCGGGCGCCATGGAGGCCGCCCTGCGCGGCGGTTTCTCCCAGGCCTCGGACCTCGCCGAGCACCTCATGCTCACCGCACGCCTGGACTACCGCAGCGCCTACGACGTCGTCGGGATCGCCGTGCGCCACGCCGCGGCCGCGGGGCTGACCGGGGCCGACATCACCCGGGAGGATCTGGCCGCCGCCGCCGGGGAGGCCGGGCTGGAGCCGCACGAGCTCACGGCGGCGCTGGGCGATCTCGCCGAGGTCCTCGACCCGGCCCGCATCGTGAGCTCCCGGGACTCCCGGGGCGGCGCCGCGCCCGACGAGGTCCGGCGGATGGCCGCGACGTGCTGCTCGGTCGCCGAGAAGGCGCGCGACGCGGCCCGCGCCCGCCGTGCCGGTTTCGACGACGCCGAGGCCGAGCTCCGACGGCGCGTCGCCGCGCTCGGGTCGCCCGGCTGAGTCAGGGGTATCAGCACACCGACCAGGAACACGATCCATCCGGGTGACCCTTGTCGACTGACGATAGGCAGTTGATCATGCCGAGAGCCGGCATCGGCAGAGCCAGCAGGTCTGGTGACACTCGCCATGATCGAGTGCCTATCGTCGACGACACGCGTCGGGTGCCCAGCAGTCACGGGTGAATTCAGGAGCGAGCCCGCTTCACGAGTGCAGCCGAGCCGTCAACCGACCAAGGCGCTTCCGACCAACCTGCCCCGGCTCCTCCTCGATGAGCCGGCGCGCGGCACCGATGAAGGCCGTGCGCTTTGACGAGTTGTGCGCCCTCCGCCGTCGCTCCGTGGCGATCTGCTTCCGCCATCGCGGTGCGCCACTCGTCGTCCTGCTGTTCACGACGGAACCACGCCGTGATCACGGCGCGCTTCACCTCCGTGATGGCCGCGGCCAACTCGCCACACGCGACGAGCCTCTCTTTCCGCAGACGCTCCGTCCGTGTGGTGACTTCCGCCCGCAGTGACGACAGCCTCGGGTGTGGATGGGTGAGGATCGTCGGGTCAGAGTGTCGTGAACAGGGTGGGCGCACCCCCGCTGACCAGGAACACCACCGGCCCGACGACCTCACCCCGCCGCGCGGCCGCCAGCAGGCCCGCCATCGCCTTGGCCGCGAACACCGGGTCCAGGAACACCCCCTCGGTGCACGCCACCAGCGCCGCCGCCGCGTCGCCCTCCTCGGAACGGCGGCCGTAGCCGGGGCCGAGGTGCCCGTCGACGACCGTCGGCGGCCCGGCCGTGTCCGGCACGCCGAGCAGGTCGGCGACCCCGCGGGCCAGGGCGCTGACCCGCTCGACGCACTCCGCGGCGGGCCGGCTCACGGTCACCCCGACGACCCGGCCCAGCCGCTGCCACGCGACCCCCGCGTGCAGACCGCCCTGGGTCCCGCACGAGCCGGTGGCGAGCCAGAACGACGCCGGTCCGAGCTCCGCCGCGGCGAGTTGGCCCGCGAGCTCGACGGCCGCGGTCGCGTATCCGAGCGCTCCGACCGGCGTCGCCCCACCGCGGCCCAGGGCGAACGGGTGGGCCCCCGCGGTCCGCAGCGCGTCGGCCACCTCCTCCACCACGCGGTCCACCGACGCGCGGTCCGCGTCGCCCGTGAACCGCACGCCCGCCCCGGCGGTCCGGGCCAGCGCCATGTTCCCGACGGCGGGCACCTCGTCGCCGTAGCAGACGAGCGTCGCGCGCAGGCCGTGCAGGCGCGCGGCGAGCGCGGCCAGCATCGCCCAGTTGGAGCCGGGGCCGCCGCCGGTGACGAGGTGGTCGCACCCGCGGGCGAGGGCGTCGCCGAGCAGGTACTCCAGCCCCCGCACCTTGTTCCCGCCGAGGCCCAGCCCGGTGAGGTCGTCGCGCTTGAGCCAGATCTCGACGCCTGCGGCCTCCGAGAGCCGCGGCGCCGGGTGCAGCGGGGTCGGCAGCGTCGCGAGCCGGACCCGGGGCACGGCGAGCGGGCCGGTCACGACGCGCCCCTCACGTCGGCGGGCCGGCCGGGTCCCGCGCGAGGACCCGGTCGACGAACGCCGTGGCCGCGCCGAGGGAGCGTGCGGGATCCCGCGCGGCGTCGACCTCCTCCGGGCGCAGCAGCCCCTCCGCGACGAGCCGCTCCCCGAGGTCGACGCCCTCGTCGCGGGCGGCCATCGCCGCGGCGTACACCGCGTCGTGGGCGGAGTGCTTCCCGATCCGGGCGGCGAGGGCGGCCATGAGCGGCTCCGAGGCGAGCGCCGCGCCGTGGGAGTCCAGGTTCGCCCGCATCCGCGGCGCGTCGACGGTGAGGCCCTCGAGCAGTCGCGTCGCGAACCCGAGCGCGGCCCCGGTGAGCTGGCAGGCCTCCGGCAGCGCGAGCCATTCGGCCTTCCAGCCCCGGCCGTCGCGCTCGTGCAGGGCGACGAGCCCCTCGAGGGCGACCCCGGCGTCGGCGCGGACGATCCGGGCGAGCGTGTCCAGGTGCTCGGAGAGCTCGGGGTTGCGCTTGTGCGGCATGGTGATGCTGCCGACGGTGCCGGCGACGACGGGCTCGCCCACCTCGCCGATCTCCGGGCGCGACAGCTCGACGATCTCGGTGCCGATCTTCGCGAGGGTGCCGGTGACCAGGGCGAGGAACCCGAGGAACTCCGCCACCCGGTCGCGCGCGGTGAGCCACGGCAGATCCGGTGCGCCGAGCCCGAGCCGCGCGGCGAAGGCCCCGACGAGGTCGAGCGCCGCGGGTCCCCAGAACTCCAGCGTGCCCAGCGCGCCGCCGAGCTGGACGACCTCGACCCGCGGGCGGAGCTGGGCGAGCCGGTCCCGGTGCCGATCCAGCTCGTCGACCCACACCGCGGCCTTGAACCCGAAGGTGATCGGCTTGCCGGGCTGGGCGTGGGTGCGCCCGCACATGACGGTGTCCCGGTGACGGCGGGCGAGCGAGACCGCCGCGGCACGCACGCGGCCGAGGTCGCGCGCCACCACGTCGGCGGTCGCCCGCATGACCAGCGCGAACCAGGTGTCGGTCACGTCCTGCACGGTCGCGCCGTAGTAGACCCACTCCCGCGCGCTCTCGGGCAGCACGGCCCGCAGCGCGTTGATCAGACCGAGCGTGGAGTGGCCGGTCGCCCGGGTCCCGGCACCGACCTGGGCGAGGTCGATCCGGCCCAGCCGGGCGTGCTCGGCGATGGCGGCCGCGGCGTCGTCCGGGACGAGGCCGACCTCGGCCTGCGCGGCCGCGAGCGCGACGAGGATCTCCAGCCACAGGCGGGTGCGCCCCGCGTCGTCGAGGAGGTCGTGCAGCTCGGGGACGGTCCAGAGGTGGCCGTAGACGACCGAGTCGGTGAGGTGGCTGCTCACAGCACGAGCTTCCGCAGGCCCTCGCGCACCTCGTCGAGGTTCGCGCCCCACGGCACCACGGCCGTGCAGCCGCCCTCGTCGGTGGTCTCGAGTCCCCGCTCGAGCAGGCAGCACTTGGTCAGCGTGGGCATGCCCGCGGTGCCGGCCGGGGCGGGTCGGCGCCGGGGACAGAGGTCGGCGCGCGGGGGCGCGTCGCCGTAGAAGTGCTCGTGGAACTGCACCGAGCGCTCGCACCCGATGAGCAGCCAGTCCGCACGGTCGGCGGGGCGGGTGTCGAGGTAGGCGACCGGGACGTCCCCGAGATCGGCGCCCGACCCCCGGCACGGCAGCAGGTAGTGCGCCGACGGGTGCGCCGCGGCGACGTCCTCGACCCGGACCGCGTCCAGGACGAGCTCGATCGGTGGCAGGTCCTCGTCGAACGCCACGCACTGGTCGGCCTGGGCAAACAGCTTCGCCGGGGACGGCGGCACCACCTCGGTCACCCGCACGCGGACCGGGGCGGGCCGGTGGATGAAGTTGACGTGCTCGAACCGGCCGAGCACCACGGTCGTGAGGGCCCCGGGGACCGCGACCCGGGCCAGTGCGGTGGCGTTGCCGACATCGACGCCGGGGTCGTGGACCCACGCGGTCCCGTCCGGCCCGGACAGGACGCGCAGCGCGACCACCGGGGAGAACAGCGGCGCGGTGTCGGCCTTGCGCACCTCCACCAGGCAGGTCGCCCCACCATGGCGCAGCGCGAGGTAGTCGGTGCGCCGGTAGACCTCCCGGCCCATCAGGTGCTCCTCGACCGCCTCCGGGGTCAGCGGGATGTCGACGTCCTGCACCGAGAGCCCGCGGTAGGGGTGCGAGCGGGTGTTCGGCGGGGCGGGCGGGATCGCGGTCACGGCTTCACGGCTTCACGGCGCTGTCGGCTCGACGGCGGTGTCGGCGCGCAGGCCCAGGCGCAGCGTCTCCAGGGGCAGGACGTCGTCGGGGGCGATGTTGCCGAGGTTGACGTCGGCGCCGAACCGGCGGACGAACCACGCCTGCTGGGCCTTGGCGGGCGCCTCGAAGATCACCCGCTCGACGGGGACGGCCGCGGCCAGGTCCTCCACCAGGGCGACGCGCACCGCGCCGTCGCCGTCGTAGATCCCGACGGTGCCGGACTCGCGGCCCTCGGCGATCACCCACGCGGCGCCCGCGGCGAGGTCGGCGGTCATCTCGTCGGCCCATTCCGCCGCGGCGACGGGTGCGGCGGCGTCCTTCGCCCCGGCCTCCGCGAGGACCGTGAAGTCCTCGGCGAGCTCGGCGACGAGCGCGCACTGGGCACCCGGACCCATCCAGCCGAGGCCGTTGGACACCTCGAGGGCGTCGATCCCCTCACCGGCCGCCCACCGGCGCAGCGCGGTCAGCTCGCCCTGCGCCGCCGCGATCTCGACGAGCGTGCCACCGAGGCAGACGAGGATCCCGGCACGCTGGTAGGCGGCCACCCGCTGTTTGAGGGCCCGGTCCAGGTAGCCGATCCCCCAGCCGATCTTCACCACGTCGACGAGGTCCGCGGCGGTCGTGAGGAGACCGTCGACGACGGCGATCGGGGCCCCCTTGTCGAGGACGTGCGTGATCCCGGCCGACCGGGGCTTTCCCGCCCGATCGGGCAGCCTCAGGAACTCCGGGCGGTCCCACACCGGAGGGAATCTACGGCCGCCGATGTGGTCCGGGCCTCGTCCCCGGCGGACCAAGACCCGGGTGTTCTTCGGCCGACCGGGATGTGCCGAGGGCCACACGGGCCGCCGTAGCGTTCCCGTCCGTGGCCGGTCGGCTCGTGGTTCTCGGCGGTGGCGCCGCGGGCATGTCCGCGGCGTCCGCGGCCCGCCGGGTCGACCCGGAACTCGAGATCGTCGTCCTCGAGACGACCGGTTTCGCGGCGGCGGGACTCTGCGGCCTGCCCTACCACCTCGCGGGGCTCGTCCCGCAGGCCGAGGACCTCGTCGCCTACCCGCCGTCGTTCTTCCGTGAGCGCCGCGGGATCGACCTGCGGCTGGGCACCGAGGTGCTCGGGGTGGACGCCGACCGGCGGCTCGTGCACCACGACGGCGGCCCGCCGCTCCAGTACGGCGCGCTCGTCGTCGCCACTGGCGGCCGGCCCGCGACGATCCCGCTGCCGCGACCCGCGGACCGCCCCGGTTTCGTCGTGCGCACGGTCGAGGACACGGTCGCGCTGCGCGCCCTCGTCGACGGCGGCGGCGTGCGCCGGGCGCTCGTGATCGGCGCCGGCTACATCGGTCTGGAGACCGCCGAGGCGCTGACCGCCCGCAGCGTGGCGGTCACCGTGGCCGAGCGGATCGACCGGGTGCTTCCGACCACCGTCGACCCCGAGATCGCCGCGGTCGTCGAGGAGCACGTCCGCACCCACGTCGACCTGCGGCTGGGCACCGACGCCATCCCCCTCGCCGCGGACCGGTCGCTCGACGTCGTCGTGACCTGCACGGGCGTCCGGCCCGCGGCGGGCCTGCTCGCCGACGCCGGGGCCCGGACGGGGCCGGGCGGCGCGGTGCTCGTCGACGACCGGATGCGCACCTCGCTGCCCGGGGTGTGGGCGGCGGGCGACTGCGTCGCGCCGTACCACCGGGTGCTCGGCGCACCCGCGTTCGTCCCGCTGGGACCGACGGCGAACAAGACCGGGCGGGTCGCGGGCACCGTGGCGGCGGGCGGCGACGCGCGGTTCGCCGGGATCGTCGGCACCGCCGTTGTCAAGGTGTTCGACCTCGAGGTCGCCCGCACCGGACTGACCCTCGCGGAGGCCAGGACCGCCGGTCTGCCCGCGATCGCCGCGGACGTCGTGAGCCGCAGCCGCGCCAAGTACTACCCCGGCGTGCGGCCGCTGCACGTCCGCGTGGTCCACGAACCGGGCGGTCGGCTGCTCGGCGCGCAGTTCGTCGGCACCGAGGGAGCGGCCAAACGGGTCGACGTGGTCGCCACCGCACTGCACGCGGGGCTCTCGGTCGACGACCTCGCCGACCTCGACCTCTCCTACGCCCCGCCCTACGCGCCGGTCTACGACCCCGTGATCACCGCCGCCCTCGCCGCGCAGCGCGAGACGGCGGCCGCGCCGTGAGGACCCCGCGATGAGCGCGTTCCATCTCGGCGGTGACAAGCGCGCCTCGCTGGCCGAGGCGGCCGCGCGGGTCGGCGACGGAGCGCTGGTCGCCCTCGGCGGCGGGCTCTGCGCGCGACTGCCCATGGCGCTGGTCCGTGAGCTCGTGCGGCAGGGCCGCCGCGGTCTGCACCTGGTCGGCTCGGCGCACAGCATCGACGTCGACCTGCTCGTCGCGGTCGGCGCCGTCGCGGTCTGCGAGGAGAGCTACGTCGGCTTCGAGCAGGACCTCGGGCTCGCGCCTGCGTTCCGGCGGGCCGCCCGCGACGGCGGCATCGAGGTCCGGGAGAGCTGCTGCGCGACGATCCTCGCGCAGCTGCGGGCCGCCGAGGCGGGTGTGCCGTTCACGCCGGTGCGCGGGGTCAAGGGGACCGACGTCGAGGGCCTGCACCCCGAGTACGCCCGGATGCGCTGCCCGTTCACCGGCGAGGAGCTCGTCGTCGTGCCTCCGCTGCGTCCGGACGTCGCGCTGCTGCACGCCCCGCTCGGGGACGCGCACGGCAACCTGCACCTCGACCAGCCGTACGTGCTCGACGAGCGCTTCGCCCACGCCTCGGCGCAGGTGGTCGCGACGGTGGACCGGATCGTCCCGACCGCGGAGCTGGTCGGCGAAGGCGTCGTGGTCCCCGGCCACCTGGTCGCGGCCGTCGCCGAGGTGCCCTACGGCGCACACCCGTCGTCGTGCTACCCGGGCTACGCCTACGACCGGCCGCACCTCGCGGCCTACCTCGCCGCGGCCACGGCGGGCGGGACGGCCCTGGAGGACTACCTCGCGCGGTACGTGCACGTCGACGAGGACATCTACGCCGAGGACGTGGACGCGGGGCGGCTCGCGGGGTGGTCGTCGTCGACCGGGGCCTGGCAGGAGCTGTTCCGGTGAGTTGGAGTCTCGATACCGGACACGAAGCGCAGCGGAGCTGGACCATCGACGAGGCGTTCGTGGTGGCGCTGGCCCGGACGATCGCGGACCGGGAAGCCGTCTTCCACGGGTTCGCCAGCCCGTGCGCGCAGGTCGCGATGCACGTCGCGAAGCGCACCCACGCCCCGGACTCCCTGCTGATCGAGGGCGCGACGTACGCCGTCGACCCGGTCCCGGTCTTCGTGCCCCCCACCGGGAACGACCTCGCGCTGCATCGCGACGCCGTCTACCGGATGCGCTTCGAGGAGTTCTTCGACGCCGCCTGCCGCGGGGCGGTGGACCGGATGTTCCTCTCCGGCGGCCAGATCGACGCCTACGGCAGCACCAACGTCACCGCGATCGGCGGGATGCCGCACCCGAAGATCAAATTGGGCGGTGGCGGCGGTGGCGGGAACATCTCGGCCAGCATCGGCGCGCTGACCGTCTGGACCTCGCGCCACCGCGCGGGGCGGACCCTGGTCGCCGACCTGGACTTCCTCACCGACCTCGGACACCGCACCCGGGAGGGCTCGCGCGCCGACCTCGGCTACACCGGTGGGGGTCCCCAGTGGCTGATCACCGAGCTGGGCGTCTTCGACTTCGACCTCGACGCGGGCGGGCACGCCCGGCTGCGCGCGCTGTGGCCGGACGTCACCGCCGACGACGTGGCCGCGGCGACCGGCTTCGAGCTGCGGGTCGCCCTCGACGGCGCGGACGGCCTGCTGGATCCGCCGTCCGAGGCCGAGCTGGGCGCGGTGCGCGCGGTCGACCCGCTCGGGGTGCGCCGCTCGGAGTTCGCCGAGCCCGAGCTGGAGCGCACCTTCTCGGCGGGGGTGGGGGCCCGATGAGCCTCCTCGAGGCCCTGTTCTCACCGCGCCGCGTGGCCCTGGTCGGAGCCTCGGACCGGCCCGGCAGCCTCGGTCAGGTGCTGGCCGCGAACCTCGCGGACTTCCCCGGCGAGGTGGTCCCGGTTCGCGGCGGGGAGTCGTTGCGCGACGTGGCCGGGCCGATCGACCTCGCCGTCGTCTCCGTGCCCGCGAAGGCCGTGCCCGCGGTCGCGGCCGACGCGGCGGCCGCGGGCGTCGCGGCGATGGTGGTGCTCTCCGGGGGCTTCGCCGAGACCGGCCCGGACGGCGCCGCGCTGCAGGCCGAGCTGGTGGCGGCGTCCGGGACGGTGCGCGTCGTCGGCCCGAACTGCTTCGGCATCCAGAACTGCGACCTGCCGCTCAACGCCTCGATGGCGACCGGGCTCCCGGACGGCGGCGGCGGGATCTCGCTGATCAGCCAGTCGGGGGCCTACGGGATGGCGATCCGGACGCTCGCCGTCGACGAGCGCACCCGTTTCGCGAAGATCCTCGCGCCCGGCAACACCTGTGACGTGACGATCGCGGAGCTGCTCGACGAGCTCTCCGGCGATCCCTCGACGCGGACACTCTGCTTCCTGCTCGAGTCGCTGACCGACGGGCGCGCCTTCGTCGAGACCGCGCGGCGCGCCGGTGTCGCGAAGCCCGTCGTCGTCGCGAAGACCGGGCGCTCCGCGGCCGGGGCGCGGGCGGCCGCATCGCACACCGCGGCACTGGCCGCGACGGAGCGGGTCTGGCAGGGGGTGTTCCGGCAGGCCGGGATCGTCGAGGTGGCCTCCGGGCAGGAGCTGCTCGACGTCGCGCGGGCGCTCGACGGCCAGCCCCGCCCGGCCGGGAACCGGGTCGCGGTGATCACGAACTCCGGTGGGGTGGGCGTCGAGCTGTGCGACCTGCTCGCCGACGAGGGCCTGACCGTCCCGGCGCTCTCCGACCGGCTCCAGGAACGGATCCGGGCGACCCTGCCCGCCTTCGCGAGCCCGGTGAACCCGGTGGACGTGACGCCGGTGTGGTCGCGGTTCGCCGAGCTGTACCCGGCCCTGACGGATCTGCTCGCGCGCAGCGGCGAGGTCGACGTCGTCGTCCCCGTGCTGCTGCAGCGCGCGGCGATGGACGCCGCGACCGCCGAGGGGCTGCGGGACACCGTGGCCGCGCTGCGCGCCGACGGGGTCGAGGTGCCGGTCGCGGTGTGCTGGGTCGCGCCGCGCGACGCGCGCCCGAACGCCGACCTGCTCCAGGAGAGCGGTGTGCCGTGCTTCGACTGGCCGGCGAGGACCGCCCGCGCGCTCGGCCACGCGCAGCGCTGGGCCCGCACCCGGGAGCGGCGCCTGCCCGCGACCCGGCCGGTGACCCGGGTCGAGGCGCCGCCCGCGCTGGACCCGGAGGCGGGCGCGGCGTTCCTCGCGCGGTTCGGGGTGAGGACGGCGACCTCGGTGGCCTGCGCCGACGCTGCCGCGGCGGTCGCGGCCGCCGACGCGTTCCCGGTGGTCGTGAAGATCGCGAGCGCGGCGCACCGCACGGAGCTGGGCGGGGTCCGCGTCGGGCTGTCCTCGGCCGAGGAGGTCCGGGCCGCGGCGGACGAACTACTCGCACACGGACCGGTGCTCGTCCAGCCGCAGCTCGCGGGGGTCGAGGTGGCCGTCGGCGCGGTGCGCGACCCGGTGTTCGGACCGGTGGTCATGGCGGGGCTGGGTGGCATCTGGATCGAGGTGCTGGCCGACGTCGGCTTCGCCCTCGCCCCGCTCGACCGGGCCGACGCGCGCGAGCTGCTCACGGGGTTGCGCGGGTACGCGCTGCTGACCGGGGTACGCGGCGCGGGGTCGGTGGACCTCGACGCGCTGGCGGACGTGATCGTCGGGGCCGGCGATGCGCTCCTCGCGGCCGCGGGCGTCTCCGAGATCGATCTCAATCCGGTGCTCGCGACCCCGGGCGGCGCGGTCGCGGTGGACTGGAAGCTCACCTGAGCGGGCCGGCGACATCGTCCGGCGGGGACGAGATCGGACCCGGGTTCCGTCCCCCGCGGCCGAGGTCGTTCGTCCGCACCGGCCCGTAGCGTCCTGCTCGGATCACCACCGTGCGGACCTGTCCGGACACCTGTCCCCGGCAGTACGGTATGTGATCCAGGGCACAGGGGTTGGCGATGACGGCATCGATGACGATGGGGCTTCCCGGTGTGCGGTTGACGCCGGGCGATCACATCTGTGCCTTCTTCCGCGGCCCGCGGGAGCGCGACGCGCTGCTGGTGCCCTATCTGCGCGAGGGCCTGCGGGCCGGCGACATGTGCCTGTGCGTCACCGACGACCCTGCCGACACCGCCGTGAGCGACCTCGTCCTCGAGTCGGCGTCGGACCCCGAGCTCGCGCGCGGCCGGCTGCGGTCCACGGACTCCGAGTCGACCTACCTCGCCGACGGCTGCTTCGTCATCGACCGGATGCTGGGCTTCTGGGAGACCGAGGTCGGCGGCGCGGTGGTGCGCGACGGTTTCGCGGCGGTGCGCTCGGTCGGGGAGATGACCTGGGCCCTGAGCGGGCGCCCCGGCGTCGAGGGCCTGCTCTCGTACGAGGCACGGCTCAACGACTTCCTTCCGCGCTACCCGCTGGTGGCCCTGTGCCTGTACGACCTCGAGCGGTTCAGCGACGGCGAGGTCGTCGTCGAGATCCTGCAGACCCACCCCGCGGTGCTCATCGGCGGCGAGCTCGTCGAGAACCCCTGGTACACCGATCCCCACGACTACCTCGGCCGGAGACCGGCCACCGCGTCGTGATCTCCGCGCCGCCGGACCGGGCGGAGCGCGAGCTGCTCTCGAGCATGCGGAGCCTGCTCCTGCTCGGGAAGATGATGGCCGAGGGCGCCGACGAGAGGCAGATCGTCCTGCTGGCGAGCGGGGCGGCCCCGTCGCTGGCCCGGTGCGAGTTCGCGCAGGTGGTGCTGTCCGGCGACACGGGCATGCGGGACCTCGCCGTCGAGATCGCGGGACTGGAGCCCTCCGGCGGGCAGGTCCGGGTGCCCGGCATCGCGTACGGCTGGGCCTGGCCGTTGCGGCGCACCGACGAGCCGCTCGGGCACCTCGTGGTCGGGGGTCCCGCCGAGTTCTCCGGCGAGGAGACCTTCCTGCTGCGGGCACTGGCCCAGCAGACCGGGGACGCCCTGGCCAACCGCCGCCTGCACTCCCAGGAACAGGCCACCGCCGCCACCCTCGTCGCGGTCAACGACCGGCTCCGCGGCACGGTCGAGGCGCTCCGTCGGAGCATGGACATCCACTCCCGCCTGACCGCCGTCGCCGTGTCCGGCGAAGGGCAGGACGGGATCGCCCGGGCGGTGCACGACCTGACCGGGCTGGGCGTGGCCATCGAGGACCGTCACGGCAACCTCCAGGCGTGGGCAGGCCCCGACCGGCCGTCGCCGTACCCGAAGGACCTGCCCGCCTGCCGGGAGCGGCTGATCGCCCGCGCCGCCCGCGAGGCCCGGCCGCTGCGCCACGGCGCCGAGGTCCTCGCGCTCGCGCACCCGCAGGGCGACACGCTCGGCGCGATCGTGCTCCACGACCCGGAGCGGCGCGCGGGCGAGGCCGAGCTCATGGCCCTCGAGCACGGCGCCACGATCCTCGCGATGGAGCTCGCGCGGGTGCGCAGCCTCGCCGAGAGCGAGCTGCGACTGCGCCGCGACGTGGTCGACGAACTGCTCGGCGGCACCGACGAGGAGTCCAGCCTCGCGCGGGCGATGGCCCTCGGGTACGACCTGCAGCGACCGCACCGCGTCGTCGTCGTCGAGGGGCACGGGCGGGTGCGCGACGACGACGCCTTCTTCCAGGCCGTCCGCCGGGCCGCGCGCGACGAACCTGCCGGGACCCTCGTCGTCGCGCGCCGCGACGAGGTGGTCCTGCTCGCCGACGGCGAGCCCGACTGGGAGCACCTGCGGCGCTCGGTGTTGCGCGAGATCGGGGGCGGCCGCGCGCGGATGGGGGTCGGACAGCGGTGCGAGCAGGTCGGCGACTTCCCGCGCTCCTACCGGCAGGCACGCCTGGCGCTGCGGCTGCCCGCGCAGGCGGAGTGGGACGACCGGGCGATCCGGTTCGACGACCTGGGCGTCTACCAACTGCTCGTCGGGATCGAGGACCTCGGGGAGATCGAGCGGTTCGTGCAGCACTGGCTGGGCAAGCTGCTCGCCTACGACGCGAGCCGGGGCTCGGAGCTGGTACGCACCCTCGCCCACCACCTCGAGCGCGGCGGGAACTACGAGCTGACCGCGAAGTCGCTCATCGTGCACCGCAACACGCTCAAGTACCGCCTCCAGCGGATCCGCCAGATCGCCGAGGTGGACCTCGGTGACCCCGACGTCTGGTTCAACCTGCACCTGGCCACGCGGGCCTGGCGGACGCTGGAGGTCCTGGGCGCGAAACGGTGAGCCGTCCCGCTACAGCGTCGGGAGCCAGCGGCCCAGCCGGGCCAGCGCCTCGCGGACGTCGTCGGTGGCGCCCGCGAACGAGAGCCGGATCCAGGTGTGGCCGTCGACCGGGTCGAAGTCGATCCCCGGCGCCACCGCCACCCCGGTCTCGGCCAGGATGCGCTTGCCGAACGCGAGCGTGTCGTCGGTGTGGTGGCCGACGTCGGCGTAGACGTAGAACGCACCGTCGGCCGGGGCGAGCCGCGTGAGCCCGATCCCGGGCAGCCCCTCGAGCAGCAGCGCGCGGTTGATCGCGTACCGCCCGACGTGGGAGTCCGCCTCCGCGTACGCGGCGTCGGTGAACGCGGCGAGCGCCGCGGCCTGCGCCGGCACCGGCGCGCACACGGTGAAGTTCCCGGAGATCACGTCGACGGCCCGGCGCAGTCGCTCGGGCACCAGCAGCCAGCCGAGCCGCCAGCCGGTCATGGACCAGTACTTCGAGAACGATGTGACGACGACCGCCTCGTGGCTGGTGTTCCACGCCGTCTCCGAGGCCGGGCTGGACGCCCCGGGGTCGTACTCGATGCCGTGGTAGATCTCGTCGCTGATCAGCTGGGTGCCGTGCTCGTCGCACCACCGCGCGAGCGCGGCCAGCTCCACGGGATCGATGACGGTCCCGGTCGGGTTGGCGGGGCTCGCGACGATCAGGCCGGCCGGCGCCTCGTCGAGCTCCTCGAGCATCGCGACGGTCGGCTGGAACCGGGTCTCGGGGCCGGTCGGCAGTTCGACGACGCGGCAGCCGAGGCTCGCGAGGATGTTGCGGTAGCAGGGGTACCCGGGGCGGGCGAGGACCACGGTGTCGCCCGCGTCGAACGCCGCGAGGAAGCTCAGCAGGAACCCGCCCGAGCCGCCGGTGGTGACGATGACGTCGTCGGCGGTCACCGTCGGATCGCCGTAGCGGCGGCGGTGGTGCGCGGCGATCGCCTCGCGCAGCGCCGGGACGCCGAGCGAGCCCGAATAGCCCAGGATCTGCTCGTCGAGCGCGGTGGCAGCGGCGTGGCGGACGTCGACCGGCGCCGGGGTGGACGGCTGGCCGGCCGAGAGGTTCACCAGGTCGCCGTGGGTGCGCTGGCGCTCGCCTGCCGCGGCCCACACGTCCATCACGTGGAACGGCGGGACCTGGGCGCGACGGGCGGGTTGCCGGACGGGGCGCGCGATCGTCACGTGTCCACCCTGGCACAGCGCCCCGGGTCGGCTCGGGGTCCGCTCGGTGATCAGTACCCGACGTAGGAGCCGCCGCGGGCGAGCGCCTCGACGCCCGGCACGTTCGACACCGACCCGTACCGCTTGATGGCGTACCGGACCCCCGCGATGATGTTGTCGATCGGGTCGTGGATGTCGCCGTGGCCGGGCAGCTTGTTCGCGTCGAAGGTCGGGCCGATCGTCTGCATCAGGCCCTGCGACGGCGTGCCCTTGTCGGCGTTCGAGTCCCAGCCGTTGGAGGCGTCCGGGTCGCCGCCGGACTCGTGGTCGATGATCGTCGCGATGTCGTCCGGGTTCATCTTGTCCGTGGGGATCCCGTGCTCGGCGAGGATCGCGGTCGCCTGACGGACCCAGTCGCCGACCTGCCCGGACGGCCCGCCACCGGGTCCCGGCGACTCGGCCCCGTCCGCGTTCCCGCCGGTGCCCCCGTCCGCGGAGCCCCCGTCCCCGGTGTCCTGGTCCCCGGTGTCCTGGTCCCCGGTGTTCTGGTCCCCGCTGTGCTCGTTCGTGCCCGAGCCGTCCTCCGAGCCGCTGCTCCCGGTGCCCGACCCGCCGTCGTCGTCCCCCGGGTCGGTGATCCGCGCCGACCGCACGGGTTCGTCGGCGCCGATCGTCGCCTGCTGCCGGTCGGCCCACCGCGACGAGGCGCCGGAGGCGGAGGACACGCCCGCGTCGGGGGACCGCAGCCGCGACCACCCGGTCATGGCTCCGGTGAGGGCGCGTAGCCGCCGGGCCGAGGCGGCGACCTCGACCTCGACGCGGTCGAGCGCGTCCTGTGCCCTGGCGGTGGGCCCGGCGACCGCCGTCCGGACCTCGGCGACGGTCGGCGTGCCGAGCGCCCCACCGCGGGAGTGTGCCGCGTCGAGGGCGTCCGAGACGTGGCCCGCGACCTCGTCGCGCAGGCCCTGCAGCGTGCGGCCCAGGTCGGCGAGCTCGCGCTGCGCCGCGCGGGCGGCGTCTCCGGTGCCCGCGCCGGCACGGGTGAAGTCGCCGGCGTACCGGGCGAAGGCGTCGGCGCCGGGACCCTGCCAGGCCCGCGCGACGTCGTCGCCCCCGCTCGCGACCGCCCGCATCGAGTCGTCCATCCCGTCGGCCAGCGCCGCGAACCGGCGGCCGAGATCGCTCAGGGCCGTGGCGTCGACCTGATCCACACGGTCGGCGATCGCGAGCAGCGCCTCCGTACCCGGAGTCGCCTCGAGCGCGCCCACGACGTCGTACCCCCAGCCCGCCACGGAGCACTCACCGCAGGGCGGCCAGCGCGCCCAGTCCCGACGGCGAGGTGTTCCGCGTGCCCGAGGGGAGCCCGCTCGCGCCGCGTGTCACCGCACGCACCCCGCGCGCCCCGTCCGCGTCGGCACCCTGCATCGAGCGCAACGTGGCGTCGAGCGCGCGGTCGACCTCGTCCATCCGGGCCCCACCCGCGGTGAGCTCGCTCTCGAGGGCGGCACGCAGGTCCGCGAGCGCCCCGGTCAGGGCACCACCTGCGGCGAGCCCGTCCACCCCGAGCTCCGACGCCCCGGCGCCGAGCAGGTCGGCGAGCGCCGGGATGCGGCGGGACTGCGCGGCCGCGGCGACGCGCGCCTGCTCGATCGCGGCGGAGCCGTAGACGAGGTCGGGCATGCCGGCGAGCGTAGGTCGGCGACCCCGGCCTCGGTGGCGGTTCGGCACAACTCGGGCGGACCCGGAACACGAGGATGTGGAGCTAGTGACGTCCAGTGTCCTAGCGACGCGCATCGAGCACGCCGATAGGGCATCGCTGACCGGTTGGGAGGACAGGCACATCAGCCCGGAACGGCGATCCGGCCCTCGATCGCGGCCCGCGCGATGTCGGTGCGGGCGTGGCCGCCCGGCAGGTGCACCGCGTCGAGGATCGCGTAGGCGTCCGCCCGAGCGTCCTCGAGCGTGGCCCCCGTCCCGACCACCGAGAGGACCCGGCCGCCCGCGGACACCACCGCTCCGTCGTCGCGCCGCCTGGTGCCCGCGTGCAGCACCCCGTGGCCGTCGGCACCGGTGATCACCTCGCCCGTCCGCACCGATCCGGGGTAGCCCTCCGCCGCCACCACGACCGTCACGGCGTACCCGTCGGCCCAGCTCGGCGCGGGCTCGGCGCCGAGCCGGCCGGTGGCGGTCGCCAGCAGCAGCGACGACAGCGGGGAGCGCAGCAGCGCGAGCACGGCCTGTGTCTCCGGGTCCCCGAAGCGGGCGTTGAACTCCACCACCTGGGGTCCGGTCGAGGTGAGGGCCAGTCCCGCGTAGAGCAGCCCCGAGAACGGCGTCCCGCGCGCCGCCATCTCCGCGGCGACCGGGCGCACGATCCGCTCCACGATGTCGTCGACGAGCGAGGACGGCGCCCAGGGCAGCGGCGCGTAGGCCCCCATCCCGCCGGTGTTGGGGCCGGCGTCGTCGTCGCCGAGGCGCTTGGCGTCCTGGGCGGGGAGCAGGGGGACCACGTCGGTGCCGTCGACGCAGCAGAACAGCGACACCTCGGGGCCGTCGAGGAACGACTCGAACAGGACCGGGTGGCCCGAGTCGAGCAACGTCATCGCGTGGGCCCGGGCGTCGTCGTACCCGGAGGTCACGAGCACGCCCTTGCCCGCGGCGAGGCCGTCGTCCTTGACCACCCAGGGCGCGCCGAAGCGCTCCAGCACCGCATCCAGCCGGGCCGGGGTGTCGACGATCTCGGACGTCGCGGTCGGCACCCCGGCCGACGCCATGACGTCTTTCGCGAAGGCCTTCGAGCCCTCGATCCGCGCGGCGGCCGCGGTGGGCCCGAAACAGGGGATGCCCGCCTCGCGCAGGGCGTCCCCGACGCCCGCGACCAGCGGGGCCTCGGGCCCGACGACGACCAGGTCCGCCCGCCAGCGCCGGGCGAGGTCGACCACGGCGGGTCCCGAGGTCGGCTCGGCCAGCCCGGGATGTTCGGCGAGGCCTGCGGTGCCGGCGTTGCCCGGGGCGGCCGCCAGGGCCGTCACGACCGGATCCGCGGCGAGGGCGAGCAACAGGGCGTGTTCGCGGGCTCCGGACCCGACGACCAGGACGCGCACGGCCGCCGACCCTACGGGGCCGCGGCCGGCGTCACCGTCCCAGCCCGGTGCGCCGCCGGGGACGCACCCTCCCGGTGTTCACCCGGTGGTCGCCGTCCCGGGTGGCGGACGGTGGCGTCGCCGGGAAACGATCCGTCCATGGAGATCACCCGCCGCGCCGCGTTCGTGACCGCCGGTGGCCTCGCGGCCGTCGGGATGGCCGCCTGCTCGAACGCCGCGCCCGGACCGGGCGTGGGCGGGGTCCCCAGGTCGGGAGGCGCCTCCACGGCCGGCTCCGGCGGAGCGGTCCCGGCGGCCGGAGCAGCCCCGTCGGCCGGGGCGGGCCCGACGCCTCCGGGCCCGGGTCGCGCGGCCGTGACGATCGTGGGCCATCGCGGGGCCTGCGGGTACCGCCCGGAGCACACCGTCGAGTCGTACTCGCTGGCCGCGCGCTTCGGCGCGGACGCGGTCGACGTGGACCTGTGCTCGACCCGTGACGGTCATCTGGTCGCCCGGCACGAGCCGGAGATCGGCGGGACGACCGACGTCGCCGCCCACACCGAGTTCGCCGCCCGCCGCACCACCAAGGTGATCGACTCCGTACCGACGACGGGGTGGTTCACCGTCGACTTCACCCTCGCCGAGCTCAAGACCCTGCACGCCGTCGAGCGCATCCCGGCGACCCGCCCCCACAACACCCTCTACGACGGGCGCGACGAGATCCTCACGTTCGACGAGGTCCTCGACCTCCTCGACGACCTCTCCCGCGGGCGGGGCCGGCGCGTCGGCATCCTCCCCGAGGTCAAGCACGCGACGTTCCACTCCTCGATCGGGCTGCCGATCGAGCCGACCTTGGTCGACACCCTCCGGCGGCGGGGTCTCGCGGACGACCCGCAGGTGATCATCCAGTCGTTCGAGACCGCCGACCTCAGGGCGCTGCGGACCCAGCTCGGCTGCCCGCTGCTCCAGCTCGTCGACGTGGCGGGGGTGGCGCCCGCCGACCTCGTCGCCGCGGGGGATCGCCGCACCTACGACGACCTCGTCAACCCGGCGGGCCTGCGGGAGATCGCGTCGTACGCCACGTGGATCGGGCCGACGAAGGAGCGGGTGATCACCCCGACCGGCACGCCCACCTCCCTGGCCGCCGACGCGAGGGCCGCAGGCCTGAAGACGATGCCCTTCACGTTCCGCAACGAGAACGAGTTCCTCCCGCCGACGCTGCGCCGCGGTGAGCAGCCCGGTCAGGCCCCCCAGGCCGCGCCGAGGTCGACCTACGGCGACGCGTTCGCCGAGTACGCGCAGTACCGCGCGCTCGGCGTCGAAGGCCTCTTCAGCGACAACAGCGACACCGCCATCGCCGCCTGGAGCTAGTGGACCCCGTCCCTCGAGGCCACGAGGGGCAGGAGGCGGCGGTCGACGTAGCACCACCGCCAGGACTCGCCCGGCTCGAACGACTGCATCACCGGATGACCGGTGGCCTCGTAGTGCTCCGTGGCGTGCCGGTACGGGCTGGAGTCGCAGCAGGCGACGTGCCCGCACGTCACGCACATGCGCAGGTGGGCCCACACGTCGTACCCGGCCTCGCGACAGTCCGGGCAGATCAGCCCCGGGCTCTCGGGCTCGACCGCCGGGGTGGGCTCGTCGAGGTCCTTGGAAGCGATGAGGTGTTCACAGGCGCCCACCTTCACCAGTCTAGGTGACGGCGCCCCGTGTGATGGTCTCGTCCCGCCCCGGGCCGACCCCGATCGCCGAGACCCGCGCCAGCGAGAGCTCCTCGATCCGCTCGACGTAGGCCCGCGCGGCCGCCGGGAGGTCGTCGAACGAGCGGCAGGCCGAGATGTCCTCGAACCAGCCGGGCAGCCGCTCGTACACCGGCTTGGCGTGGTGCAGGTCCGACTGCGTCATCGGCATCTCGTCGACCCGCTTGCCGTCGATCTCGTAGCCCACGCAGATCGGGACCTCGCGCAGGCTGGAGAGCACGTCGAGCTTGGTCAGGAAGATGTCGGTGAGCCCGTTGACCCGCGTCGCGTAGCGCGCGATCACCGCGTCGAACCAGCCGCAGCGCCTGCTGCGCCCGGTGGTCACGCCGAACTCCCCGCCCTGCTTGCGCAGGTACTCGCCGTCGTCGTCCAACAGCTCGGTCGGGAACGGTCCGGACCCGACGCGCGTCGTGTAGGCCTTGAGGATCCCGATGACGCGGCCGATGCGGGTGGGTCCGATCCCGGAGCCCGCCGACGCCCCGCCCGCCGTCGGGTTCGACGAGGTCACGTAGGGATACGTGCCGTGGTCGACGTCGAGCAGCGTCCCCTGCGAGCCCTCCAGCAGCACCGTCTCCCCGCGCTCGAGGGCCTGGTTGAGCGCGAGCCGGGTGTCGGCGATGCGGTGGGCGAACCCCTCGGCCTGACCGAGCACCTGGTCGGCGACCTCGTCGGGGTCGAGGGCCCGACGGTTGTAGACCTTGACGAGGATCTGGTTCTTGAGATCGAGGGCGGCCTCGACCTTCTGGCGGAGGATCTTCTCGTCGAGCAGGTCCTGCACGCGCACGCCGACCCGCGCGACCTTGTCCTGGTAGGCGGGCCCGATGCCCCGACCGGTGGTGCCGATCTTGGACTTGCCGAGGAAGCGCTCGGTGACTTTGTCCATCGCCACGTGGTACGGCATGATCATGTGCGCGTCGGCGGAGATCAGCAGCTTCGAGGTGTCGACGCCCTGGCCCTCGATCTCGGCGAGCTCCTCGAGCAGCACCCCCGGATCCACGACGACGCCGTTGCCGATCACGTTCGTGACCTCGGGCGTCAGGATCCCGCTCGGGATGAGGTGCAGCGCGAACTTCTTGCCGTCGGGCAGCACGACCGTGTGCCCCGCGTTGTTGCCACCCTGGTAGCGGACGACCCAGTCGACCTCGCCACCGAGGATGTCGGTGGCTTTGCCCTTGCCCTCGTCGCCCCACTGGGCGCCGATGAGGACGATGGCAGGCATGTGACACTCCCTGGGTTCCCGTGCTCGTGCAGTCGATCTCGCACGGTGCACCCGCTCGGCGTCATCCGATGGCCCATCCGTGCACCCGAAGGGTAGTCGTAGTTGTCCGCCGATCCGACACCACGGTCCTCCACCCCCGGGCCGTTCGTGGTGCTGACCTGCGGAGATGTCGCCCCGGACCGATGGGGCCACGACCTCGGCGAGGTGCTGGGCGGTTCGACCGAAGTCCTGGCCGTCCCCCGGGCACCCGGGCGCGCGGACGTCGACCCGCTCCTCGACCGGCCGGGGCTGCGCGGGCCGGGCCGGCTCGTCGTCGCGGGCGGGGACGACGACCTCGCCGCGGTCCTGGTGCGCCTGCTGCGCCGCGAGCGCCTCGACGTGCCGGTGGCCTTCCTGCCCTCGTCGTCGTCCGAGGCCGCGGCGGTCTGGGGCCTGCCCACCGATCCGCGTCGCGCACTCGACCTGGCGCGCGACGGGGCCCCCGCGCCCGCCCCGCTCGTCCGGGACGACCACGGCGGGGTCGTGGTGGGGGCGCACCGCGTGGACGCCTTCGACGGCGTCGTCTACTGCGACGAGCGCGAGGTCCTGCGGGGCGAGGCGGCCGGCCTCGTCGTCCGCCCCGATCCCGACGGGGGGCCCGTGGAGGTCGGCGGCGTGGCGGTGACCGTCACCCGGCGGCGGCGACTCGGCGGCCTGCTCCGGGGTGCCGAGCGCGGAGACCGCGGACGGGCCGCGACCATCGGCTGCCGCCCCGCGGCGCTCACCCGCGACGGCGTCGTCGACGACCGCCGGATCGAACGCCGCAGCTGGTACCGGCACACCGCCGACTGGACCCTCGTGCGCCCGACCCGTACCGAGACGTGACGCACGGTGAAGGCCCCGTCGCCCCCGGTCCGGGGCGCACGTGGGTGATAGGTGATCCGTAGCACACCTGTCGTAATCACACTGCACCGATCGGAGCGACCTGCCCGCCGAGAGGTTCCACCCCCGGCGGACCGGGGTACGTTCAGATCATGCTGGTCGCGGTCCTCATCCCGGTACTTCTCCTGGTCGCGACCATGCTCATGGAGAAGTTCGAGACGCGGCTCCTGGACACCCGGACCCACCGGCGTCCGGTGCGCGGACCGCTGCGGCTGGAAGCCGCGCCCACCCGGCCGATCGCACAGCGTCACCTGCAGTCGGTGACCGAGCCGGCGCCGATCGTGCTCGACGCCGGCCCCGTCCGGGTCGTCGACCAACTCCTGCCCCGGGCCTCCTGAGCCGACCCCCTCCCGCGACGGCTCAGACGACGCCGAGCACCGAAGCGGCCTTCGGGTCGCAGTCGTCGAGCAGGTCGCGGCACCGCGCGGCCTCGTCGGCCTCACCGATCGTCGCGCTCGCCCGGGCCAGCACCGCGACCGCACGCAGGAAGCCCTGGTTGGGCACGTGGTCGACGGGCACCGGGCCGAAGCCCTTCCACCCGTTGCGCCGCAGCTGGTCGAGCCCGCGGTGGTATCCGGTGCGCGCGTAGGCGTAGGCCGCGATCGTGCCCCCGGCGTCGAGCGCGCGCTCGGCCAGCGTGGCCCACGCGGCGCTCGAGGTGGGGTGGTCCGCCGCGACGGCGGCCGGGTCCTCGCCCGCGTCGAGCCGCCCCTGGGGGCCGCGGTCGGGGGGCAGGAGGGTGGGCTGGGGGCCCAGGAGGTTGTGGCCGTGGTCGGCTGCGGGACCGGTCGGGATGGACATGCCCCGATGGTCCCACCGGGCCCGCTCCCGGACCTGCACGAGGGGAACCTCCGGGCGACCGGGGTTCCCCTCGCGCGGGGCGGCCGGTTACGTGCCCAGCGTCTGTCCGGTCGAGCGGAGGTTCTCGCAGGCGGTGGTGACGCGGTCGGCCATCGACTGCTCGGCGGCCTTGAGGTAGCTGCGGGGGTCGTAGGCCTTCTTGTTGCCCACCTCGTCGTCGACCTTGAGCACGCCGTCGTAGTTGGTGAACATGTGGCCGGCGATCGGCCGGGTGAAGGCGTACTGGGTGTCGGTGTCGACGTTCATCTTGATCACGCCGTAGTCCAGCGCCTCGTGGATCTCCTCGAGCAGCGAGCCGGACCCGCCGTGGAAGACCAGGTCGAACGGCTTCGAGCCCTGGGGCAGACCCAGCTTGCGGGTCGCCACCTCCTGGCCCTGCTTGAGGATGTCGGGGCGCAGCTTGACGTTGCCCGGCTTGTAGACGCCGTGGACGTTGCCGAAGGTGGCCGCGAGCAGATAGCGGCCCTTGTCCCCGACGCCGAGCGCGTCGACGGTGGCCTCGTAGTCGCCGGGGGCGGTGTAGAGCTTGTCGTCGCTGGCGGCGGAGATGCCGTCCTCCTCGCCCCCGACGACGCCGATCTCCACCTCGAGGATGATGTTCGCCTTGACCGCCTCCGCCAGCAGGTCCTGGGCGATGTCGAGGTTCTCGTGCAGCTCGACCGCCGAGCCGTCCCACATGTGGGACTGGAACAGCGGCGGCTTCCCCGCGGCCACGCGCTCCTGGGAGATCGCGATCAGCGGTCGGACGAAGGAGTCGAGCTTGTCCTTCGGGCAGTGGTCGGTGTGCAGCGCCACGTTGATGTCGTACTTCTCGGCGACGACGTGGGCGAACTCGGCCAGCGCGGACGAGCCGACGACCATGTCCTTGACCGAGAGGCCGGAGCCGAACTCCGACCCGCCGGTGGAGAACTGGATGATGCCGTCGCTGCGCGCCTCGGCGAACCCGCGGAGCGCAGCGTTGATGCTCTCCGACGAGGTGCAGTTGATGGCCGGGTACGCGAAGCGGTTCGCCTTCGCCCGGTCGATCATCTCGTTGTAGACCTCGGGGGTCGCGATCGGCATGAGGTGGCTCCCTGGTCGGCGCGGTGCGCTTTCTGCGGTTGCGGACCCGGACGACGCCGGGTGCGGGCCTGGTCCCCGGGCCGTGGGTGCACGCCCGGCGCGCGCAGTATGCCCGCCCGGACGGGTAGGGCGCTCCCGTCGTGACATGGGCGAACGTCACCCGTGTCCGACCCGGTGACGGCCCCTCCTCCGGAGCAGTGGTGCCGACCCCGCGTCACCACGCCGGGGCCGCGCTCCTCCGGCCCGAGGCAGTCGGAGGGCTGGGCTATCGTCGGGGGCGTGGTCGAGCCGGTGGAGAGCGCGATCGAGCGGACGCTGGGCAGCCTGCGCGCGCTGGACGCGGTGACGGGGGCGGAGGCCTCGGTCGCCCACCCCGCCGCGCCACCCGCCCCCCGGCAGGATTCGGGGTCCTCACACGGCCGGCCCGCGCCCGCCCGGCCCGGCCCGGGTCACCCCGCCTCGGGCAGGCCCGGTCCGCCCGCGCCACCCCCCGGCCCCGGCCCGTGGCCCGCCCCCGAGGCCGCCCCGGACGGCCCGCGGACCCTGGAGGATCTCTACCGGGAGCACCGGATGCGTTTCGTCCGGCTCGCGATCCTGCTGGTGGACGACCCGGCGACCGCCGAGGACGTCGTCCAGGAGGCGTTCACCGGGCTGCACCGGCACTGGACGGGGCTGCGCGACGAGAACGCCGCGCTCGGATACCTGCGCACCGCCGTCGTCAACGGCTCCCGCTCGGTGCTGCGACGCCGCCGGACGGCGCGCGAGTACACCCCGCCGCACACGGCGGACGCCCGCTCGGCCGAGTCCCTGGCCATGCTCTCCGCCGAGCACCAGGCGGTCGTGTCGGCGCTGGGCCAGCTGCCCCGCCGTCAGCGCGAGGTCCTCGTCCTGCGCTACTACGGCGGGCTGTCGGAGGCCGAGATCGCCGACGCCACCGGGATCAGCCGCGGCACCGTGAAGTCCACCGCCAGTCGCGGGCTGGACGCCATCTCCAAGATCGTCGGCGTCGGGCCCTGAGCCCGGTCACTGCCGTTGCCCCGTCGGGCGGAGCCCGTACGGCCGTTCGGCGCCGTCCGCCGCGGCCAGGCCACCGCTGTCCCCCACGACCCTGGGGTCCGTCGGTGGCCGCCGCTACCATCGCCCGCGATGAGTGACGAGCGGCTGCTGTCCGAGGCGTTGCGGGCCCACGCCGCAGGTGGCGTGTCGACGCCGCGCACCGACGCGCCCGCGCCGCCGTCCGGGACCCCCGGCCCGGGGTCCGGCGAGCAGGAGGATCAGGCCGCGGGCGGTCGCCGTCGACGGTTCCGTCCGCTCGGCCGCGTGAAGCGCGGGGAGACACCCCAGGACCCGGCCACGACGCGTCACGAGATGGGGCGTCCCGACGTGCCCGCGCCGCGCTCCGCAGGCCCGCCCCTCCCGCCGCCCGCGTACCTGCGCAGACCGATGCCCCCGGCCTCGCCGACCGCTCCGGTGCGCTCCGGGCCGTCGTCGGCCCCCTTCGGGACGCCGACCGGGCCCGCGCGTCCCTACGGCCCGGCGTCCCGTCCCACGGCCCCGCCCCGCCCGGCCCCGGCCGGCGTCACCGCCGCCCCCGCCGAGGGCTACGTCCCGTGGAGCGCGGCCACCGTGACCTGGTGGAGCGCGGTTGCCGTGCTGGCCGGAGGCGTTGTCGGCGGGGGGATCGGCGTGCTCTCGCTGCTGCTGCCCGCCTGACCCGTTCGGACCTCGCGGCCGTCCGCACATCGTCACCTCACGGGCGCCCAGTACCGTGGCCCGTGTGACGCCCCCTGACGCCACCACCCTGGTCGCCCTCGGTCCGCAGTGGCTCGACCCGAGCTACATCATCTCCAGCCTCGGACCCTGGGCCCTGCTCGGCGTGGCGCTCATCCTGTTCGCGGAGTGCGGCCTGCTCATCGGGTTCTTCCTGCCCGGCGACTCGCTGCTCTTCATCACCGGCCTCGCCGCCACGACCGGGCTCATCGAGACTCCGCTGTGGCTGGTGTGCGTGGTGCTCATCGTCGCGGCCTTCGCCGGCAACGTCTCCGGCTACTACATCGGGCGGGCCGCCGGGCCGGCTATCTTCGACAAGCCGAACTCCAGGCTCTTCAAGCGCGAGAACGTCGAACGGACCCAGAAGTTCTTCGACAAGTACGGCAACCGGGCCATCGTCCTCGGCCGTTTCGTGCCGATCGTCCGCACCTTCATCACCGTGATGGCGGGCGTGGGGCGCATGGACGCCCGTCGTTTCCTGATGTTCTCGGCGATCGGCGCCGTGCTCTGGGCCGCGGGCGTGACGCTGCTCGGCGCCGTGCTCGGCCAGTTCGACGTCGTGAAGAACAACATCGAGGCGATGCTCATCCTCGTCGTCGTGATCTCGCTGGTCCCGATCGCGATCGAGGCCCTGCAGGCGCGTCGCGAGCGCAAGCTGGGGGCCTCGAACCTCGCCGAGGAGGCCCTCGACGGGGCGAACGGCGACGACGCGCCGACCACCCGGATCCAGCGCCCGCCGCAGCACTGAGCCGGGTGTCTAGGGAGCCCCGTGCTCGCGGATCCAGGCGTGCATGGCGATACCGGCGGCCACGCCCGCGTTGATCGAGCGGGTGGACCCGAACTGGGCGATCGAGACCACCAGGTCCGCGGCCGCCACGGCCTCCGCGGTGAGGCCCGGTCCCTCCTGACCGAACAGGAGCACGCAGCGGCGGGGCAGCGCCGCGGTCTCCAGCGGCGCCGCGCCCGGCCCGTTGTCGACCGCGACGATCGCGAGCCCCTCGTCCCGGGCCCACCCGGCGAGGTCGGCGACGTCCGGGTGGTGCATGACGTGCTGGTACCGGTCGGTGACCATCGCCCCCCGCCGGTTCCACCGGCGTCGCCCGACGATGTGCACGGCGGCCGCGGTGAACGCGTTGGCGGTCCGCACGACAGTGCCGATGTTGGCGTCGTGGCGGAGGTTCTCGATCGCGACGTGGAACGGGTGCCTGCGGGTGTCGAGGTCGGCGACGATCGCCTCGCGCCGCCAGTACCGGTACCGGTCGACGACGTTGCGCCGGTCGCCCGCCGCGAGCAGTTCCGGGTCGAGGCGCGGGTCGTCCGGCCACGCGCCCGGTCCGCCCGGCCAGGGGCCGACCCCGACCTCCCGGTCGGGCTCGCCGGACGCCCACTCGGTCGGCCCGGGCTCGTCCTCACCGGTCAGCCGAGAGGTCACGCCAGGCCGAGGTCGGAGAGCCCGAGCAGCGAGCGGTAGGGCACGCCACGGCCCTCGATCACCGCGGCCGCCCCGGTGGCCCGGTCCACGATCGTCGCGACCCCGACCACCTCGGCGCCGGCCTCCCGCAGCGCGTCCAGCGCCGTGACCGGGCTGTCGCCGGTGGTCGAGGTGTCCTCGACGACGAGGATCCGACGCCCGAGGACGTCCGGGCCCTCGATGCGCCGCTGCATGCCGTGGGCCTTGGCCTCCTTGCGCACGACGAACGAGTCCACCGGCGCTCCGGGGGCGTGCATGATCGCGGCGCCCACCGGGTCGGCGCCCATGGTCAGCCCGCCGGCGGCGTCGTAGGCCCAGTCGGCGGTCATCTCGCGCAGCAGCCGACCGATCAGCGGGGCGGCCTCGTGGTGGAGGCTGATCCGCCGCATGTCGACGTAGTAGTCGGCCTCCCGCCCGGAGGACAGCGTGACGCGGCCGTGCACGACGGCGAGCTCACGGGCGAGGACGGCGAGGCGGTCGCGGGCGGCGGGGTCCACGTCCGGGCCGCCGCCGACGGCGGCCCGCGTGGTGAGGGCGTCGCTCATGGCCGTCATTCTCCGCCGGGTCGCGACGGCGGAGGGTTCAGCCCCGTCCGGACGCGCTGCGCCGGGCCAGGACCTGCACCACCCGCAGCGGAGCGAGGCGGCTGACGACGACGATCGCCTTGTAGACCGCCCCGGGGATGGAGAGCGCCTTGCCCTTCGCGAAGTCCGCGAGCGCGTCGGCGACGACCCGGTCCGCCTCCAGCCACAGGAAGCCCGGCCCGGTGCGGTCCTGGCCGAGCCGCGCGTGGAACTCGGTCTTCGTGTAGCCCGGGCACAGCGCCATGACGTGCACCCCGGTGCCGGCGACCGACATGAACAGGTTCTGCGACAGCTGGGTCAGGTAGGCCTTGCCCGCGCCGTAGACCGAGCCGCGGCCCGGGAGGAAACCGGCGACGCTCGACAGGTTGATCACGCCGCCGCGGCCCCGTTCGACCATCCCCGGCAGCGCCGCCCGGCACAGCAGCAGCACGCAGGTGACGTTCACCGCGTGGTTCGCGGCGAGCACAGCGGGGTCGGTCCGGACGAACTCGCCCGCGGTCGCGTACCCGGCGTTGTTGACGAGCAGGTCGACCGGCGCCTCGTCGTCGGCGGGCTCCGCGAGACGGCGCTCGACGCGGGCGCGAGCGGTCGCGTCGGCGAGGTCGGCCACCAGGACGTCCGCGCGGGTCCCCCGGGCGGCGAGCCGGTCGGCGAGGGCCCGCAGCCGTGCCTCGTCACGCGCCACCAGCACGAGGGCGTACCCCTGGCCGGCGAGCTGGACGGCGAACTCGGTGCCCAGGCCGGAGCTGGCGCCGGTGACGAGGGCGGTCGGGCGCGAGGAGGCTCCCGTCATCGACCGCGGAAGGGACCGCTGCGCCAGGTGCTGCCCTTCGACGAGCGCGGCTCGGACGGGGCCTCGGTCCCGGGGTCGTCCTGCTCGAGGTCGTAGGGGATGTCCCCGGGACGGTCACGGTGGGTCGGCTCGGAGCCGCCGCGCGAGAACGGGCTGGCGTCCTCGTCGCCTGCCGCGAACCGCTCCAGCTGCTCGTCGTAGTCCTCGTCGTCGTCCGCGTCGCCCGTGTCGGGGCGGCCGGATCCCCGACCGGCGTCCCGCTCCG
>NZ_DASXJS010000017.1:0-9847 GCF_036497245.1 Actinomycetospora sp. | reverse complement strand
CGGTCGAGGCCCATCATCCGTTGCAGGAACCGCGCCTTCTGGCGCTTGACCTCGTCGGCCAGCGCCTCGTCCACGGCGGCGCCGAGCTCGCTCTCCGCCGGTGGCGTCTGGTCGTCGCCGCTGCTGCTGTCGTCGGGCATGGGCCCTCCCCGGGATGGCCGTACCCGTCCAGGGTAGGTGGCTCGAGCACTGAGCGTCGGCCGTCGGAGCTCGTCGGCCGTCGGAGCTCGTCGGCCGTCACGGCACCCCTCGACGACGCCGGGCCCGACGAGTCGTCGCCATGGCGCCGGTCGAGTGCCACGCTGGTACTCGCCCGGGAGGAACAGCCCTCCCCGCCGGAACGGGGCGCCATGCTCGCTCTCATCATCGTCGCCGCACTGGTCATCTGGCTCCTGCTCGCGATCCTCGGCTTCGTCGTGAAAGGCCTGTTCTGGCTCGCGGTGATCGGGATCGTGCTGTTCCTCGTCACCGTCGGGTTCGGCGCGGTCAAGCGCTCCTCGCTGCGGCGATAGCCCCCACGCCGATTGCCCCTGGTCTCCCTGGGGTAATCGGCCTAGTGAATGCGTCCGATCGCGCTAGCGTTGGGCCTTTCACCATCGCCGACAGACGACGAGCGGGAGACTGAGATGGCCGGCAAGTTCGAGGTGTACGAGGACAGGTCCGGGAAGTACCGGTTCCGCCTCAAGGCCGGGAACGGCGAGATCGTCGCGCAGGGCGAGGCGTACGAGAGCAAGTCGGCCGCCCAGAAGGGCTGCGAGTCGGTCCAGAAGGCCGCGGACGGCGCCCAGGTCGTGGAGGTCTAGACCTCCCACGTCGGTGAGCCGGCGACCGGTCGATCCGGTCGCCGGCCGCCGGGGCCGGTCAGGGGACGGTCAGGCTCTCCGGCGATAGGTGGCGAGGACGACGTCCACCGCGTGGTCGACGGTCGCGTCGATCTCCGCCGTCGGGAGCGCCCGGGGTCGGAACATCCCTTCGTCCAAGGCTCGCCCGAGCAGCAGGAACGCGAAGTCCGCCGCGGCCCGTCCGGGGTCGTCGACGCGCAGCAGGCGCCGGGTGTCCAGCCCGGCGAACAGCACGCCGAGCGCCGCGAGCACCCGCGCGGGCCCTCGTTCGTAGTAGGCCGCCGCGAGCTCCGGGTACCGGGTGGCCTCACTGATCACCAAGCGGCGCAGCGCCAGGACCTGCGGGGTCATGACGACCGCGAGATAGCGCCGGGCGAGGGCCCGCAGCGCCGCGTCCAGCTCGGTGGGCCCCGAGACCCCGTGCATCGTGTCCGGCAGGTCGGCCGCGAAGGCCTCGGCGGTGGCGGTCACGCCGAGGACGATCTCCTCGAACAGGCGCTGCTTGTCGCCGAACTGGTTGTAGACGGTCTGCTTGGACACCGCGGCCGCTGACGCGATCTGCTCGGTGCTCGTCGCCTGGTAGCCCTGCCGCAGGAACAGATCCGTCGCCGCCCGGGCGATCGCCGCCCGTCGTCCGCCGGTGTCGCGCCGGGCCGGGCCGTCGTCGCGACCCCGCGGGTGCGGGCTGATCCGCAGCAGCAGCCCGTCGTCGGACGGCGGGGGAAGCGCCGCGGACCCCGCCATCGCACCGTCCTCCGCTCGCGAATCTGGACCATAGAGTACCCAACCTAGTACTCTACGGTCCATGAACGGTACCGATGAGTCCAGTCAGCGTGGTACCGCCCGGTCCACCGCGCCCGGCGCCGTGGCGACCGGCCCGTCCGGGAGCCCCCTGGTGGGCCGGGGCGACGCCGACCGCACCGCGGCGATCACCCGCTCCCTGCTCGGCTACGGCCTCGTCGCGGGACCCGTCTACGTCGTCGTGGGCCTGACCCAGGCCTTCACGCGCGACGGCTTCGCCCCGGCCCGTCACGACCTGAGCCTGCTCGCGAACGGGCCGCTGGGCTGGATCCAGATCGCGAACTTCGTGGTGTCCGGCCTCATGACGGTGGCCGCGGCGGTCGGCATGTCACGGGCGTTGCGGGTGCTCGGGGGAGGCCCCGGCACGGTGTGGGGTCCCCGCCTCGTCGGCCTCTACGGCGCCGGGCTCGTCGCCGCGGGCGTGTTCGTGGCGGACCCGATGAACGGATTCCCGGCCGGAACCCCCGACGGGCCTCCGACCACCCTCACCGTCGGCGGCGTCGGCCACCTCGTGGCGGGGGGCATCGGCTTCCTGGGCCTGATCGCCGGCGCGCTCGTGCTTGCCCGCCACTACGCCGCGCTCCGGCAGTCCCGCACGGCCTGGTTCTCCCGGATCACGGGGGTGCTCTTCCTGGTGGCCTTCCTCGGTGTCGCCAGTGGGTCGGCGAACCCGGCGGTCGTGCTCGGGTTCTGGGTCGCGGTGATCCTGGCGTGGACGTGGCTCGCGGTCGTCTCGCTCGACCTCTACCGCCGCACGCCATTGCTCACGCCCGCGGGCTGAGGACGCTGGCGCGTCGCCCGGCCGGACGCCACGATGTCCTCCGTGACGACGACGCCGGGTCCGGTGGCCGATCTCGAGCGCGCGCTGGGGGCCGCGACGACGATCGTGGACGGCGTCCCCGAGGACCGTCACGACGCGCCCTCACCGTGTGGGGGCTGGACGGTCGCCGACGTCGTCGAGCACGTGATCACCGGCAACCACGGCGTGGCCGCCGCCCTCGACCCCGCCCTCGCCGGGACCACCGACGACGACTCCCTCGCCGGCCGCTTCCGGGACTCCTCGGCACGCGCGGTCACCGCGTTCGCTGCCCCGGGGGCACTCTCGGGCACCGTCACCGTGCCGTTCGGGACCGTGCCCGTGCCGGTCGCCCTGGGACTCCGGACGGTCGAGGCCCTGGTGCACGGATGGGACGTGGCGGTGGCCTCCGGCCAGGACCCGGCCGCGTTCCCCGAGGACCTCGCGCAGGCCGGGATCGCGTTCACCGAGTCGATGTTCGCGACCGCCGACCGCACCCGGCTGCCGTTCGCACCCGCCGTGCCCGTCGACGCGACGGCGCCGGCGATCGACCGGCTCGCGGGCCTGCTCGGGCGCACCGACCCCCGTCGCTGAGGCGCGCCCGGCCCGCTACGCCCCCGAGGTCGAGACGGCCGCCCGACGCCGCAGCAGGAGCAGGTAGCCGCTGAGCATCGCCGTGAGCACCAGTCCCATGAGCACCACCGACACCCCGATGCCGACGACTCCCGCGACAGCGGCGCACACCAGCACCCCGACGACGGCGAACGCGACGTAGCCGACCGCGAGCGAGCCGGGCGCCCAGGTCAGGCGCCGCAGCGCCGTCAGCACGATCAGCACCAGCGCCATCGGGATCGCCACCGAGAACGCGGCGGTCGTCGCCGAGACGTGCGAGACATGCTCCTCGGCGTCCACCGCCACCTCGAGGCCCGCGCCCACCGCGGCGATGCCGCCGAACACCACGTAGTGCCCGTAGCCCCACAGGAACGCGACCCGCGCCGACCTCAGGCCCTCGTCGTCACCGGCCAGGAAGTAGATCCACCAGAGCCCGACGACGACGAGCAGCCCCCCGACCCCGAGGAGCAGCAGGGAGATCGAGAACCCGCGCTCCGAGAGCGCAGGCCCGAAGGCGCCGGTGATCCCGAGGATCACCTCGCCGAGCACGATGAGGGTCAGCAGCCCGTAGCGCTCGGCGATGTGCTCGGGGTGCCAGGGCGTGCCCTTCTCGGCGTCGACCTCGCGGGACTCCGCGAACGGCGAGAGCGAGACCTCCAGGGCGACCAGCACGACGAACCCGATGACCCCCCACGGCACCGGGACGAACACGAGCCCGATCCAGAGCAGCTGGATGACGGTGAGCCCGGCGGCGTAGGTACGGGTCACCGGGGCGCGCGCCGGATCGCCGTGGGCGGCGCGCAACCAGAGCGTGATCATGGCGACCCGCATGATCGTGTAGCCCAGCACGACGGTGCCGATGTCGAAGCGCTCGAACGCGGCGGGCACCCCGACCGCGAGCACGAGGACGCCGGCCATCTGGAGCACGGTGAGCACGCGATAGAGCGCGTCGTCGCAGTCGTACGCCGAGGCGAACCAGGTGAAGTTCATCCAGGCCCACCAGATCGCGAAGAACACGACGAGGTAGCCGAACACGCCGGCGGCGATGTGGGCCTCGCTGATCGCATGGTGCAGCTCGGCCGCGGCGCTGGAGATGGCCACGACGAACGTGAGGTCGAACAGGAGCTCCAGCGGCGACGCCGTGCGGTGCTCCTCGTGCGGGTCCCGGGCCGTCATCGGGCGGTACCACTGGGTGCGCGGGCTGGTCACGCCAGTGATCCTCCCGGTTCCGGGCGGGCGGAGCGACGGGAACGTGCCGGATGTCGGAGTCTCAGCGCGAGGGGGCCCGGACCACGTCGTCGGGCCCCACGGGGTCGGGCACCGGCCGGTCGCCGCCCTCGAGCACGGCCCGGACGCGGTCGGCCAGGCACGCGGCGGCCGCGCGGTAGAAGCGGCGCTGGGTGACCCGCCCGAACACCGAGAACCCCACCGCCAGCACCGGGTTGGTGATCGCGGCGCGGGAGGAGACGCCGGTGATGACGAACTCCACCCGGCCCGTCGTGGTGTTCTTGACCACCTCGTAGACCAGGCGGCCGCGCTCCAGGTGGTGCTCCAGGGTCCGGTAGCTCCAGCCCCAGACCCGCTCCCGCGCGCCGTCGGCGCGCTCGCGGGTCTCGTCGATCTCGGCGTCGACCCGCACGCCCATGGGCAGGCGCAGCACGAGGAAGCGTCCCTCGAGGAGCATGTCCCGCCCGACCAGCGGCGCCCGCGAGTGGAAGATCGCGGACATGATGTGGCGGTCGGAGAACTCGTAGTCGCGGACCAGCCCGCAGGCGATCTCCCACGGCCCGCCCGGCTCGGGGTCCCCCGGGTCCTCGACGGCGAGGGTGTGCCGGAGCCGGTCGTGGTGCCAGCCGCGCCCGCCGGAGGTCTCCGGGTCGTAGTTGAGCGCGAGGCCCGCGATCTCGGCGAGGCCGGCCGCCGGGTCGGAGACCGGGGAGAGCCGCCAGGTCCGCATCGCACTCCCTCCAGCAGGCCGATGATCGCGCCGCATCGTCGCAGCCCCGCCATTCGCCCGCCCGCCGTGCCCCGGACTCCGCCGACCGACCGCCGCCGACTGCTCACCCGCGTCGTACACAGCTCTCAGCGCCCCCTCAGCCGTCCTCCGTAGCGTCCGGCGCCGATGACCGTGATCGAGGAGCGCCCGCGGTCGGCCGACGCAGCATCGCCGACCTCCTCCCCCGCCGCTCCGCACTCCGCCTCACCCGCCGCCCCGTCGGGTCGGCTGCTGCGCCCGGCCGCGTCCGGCGAGCGACGCCTGAGCTGGGACGTGATCCGCGTCCTCGCGGTGGTCAGCGTCGTCGTCCAGCACGCCACGTTCACCGCCCAGGGCGTCATGCCGTGGCTGGTTGCACCGCCGTTCACCTGGAGCGTCGAGGCGGGCGCGAACACGCTCATGGTCATCTCCGCGTACTTCGTCTGCGTGACGATCGCGAAGCGGCGGCCCGGCCGGTGGTGGTGGCAGCGGATCGCCCGCCTGGTCCCCGCCTACCTCGTCGCGGTCGTGATCACCTACGGCGCGACCCTCGTCGCGGCGGACTTCGGGTACTGGCGCCCGGGCGTGCGGGACCTCGTCGGGAACCTGCTGCTCGTCCAGAGCTTCGACCCCGCCGTGACCTACATGGACCACTCGTACTGGACGCTGCCGCTGCAGATCGGGGTGTTCACGCTCGCGGCGCTGGCCGTCGGCGTGCTCGGGCGCGACCTGTGGCGCCACCCGGCGGCCCTCCCGGTGCTGGCCTGGGCGGGGGTCGTCGCGCCGGTGCTGCTCGCCGAGTGCGCCACCGGCTGGCTGGCGACGCTGTCCGACGGGTTCGTCATGTGGCGCTGGCAGCTCTTCGCGATCGGGCTCGCGATGTGGCTGGCCAGCACCCGCCGCATCTCCCTCACCCACCTCGCCGCGCTCACCGCGGCCGGCGTGCTCGCCGAGGCGATCATCACCCCGGACGTGGACTCGGCGATCGTCCTGGCCCTGGCCGTCCTGCTCGTCGCCGCGGCGACGCTCGGCCCGGACTGGAACTTCCTGCGGGTGGGGCCGCTCCCGCGGATCATCGGATGGCTCGCCGGGATCTCCTACGGCGTGTACCTGGGCAACCAGCAGATCGGCTACTTCTTCGCGTGGCTCGCGCAGGACCGGCTCGGGATCACCGGCTGGAGCCGGATCGGCGGGGTGCTCCTGCTCGCGATCCTCCTCGGCTGGCTGCTCACCCGCCTCGTCGAGGCGCCGGCGCACCGGCTGCTCACCCGGTGGCCCCGGGGCAGGTCGACCCGTCAGCCGGGGAACGACGACGCGGCGTCGAGCAGCAGGTCGTTCTCGTCGGGCAGCCCGGCCGAGATCCGCACCCCGTCCGGGGAGAACGCGCGCACGACCACCTTGTGATCCAGCGCGTGCTCCGAGAAGGCCTGGGTGCGTTCGCGCAGCGGCAGCCACAGGAAGTTCGCCTGCGAGTCGGGCACCTCGTAGCCCATCCCGCGCAGCGCCGCCGCCATCCGCCCGAGCTCGGCGACCGCACCGCGCGCGTCGGCCAGCAGCTCGTCGAGGACGTCGAGCGCGGCCATCGCCGCCGCCTGCGCGGGCGAGGACACCGAGAACGGCACCGAGACGCTCTTGAGCGCGGACGCGAGGTCGGCCGGGCCGATCGCGTACCCGACCCGCAGGCCGGCGAGGCGGTGCGCCTTGGAGAACGTGCGCAGCACGACGACGTGCGGGTGGGCGTCGAGCAGCGTGAGCCCGTCGGGAACCTCGGGGTCGGAGACGAACTCGCGGTAGGCCTCGTCGAGCACCACGAGCACGTGGTCCGGGACGCGGGCGAGGAACGCCTCCAGGTCCGCGCGGCGGACCGCCGTGCCGGACGGGTTGTTCGGGTTGCAGACGAACACCACCCGGGTGCGATCGGTGATCGCGTCGGCCATCGCGTCCAGGTCGTGGACGTGGCCCGGGGTGAGCGGCACCGACACGGCGGTCGCGTGGCCGATCAGCGTCACGATCGGGTAGGCCTCGAACGAGCGCCAGGCGAACACCACCTCGTCGCCCGGCGAGCACACTGACGACACCAGCTGCTGGCACAGCGCCACCGACCCGCAGCCGACCGCGACCCGCTCCGCCGCGACGCCGTGGTGCTCGGCGAGGCGGCGGATCAGCGCGGAGACGGTGATGTCCGGGTACCGGTTGCCCGCGGCCACCGCCTCGGCGACCGCCGCCTGCACCGTCGGGTGCGGGGGGAGCGCGACCTCGTTGCTCGCCAGCTTGACCGCCCCCGCGACGGTGCGGCCCGCGACGTAGGCGGGCAGCGAGGACAGATCGGGGCGGAGCGGCGTCGGTGCGGTCACCCCACCACGGTAATCCGCAGGTCACGGTGGCCGTTGTTCGTCCGGCCGGTTCCCGACCTGCGGGACCCGACGTGGAAGGCTGGTGACCATGACGACCCGGACGGAGACGATCCCGCTCGTCGACGACACCGAGCTCGCGGTGACCGTCGGCGAGCCCGAGGCGGCGGTGCGGGGCGGGATCGTCGTGCTGCACTCCGCGCGCGGGGTCACCGAGCGCACCGAGCGCATCGTGGAGGGCCTGGCGGGCGAGGGCTGGCTCGCGGTCGCCCCGCACCTGTTCCACCGCGAAGGAGCGGCCCGGTACGACGACGCCGACTCGGTGTCGGAGGGTGCCGCCCGGGTCTCCGGCGCCTCGGTCCTCGCCGACTCGGACGCCTCGTTCGGCTGGCTCGCCGACCACGGGGTGCCGTCGGACCGCATGGGCGTCCTGGGCTTCGACCTCGGCGCGACGGCGGCGCTCGTGGTCGCCTCCCAGCGCGCGCTCGGGGCGGCCGTGACGGTCGCCGCGGCCGGCGTGGCGACGCCGCTCGCCGACGGGCTGCCCGCCCTGCTCGACGTCGTCGGCGAACTGACCTGCCCCTGGCTCGGGCTCTACGGCGAGACCGGGGACCCGATCGACCCCTCCGACGTCGACCGGCTCCGCGAGGCCGCTCACGCGTCCGGTGCCGTCGTCGACGTCGTGGTCTTCCCCGCGGCCGAGCACCGGTTCGACGCCGACGAGGCCGCCCCGGTACAGCCCGACCCGCTCGAGGAGCAGGGCGGCGAGGGGACCCGCACGGAGGCACGCAACCGCGTGCTCAACTGGTTCGACGCGCACTTGCGCTGACGCGCCCCGCGGGGCGCGTCAGCCCAGCCGGAGGACGTGGGTGTGACGACGACTCAGGACCGGCCCGAGGAGGGTGCGCTCCGGCAGGAGCGGCGTCGACGCGCACGCATCGCGCGGATGGTCGTCTGGGCGGCGCGTCTGGTCGGCCTGCTCACGATCGTCTCGATCTTCGCTCCCGCGGCGCGACGGCGGCTGGAGCCCGCGACCTGGTACGGGCTGCCGGTCGAGGCGTCGCTCGTGGGCACCGTCATCCTCGCGACGGCGGGTGTCGGGCTGATGCTCCTGGCCACGGGCCTGCGGCGGCGCAAGCGGCGGGCCTGGCAGCTCGCGGTCCTGATGTGCGCGGTGATCATCGCGTCGCACGCCCTCGGACGCCACCCGATCCCGCCGCTCGTGGTGGCCGCCGTCCTCCTGATCGGCCTGCTGCTCACCCGCCGCGAGTTCGACGCCGTGCCCGACCCCGTGGGCCGGTTCGCCGCGCTCCGCCTGGTGCTCCAGCTGCTGGCGGCCGGGCTGGTCATCGTGACGGCGATGCTGGTCCTCGTGCGGCCGACGTTCCTGGTCGGTCGGCCTTCGATCGGGGAGAAGCTCTCGCACGCGGCGCTCTCGCTGATCGGGGTCGAGGGCCCCGTCGAGTTCCGGCTCGGCTGGTACGACGACCTGACGGCCGCCGTCGGGCTCAGCTTCGGCGTCGGGGCGCTCGTGCTCGGCGGGTACTTCCTGCTGCGATCGGCCGAGCCACGCCCCCAGCTCTCGCCCGACGACGTCACCGGCATCCGCGGGCTGCTCGAGCGCCACGGGGCCGCGGACTCGCTGGGCTACTTCGCGCTGCGCCGCGACAAGTCGGTGGTGTTCTCGTCGTCGGGGAAGGCCGCGGTGGCCTACCGGATCGTGGCGGGCGTCGCCCTGGCGTCCGGCGACCCGCTCGGCGACGTCGAGGCGTGGCCGGGGGCGATCGAGGAGTTCGTGGCGGTGTGCCGGCGCCACGGGTGGGTGCCCGCCGTGCTCGGGTGCTCCGAGACCGGCGCCCGCGTCTGGTCCCGGGAGGCCGGACTCGACGCGCTCGAGCTCGGCGACGAGGCCATCGTCGACGTGGCCACGTTCTCACTGCAGGGCCGCGCGATGCGCACCGTGCGGCAGGCTGTCTCGCGCATCAAGCGCGCCGGGTACGAGACCTCGGTCCGGCGGCTGCGCGACGTGGGAGAGGACGAGCTCGCGACGCTGCGGGCGTGCGTGGAACGCTGGCGTGGCGGGCCCGACGAGCGCGGGTTCTCCATGGCGCTCTCCCGCGCCGCCGACGCCGAGGCCGACCCGGAGGCGGTCGTCGTCGTGGCCACGGAGGACGAGGTCCCGAAGGGCCTCCTGCAGTTCGTGCCGTGGGGCACCGAGGGGCTCTCGCTCGACCTCATGATCCGCGACCCCGCGGTCACCGAGAACGGGCTGAACGAGCTGCTGATCACCGACCTGCTCGGGGCATGCCGAGGCCTCGACGTGGCCCGGGTGTCGCTGAACTTCGCGGTGTTCCGCTCCGCACTGGAACGGGGCGAGCGCATCGGCGCCGGTCCGGTGGCGCGGCTCTGGGCACGCCTGCTGCGGATCGCCTCGCGGTGGTGGCAGATCGAGACCCTCTACCGGTTCAAC
>NZ_DASXJS010000016.1:0-8297 GCF_036497245.1 Actinomycetospora sp. | reverse complement strand
TCGGCGGACGACGAGGAGGAGCTGGACGCGCTCGCCCGGCTGTCGTTGCGGTAGAAGCCGCTGCCCTTGAAGACGATGCCGACCGACGAGAACACCTTGCGCAGCCGGCCCCCGCACTCGGGGCACTCCGTCAGCGAGGGGTCGGTGAACGCCTGGACCTGCTCGAACCGGTTGTCGCACTCGGTGCAGGCGTAGGGGTAGGTGGGCACGCTCGCGCTCCTGTCGTCACCCGCGGGGACTCTGCGTCGGGAGGAGTATATCTGGCACTCCTGCCACGTGAGTGCCAACACGGGCGGACGTCACGGTGTTCCGATCACGCCGCCGGGCGCGACGGTCCGCAGCAGGCCCGCCGTGGGACGCCACACGGCGTGGACCCGGACGTCGTGCGGCTCGACGGGCAGGTCGGCGACGAGCTCGTCGTCGCCGACGAGCGCCACGAGCACCGTCGAGGGCGAGGCCAGCGGCAGGCTCCGGTCGTAGTGGCCACCGCCGCGCCCGAGCCGGACCCCGGCCGCCGTCGCCGCCAGCGCGGGCACGATGACGAGCGCCGCGTCGCCGATCGCCGGTGGCCCGACCCGGTCGCCGCCGGGCTCGAGCAGCCCGTGGGCGCCCGGCACGAGGTCCCCGCGACCTCCGAACCAGGCCCAGTCCAGGGGTGCCTCGCCCACGGTCACCGGGAGCAGCACGCGGCGGCCGAGCACGACCGCGGCGTCGAGCATCGGGACCGCGCCGTCCGGGGCGGCCCCGGGCTCGCGGCGGACCGGGACGTGCAGGCACACCGGGCGGTCGGGGTCGGCACCGAGCGCGTCGAGCACCCCGGGCAGGCCTGCGGCGAGGGCGCCGGCGTCACGCCACCGGTCGGCGTCGGAACGCTCACGACGCCGGGCGAGCAGCTCCCGGCGCAGCTCGTCCTTGGTGGTGCTCACCCCTCGAGCGTGCCGCCGTCGAGGGTGCGCGGCCCGTCGACGGTCACCGACCCGCGCACCGTCACCGGCCCGGCGAACGTCACGTCCCCGCGCACCTCGAGCCGCTGCGCGTCCAGCAGGGACGGGGCGCCGCCCGGGAACCGCGCCTCGAAGTCGCGGAGCAGCCCGAAATGGGCCTTGTCCAACGAGACCACCGGCGGGACGCCGTCGAAGTGCGGCACCATCGCGCCGTCCTCGCGCAGCTCCCAGAGGTCCGAGCGCGCGACCAGGAGGTCGTCGGTCGTCTTCACCGGCGCGAACCGGGTGCGGGGTACCTCGAGTGCGCCTGCGCCGTCGATCGTCGACACGGCCGCGCCCATGGCGGTCTCCAGTTGGAGGACCGGGGTGGAGCCCTTGTCGGTCGGGTCGACGGTCTTCCGGTTGACGATCAGTGGCAGCTCCGGGGCGGCCGGGTCGGCCTCCTGCAGCGCGGCGATCGCCTCCAGGTCGAACCAGATGTTGTTGGTGTTGAAGTAGTGCCAGCGGCTGAGGTCGCCGAAGGAGGGGTCGCCGTCGGGAACCTGGGCGGACTCCCGCAGCACGAGCCGCCCGTCGCGCATCGCGAGGTGCCCGCCCTTGCGGTCCGACTCGGTCCCGCGCACCACCTCGAGCAGGAACGGCACCTCGTGCTCGGCGACCCACGCGGCGATGCGCGGGTCGGGGCGGGCGCCGAGGTTGTCGGCGTTGGAGACGAAGCACCAGCGCACGCCTGCCTCGAGCAGCGTCGCCGCGATCCCGCTCGCCGCGAGCGCGGTGTAGATGTCGCCGTGCCCCGGCGGGCACCACTCCAGCTGCGGGTCCGCGGGCCATTCCGCGGGCTCGTGGGTCGCCGCGTCCAGCTTCGGCTCGATGCCCTGCAGGAAGTCCAGCGGGAGCGGTTGGTCGTCGAGGCCCTCGTGCGCGCGCAGGCGCTCCAATGACGGCGGCCGCGTGGTCGGCGAGTCCATGAGCAGCAGCGGGAGCCGTGCTCCGGTGCTCCGGCGCAGCGCGAGCGTCTGGATCGCGATGACGTCGAGGAAGCTGCGGCCCGGCTTGATCTCCAGCGTCGACTTCGGCCCGTCGAGGCCCATGCTCGTCCCGAGCCCGCCGTTGAGCTTCACGACGGCGAGGCGGTCGAGCACCGCGCGCGTGGTCGCGTCGTCCGGCTCGGGGAGGTCGTCGAGCCGGGGGAGCGGCGCGACGGGGGAGAGCTGGTCGCCGGGCAGCGTGCCCACGCCGGGGTCGGCGAGCTGAGCGAGCCGCCTGCGGAAGGCGGCGACCTCCATCGGGTGGGCGCCCGCCTTCTCCAGCTTGACGACGGCGGGGTGGTCGGCGGCTGGGTGGTCGGCGCTCACGGGGCCGAGACTAGCGAAGGGCCCGGAGTCGCCTGTGCCGCGCCGGGAGGTGCCCGGCCGTGTGGCGAACCCGGCGCGTCGTTACCGGCTCGCGCGGCGTGTCGTAGGACGATGGCCCCGTGAGGACCGTGGATGCCCAGCTGCGCCGGGTGCTCGACGCCGCGGTGCGACCGGCCCCCGTACGCGTGCCCATCTCCGAGGCGCAGGGACTGCTCTGTGCGGAGGAGGTCGTCGCCGACCGCGCGCTGCCGGGGTTCGACCAGGCCGCCGTCGACGGGTTCGCCGTGCGCGCCGTCGACGTGCGCGAGGCCGACCAGGAACCGGTCGAGCTGCCCGTGGTCGGGGAGGTGGCCGCCGGGTCGCGGCAGGCCCACCGCCTGAGCCCGAAGCAGGCCGTCCGCGTCGCGACCGGAGCACCGCTGCCGACCCTGGCCGACGCCGTCGCCCCGCACGACCACACCGACGACGCCGCGCCGTCGAGCCGCGCCCGCGTCACGGTCAAGGCCCCCGTCCCGTCGGCGGCGTTCGTGCGGCGCACCGGCGAGGACGTCGCGCCCGGGGACGTCGCGGTGCGCCGCGGCGTCGTCGTCGGGCCCGCGCAGGTCGGCCTGCTGGCCGCCGTGGGCCGGACGAAGGTGCTGGTCCACCCGAAGCCGCGGGTGTCGGTGATCGCGGTCGGGGACGAGCTCGTCGACGTCGACCGCACCGCGGGCGCGGGACAGATCGTCGACGTCAACTCCTACGCGCTGGCCGCCGCGGCCCGCGACGCCGGCGCCGAGGTGACCCGCATCGGCATCGTCGGCAGCGACCCCGAGACGGTGCGCGAGGCCGTCGCCGCCCGGTTGGGGCTCGCCGAGGTGGTCCTCGTGGCCGGGGCCGTCGGCGGGGCGCACGGCGAGGCCGTCGCCACGGCACTCGGCGAGCTCGGCCCGATGGACACCTCCCGGGTGGCGATGCACCCCGGCTCGGTGCAGGCCTTCGCCCGCCTGGGCGCCGACGAGATCCCGACGTTCCTGCTCCCGGCGAACCCGACCTCGGCGCTCATCGTGTTCGAGGTGCTCGTCCGGCCGCTGGTGCGCCTGGCCCTGGGGCGCCCGGAACTGCACCGGCGCGAGGTGACCGCCCGGCTGCTCTCGCCGGTCGCCTCCCGGCCGGGGCGGCGCAGCTACGTCCGCGGCCAGCTGCTCCGCGACCGCAGCACCGGCGACTACCTCGCCCAGCCGCTCGGGACGGCGGGCTCGCACCTGCTGTCCTCGCTGGCCGAGGCGAACGCATTGATCATCCTGGACGAGGAGACCGTCGAGGCGGGGCTGGACCATCCCGTGCAGGTGGCGTTCCTCGCGCCTCGATAGGTGGGCTCCTCTGCTAGAACGATCGACATGGGCGTGCCGATCTGGGGAGGGACACGCCCCACCGGCCGTCACCCCGGCTGGCCGGACCGGCTGCGCGCGCTGCGCACCCCGGCCGGCGTGGTCACGCTGCGTCCGGTCCGCTTCCGCGACGGCCGCGAGTGGTCCCGCCTGCGACTGCGCGACGAGGCGTACCTGACGCCTTGGGAGCCGATGCCGCCCGGGCGCTGGATCGACCACAACGCGCTGATCGAGTGGCCGGGCCGCTGGGGGACGCTCCGCGCGATGGGCCGCGCCGGGAGCGCGCTCCCGTACGCACTGACCGTCGACGGGCGGTTCGCGGGTCAGGTCGTCGTCGGGAACATCGTCCGCGAGCCGCTCCTGTCCGCCTACGTCGGCTACTGGGTGTCCGCCGAGCACGCCGGGCAGGGCGTGACGACGGCGGCCGTGGCCCTCGCCGTCGACCACTGCTTCTCCCGCGTCGGGCTGCACCGCGTGGAGGCCACCGTCCGACCGGAGAACGCGGCGAGCCTGCGGGTGCTCGCCAAGCTCGGCTTCCGCGAGGAAGGGCTGTTGAAGCGCTACCTCGAGGTCGACGGGGACTGGCGGGACCACATCGTCCTCGCGGTGACCGCCGAGGACGTGCTCCCCGACGGTCTCGTGCCCCGTCTGCTGCGCGCCGGGCGCGCCTCCCGAGCCTGAGCGGGGGCCGTCCGGCACTCTCGGGGCTCCACCCGGCGCTCGACCGGCGCTGGAGCACCCACATGGCCCAGCAGCATCGGTGGTTCCGCCAGTCCATCGAGTGGTCACCGGCCGCACCGCTACGGCATTGCTTCCCTCACTGGAGGGTTGTCGTCACGGTTCGCACACGACACGCCGTGTCGGCTACGGGGCGCATGGGACTCGTGTGACTAGCGTGGCGAGTGTCGGTCACGGTCCCCCCGAGGGAGCGGCGCCGGCGGGTCGGCCCCGAGGGGGGCGGGCTCGAAGGTCAGGTCGTGACCGGGTCGGGGAGGCGGACGATGCCGAGCTCGCTGGTGTTCGCCGCGCTGGTCGTGGCGTGGCTCGCGGTCCTCGTGCCGGTGGTGGCCCGCAGGCGCCAGACGGTGCCGCGGCCCGCCGAGGCGCACCTCAGCGCGCGGGTGCTCGCGCGCCCGGACCGCTCCGCGAGCACCACCACGACGGCCGCCATGACCGCCGCCGCGACCACGACGGCGATCGCGACCGCGGAGCCGGAGACGGACACGGCGCCGGAGATCGACAGCGAGGACACGCACGCGCCCGGCGCAGACGCGCCGCAGGGCCGCGTGCTCGACCGCGGCCGGGGCCGCAGGCCGTTCCGGGACGACGCCGGGGAGGACGAGGGCATGGACGACCGCGACGAGGGCCGCCTCGCGACCGCCGACCGCGAGGACGACGGGTACGACGGGTACGACGAGCACGGGTACGACGAGCACGGGTACGACGACGGGTACGGGCCCGAGGACGATCTCGGGGACGAGGCGCCCGGCCCGTACGACGTGGCCGACCACCACGCACGGAGCTACCGCCCCGGACGCGGCGGGTTCGACGCCGACGCCGCGGCCGCCGCCGCGCACACCCGCTACGCGTTCCGTCAGCGGGTCGCGGTCGGGCTGGTCGCCGTGGCGGTGCTCTCGCTACTGGCCGCGCTGGTCGTCACGCCCACGCTGTGGTGGCTGCACCTCGCCACCGACCTCGGCCTGGTCGGGTACCTGGTGTTCCTGCGCCGCCAGACCCGGATCGAGGACGAGGTCCGCAGGCGCCGCCTGGCCCGGCTGACCGGGGAGCGCCGCGCGCTGGAGGCCCGCCAGGAGCGTCAGGCCGACCACGAGGACCGTCTCGCCGACGCCGAGCGGTGGGACGTCGAGGACGACACGGACGACCTCGACGACGGGCGCGATCTCGACGAGGACCTCGACGACCTCGAGGAGGAGCCCGACGACGGCGTCGACGTCCCCTCGCCGCGCTGGATCGCGCCGCGCACCCCGGCACCCGCGGTGCCCGCCGGCATGGAGCTGGTCGCCGACACCGACGAGGACCCGGACTTCCACGATCTCTCGGACTCCCGGGTGCCCGCGTACCGACGGATGGCCGCCGGCGCGTGAGGTCGGGGGCGGGCCCGGTGCTCCCGGGGCCGCCTCGCGACGGACGCGGCCCCGGTTGCTAGAGTTCTCGCTCGTTGGGGCTGTGGCGCAGTTGGTAGCGCGACTCGTTCGCATCGAGTAGGTCAGGGGTTCGATTCCCCTCAGCTCCACTCTCAACTCACGACCCCCGCCGGTGTTCCGGCGGGGGTCGTCGTCTGTCCGGGGTGGGTGCGGGGGCCCGTGTACCCGGAAGTTCGCCCCAACCGCCTGGTCCGTTCTGCCCCGTCGCGCGAGGCTCGTTAGCATCCGACACGATGTCCGGAACCGTGCCCGACCAGGCGAGACCGATGGGGCGACTCGCTGCGCTGTGCACGGCCGCGTCCTCGGTCGAGTGGTACGACTTCTTCCTCTACGCGACCGCCTCGGCGGTGGTCCTCGGGCCCGCGTTCTTCACGCCGCTCGGGGCCACCGGCCAGGTGCTGGCGAGCTTCGCGACGTTCGCGCTGGCGTTCGTCGCGCGCCCGCTCGGCGGCATCCTCTTCGGCCGCATCGGGGACCGGGTGGGGCGGCGTGCCGCGCTGGCCGGCTCGACGGTGGCGATGGGCGTCGCGTCCGTGCTCGTCGGGCTCCTCCCGAGCTACGCAACCTGGGGGATCGCCGCGCCGATCATCCTCGTCGTGCTCCGGCTGCTGCAGGGGCTCGCGCTCGGCGGGCAGTGGGCGGGGTCGGTGCTGCTGCTCACCGAGGCCGCGCCCCCGGGACGGCGGGGCCTGTGGGGCAGCATCGCCCAGCTCGGGTCGCCGATCGGCGGGATCGTCTCCAGCGGGCTGTTCTTCCTGGTCTCGGCGCTCATGCCGGCCCAGCAGTTCGCCGTCTGGGGCTGGCGGATCCCGTTCCTGGTCAGCGTGCTCGTCGTCGTGCTCGGTCTGGTCATGCAGCGGCGCATCGAGGAGTCGCCGGCGTTCACGGCGCTCTCGAGCGACACCACGACGTGGTCCGAGGGGCCCGCCCGCGCCCCGGTGCTCGAGGTGCTGCGCCGCAGCCCCGGCACGATCGTGCTCGCCGCGGCGCTGTTCGTCGCCGCCAGCGCCAGCCTGTGGGTCTACGTCACCTACCTGCTCACCTACCTGCCCACGCAGCTGGGCACGCCGAAGACGACCGCGCTGCTCGTCCTGACCGTCACCCAGGCCTTCCAGATCCCCGGGATCGTCGGCGGCGCCGCGCTCTCGGACCGGTTCGGACGACGGCCGGTGTACCTGACCGCCGCGATCGTCTCGATGATCTGGGCGTTCCCGGCGTTCGCGCTCATCGACTCCGGCGCGACCTGGGGCCTGTGGCTCGCCCTCGCCGTCGCGCACCTCGCCCTCGGCGCCATGTACGGCCCGCTCGCCGCGCTCTACACCGAACTGTTCGCCGCGCGGGTGCGCTACAGCGGCGCCTCGTTGGGCTACCAGCTCGGCACGGTCCTCGGCGGCGGTCTGGCACCGATCATCGCGACGGCGCTGTTCGCGGCCACCGGCTCGTCGGCGTCGGTCGCGGGCTACCTCGTGGTCGTCTCGGTGATCACCGTGGTCGCGGCGGCGCTCGTGCGCACCGACCGCTCCCGCCGCCCCCTCGACGACGACCCCCCGACGGAGGCGTTCGCGGTGCCGACCGCGGCGGCCTCGACCCCGTCCGGCGGCACCGCCCGCGCCGGCGGACCCGGCGCCGCCCGGGCCCCGGGACACGCGACGGAACGGCCCCGCGGGCGCCGCAGCGTGCGCACCCGGCTGGTCGCGCTCATCGCGGTGCCCACGATCGTCGCCGTCGCGCTCGGCGTCGTCGGGGTCGCCGGCGCGGTCCGCTCGGCCGCGGCGTACGGCCGCGTCGCCACGCTCGCCGACCTCGCGGGCGGCGTCACCGCGACCGCGGTCGCCCTGGACGAGGAGCAGGCCACCTCCGCGGCGTACGTCGCCGCCGGCCGACCCGCCGGGCTCCGCAGCGCCGTGTCCGACGCGCAGCGCCGCGCCGACCTCGCCACCGCCGACCTGCGCCGCCGCGCGGACGCGGTCACCTCCGACTCCGCGACCGCGGCCTCGACCCGCACGCGTCTCGACCAGGCGCTCTTCCGCGTCGACAGCCTCCCGGCGGTCCGCGCGGCCGTGCTCTCGAGCCAGGTCCCGGCGGGGGTCGTCGTCACCCGCTACACCGCTGTGGGCGACGACCTGCTCGCCGTCGACGACGAGGTCGCGCAGGGCGGGGCGAGCGAGGCGACGGGGGGAAATTCCGGATCCGACCCCGAGCTCGGCGCGACCGTCCGCGCGCTCGGGGCGCTCTCGCGCGAGCGGGCGGAGCTGGCCACCGAGCGGGCCCAGCTCGAGGCCGCCTACCTGGCCGGCTCGTTCGAACCCGGCGGCGCCCAGACCCTGGTCGAGGCGGACGCGGCGCGCACCGGCTACGAGGCCCAGTTCCGCTCGGCCGCGGCGTACGGCCGCGTCGCCACGCTCGCCGACCTCGCGGGCGGCGTCACCGCGACCGCGGTCGCCCTGGACGAGGAGCAGGCCA
>NZ_DASXJS010000015.1:0-55342 GCF_036497245.1 Actinomycetospora sp. | reverse complement strand
CTGCTCGAGCGGTACCGCGAGGACCACGACGGCGAGTGGCCCACCAGCGTCGGGCTCTCGCTCTGGGGGACGGCGGCGATGCGCACCAGCGGCGACGACATCGCCGAGGCCCTCGCGCTGATGGGTGTGCGGCCGGTGTGGGACGAGGCGTCGCGGCGGGTCACGGGCCTGGAGGTCACCGCCGCCGAGGAGCTCGGCCGGCCCCGCGTCGACGTCGTGCTGCGGATCAGCGGCTTCTTCCGCGACGCGTTCCCGCACGTCGTGGCGACGATGGACGACGCGGTGCAGTTGGTGGCGGGTCTCGATGAGGCCGACGAGGACAACTTCGTCGCCGCCCACGCCCGCGCGGACGAGGCGGGCGGCAGCAGCTGGCAGCAGGCCACGACGAGGATCTTCGGCTCGCCGCCCGGTGCGTACGGGGCGGGCCTGCTGCAGGCGATGGACTCGCGGGAGTGGCGCGGCGACGCCGACCTCGCGGAGATCTACACGACCTGGGGCGGGCACGCGTACGGGCGCGACCGCAACGGCGAGTCCGCGGTCGAGGAGATGCGGTCGGCCTACCGGCGGATCGCGGTCGCGGCGAAGAACATCGACACCCGCGAGCACGACATCGCCGACTCCGACGACTACTACCAGTACCACGGCGGCATGATCGCGACGGTGCGCGCGCTGACCGGGGCCGCGCCCGCGGCCTACGTCGGGGACTCGACGCGGCCGGAAGCGGTACGCACCCGGTCGCTCGTGGAGGAGACGGCCCGGGTCTTCCGCAGCCGCGTCGTGAACCCGCGCTGGATGGCCGCGATGCGCCGCCACGGCTACAAGGGCGCGTTCGAGATGGCCGCGACCGTCGACTACCTCTTCGGCTGGGACGCGACGGCGGGCACCGTCAGCGACTGGATGTACGGCTCGCTCACCGAGAACTACGTGCTCGACGAGCAGAACCGGGCGTTCCTCCGCGACGCGAACCCCTGGGCGCTGCACGGGATGGCGGAGCGGCTGCTCGAGGCGGTCGACCGCGGGCTGTGGGAGAACCCCGACCCGGCGATGGTCGAGTCGCTGCGCGAGGCGTTCCTCGAGGCGGAGGGCGAGGCCGAGGGGGAGTAGGTGGCTACGCCACCTAGTCTTCCCGGCGCTCCGGCAGCGCCTCGAGCGCGGCCGCGAGCTCGGCGGGGTCGTCGTGGCGGTTCTCGGGGTCGGGGTCGAGGAGCTGCGTGATCACGTCACGCAGCTCCGCCGAGCCGGTCAGCCCGCTCAGGTCGGGCCGGTGGGTGGCCGCCTGCGCGACGATCGTCGCCACGGAGCCGCCGCGGGCCGGGTGCCCGAGGAGCATCTCGACGAGGATCAACCCGAGGGAGTAGAGGTCCGAGCGGACGTCGACCGGGCGTCCGGCCAGCTGCTCCGGGGACAGGTAGAGCGGGGTCCCGACGACGATGCCCGCGCCGGTCAGCCGCGGCTGGTCGTCCTCGTCGCGGCGGGCCGGACCCAGCTCGACCACCACCGGCCGGCCGTCCGCGGTGATGACGACGTGGGACGGCTTGAGGTCGAGACGCACGACCCCCTGGTCGTCGAGGTAGCGCAGCAGGTCGACCAGCCCCAGGGCGAGGTCGACGGCCACGGGCGCCCGGAGCGGACCCCGGGCGATGAGGTCGTCGAGGGAGAGCCCGACCACGAAGTCCGACACCAGCCCCGGGCGGGCACCGTCGTCGACGACGGCGATCGTCGCGGCCAGCAGCGGGTGCTCGAGGCGGCGGGCGAGGTCGACCTCGCGGCGGAAGCGTTCGCGCGCGACCTCGTCGTGCTGCTCCCGGACGTCGAGCATCCGGACCGCCACGTCCCGGCCGAGGAAGGCGTCGCGCGCCCGGTAGGTCCGCCCGAGCGCGCCCCGCCCGAGCTCCTCGACGAGCACGTAGCGGCCCTCGGCCACCCGCCCGAGCTCCCGTGACGCCGGCGCGACCTGCGCCACGGCCTCGGCCACCGACCGCGCGAGCCGGTACACCGTCTCGGTGCGCCCGGACCGGCCCACGGACGTGGCCCGGGCGGAGTCGGGCTCGCGAGCGTCGAGGATCCCGACGGTCGCGAGCTCGCGGAGGAGCCCGAGGCACTCCTCGTCGGAGGTGAGGTCCCGGCGGGTCACGCCCGCGGCACGGTCGGCCATGAAGTCCGAGGCGGTGAACGTCGTCCCGCGTCGCTCGAGGATCCAGTCGACGACGAGGTAGGTGGCGCTGCGCCTGCCGTCGACGTCGACGGGGTCGGTGAGCACGCCGCGGGGCCGGGCCTGCGCCCAGAGCGGGCCGAGCCGGCGCTCCAGGGAGGCGTAGAACGAGACCAGGAGCGCCGTCGCCTGGTCGATCACGACGTGGGGGCCGTCCGGGTGCCACTCGACGAGCTCGTCGAGCTCGTGGAGCAGCAGTGCGGGGAGCCCGCGCGAGCGGTACTCGAGGTAGTCGGGGAGCTCGGGGTGGACGCCCGCGCCCCCGACCGTCAGGAGGCCGGCGAGGAGCTCGCCGGGCGCGCTCGGGGGAAGGCAGTTGAGGTAGAGGGGGCGACCGAACACCGCGGCCCAGATGTTGGTCCCGCGCGCCTGGCTCCGGCGCGCGAGGTCGACGACGTCGGCGCCTGCGACGAACACGAAGTGCGCCGAGCTGGCGGTGAGCGTGTTCTTGAGTACCCGCAGCAGCTCCTCGATCGACGCGGTCCCCGCCGGGTCCCGGGTGAGCTGGTCCAGCTCGTCGATGACCACCACGACGCGGCCCGCCCACGCCGGCGCCGCGTCCTTCCGGAACCAGCGTCGCGACGGCGTGTCCTCGCCGCCCGCCCCCGCGGCGAGCGCCGCCACGATGCGCAGGAGGTCGTACTCGGCCTCGGCGACGCCGTAGGGGAGGGCGGCCTGCTCGCCGCCCGTCGAGCGGCCCCGCTTGCGCCCGGTCGTCGTGGTCTGCTCGGCCGCGCCGGCCTGAGCTCCCCACAGGGTCGTCGTGGTCCGGCGGTGCGCGAGGTCGATCAGCTCGACGAGCTCCTCGGGCAGCCGCGGGAGGATCTGGTTGCGATCGAGGGCCTCGGCCAGTCCCCGGAGGATCCGCACGATCAGCTCGGTGGGCGAGGTCGGGCGGGCGACGGACTCCCACACGACGGCGAGCGGGGTCGGTTCGGGCTCCGTCGACACCAGTTCGGTGTGCAGCTCGTCGAGGGCCCGAGCCACGACGGTGGTCTTCCCGGCGCCGTCGAGACCGGTCAGCAGCAGCGAGCCGCCGGGCGAGTACCGGATGCGCTGCCGGACGAGATCCACGAACCGCTGGTTGCCGAGGAAGGGGATCACGGCCGGGTAGCGGAGGGGCTCGGAGGTCCTGCGGTAGTCCGGGCGCACGGGGATACGCCCCACCCGGGGCGGGGCGACCTCGAACGGGCGGGCAGGCGGGGAGCCGGTGACCGTCGTCCGGACGGGCCCGCTGCCCGCGGCGGTGTCCGGGCCGGGGGCGGCGCTCCAGGCCGTGTCGGGGGAGCGCTCCGAGCCGGTCGGGGCCGGGGTGGCGGGCCGGGTGATGAGCGCCGTGGACGCGGGCGCGCCCGGGTCGCTCCGCACCGCGGCCAGGACCGCGGCGCCCATCTCGCCCGCCGTCGTGTAGCGCTGCCGCGGGTCCTTGGCCATCGCGCGGGCCACGATGTCGTCGAACGCCGCGGGCACCCCGGGCCGCTCCCGTGAGGGCCGCGGGGGCGCCTGGGTGAGGTGCGCGTGCATGGCCTCGGCGACCGACGACGTCCGGAAGGGCCGGTGGCCCAGGAGCATCTCCGCGAGGACGCAGCCCAGCGCGTAGATGTCCGACGAGGGCCCGGGACGGATCCCCTCGAACATCTCCGGCGCCAGGTACGCGACCGTGCCGATGACCGTGCCCGTGCTGGTGAGGTTCTCCGAACGGTCCTGCTCGGCGGCGACCCCGAAGTCGGTGAGGTAGGCGAAGACGGGGTCGTCGGTCGCGAGCAGGACGTTGCCGGGCTTGACGTCGCGGTGGACCAGCCCCTCCCGGTGCGCGGAGTCGAGGCCGCTCGAGACCTGGGAGATGATCGCCGCGGTCCGGTCCGGCGCGACCGCCCCGTGCGCCAGCACGGCCGCGAGATCGGGCCCGTCCACCAGACGCATGTCGATGTAGAGGCGGCCGTCGATCTCGCCGAAGTCGTGGATGGGCAGGATGTGCGGTTCGGACAACCGCGCGGCGACCCGGGCCTCACGACGGAAACGGGCGACGAACTCGTCGTCGAGCGCCAGCTCGCGCAGCAGCAGCTTGAGGGCGACCGACCGTTCCCGCCCGGTGTCGAAGGCCCGGTAGACCTCGCCCATCCCGCCGCGGCCGAGATGTCCGTCGAGACGGTAGCGCCCGATGGTGGCGCCGACCCCCACTTCCGCCTTCACGCCACCCCGTTCCCCGGACCCGACCTGCGGGGGTGGAGGTTACTCGGTGCGATCGCTGCGGTGCACCGTTCGTGAGCGGGCAGCTGCGCCGTCAGCTCCCGCAGCTCCCGCCGTACGTGGTGATCTTGTAGTCCACGACGGCGAGCGCGCCCTGCAGGTCGCGGAGCTGGGCGACGATCGCCGCGCGCTGGTCGAGCAGGAGCCCGAGCCGCTCGTCCTGGGTGTGCGGACCGGCCTTCGCCAGCTCGAGGTAGCGGCTCACCGCGGCGATCGGCATCCCGGACAGGCGCAGCCAGGTGACGAAGGCGATGCGGCCGAGGGCCTCCCGGTCGTAGACCCGGCGGCCGGAGGCGTCGCGACCGGTGTCGACCAGGCCGATCCGCTCGTAGTAGCGCAACGTGTGGGCGGTGATCCCGGTGATCTCGGCGACCTCGCTGATCCCGAGGGTCTCGGGGAGGTCGTCGGGCAGTCGGAGCGCGCGGATCAGCTCGTCGTTCAGCGGGGGCAGCGAGCCGTCCTCCGCGGCGACCGCGTCCAGGATCGAGCGCAGGCGCGCCGCCGGGTGGACCTGCAGGTCGCCGGGGAAGGCCTCCGGCGGAGTGCTCACTGCCGTCATGGACTCGACCGTAGGCCTTCGAGTGCGCTCGAAGGCAAGCCCGGGTTGCACGGCGTCGACGTGCGTCACACACCGGAACGATCACGTTGACGGGTACCTGTTACCGCCGGTACCAGTTGATGGCGTGAGGGCTTCCGCGGTCGCCGCCGTCCTGGACGGGGTCGAGTTCCCCGTGCGGCCGTGGCAGATCGCGGCCGCCGCCGAGGACTTCGGGGTCGATGCGGTGACCCGCACCAAGATCGACCAGATACCGGACCGGGAGTACAGCGACGTCTTCGACATCGTGGTCGCCCTCACCTCGACGCCCGCGCACCTGCGCATGCGGCGCCCGCTGTAGGCCGCGCAGGACCGCACGAACCGGTCGGCCTGCACCCAGCAGGGCACGAATCAGGCGTTCTACCTGCGAAAACGCGCCGCCCCGATCACGGGCCCGCGGCGGTCGGTGTGCGACCGTCAGCGGTGGCGCCACTCGGTGCCGGGGAGCGAGGACGTGGCGTGGTGAAGTCTCGTTCGGGGCGTCGGGGGACGGACCGGCACGGCCCGGGGCAGACCTGGCGCGTCGCGGCGGTGCTCGGTGCGGCGGCCGCGCTCGTGCTCGGCGCGGCGGCGTGCTCCGGCAGCACGAGCGCGCCCGGGACGTCGACCTCGCCCGCCGCCTCGGCGGCGTCCCCGACCTCGGCGCTCCCCCCGCCGGGCCCCCGCGTCACGATCGACCCGGCGGCCGAGGTCAACCCGGCGGCCCCGGTGCACGTCCACACCGACGGCGGCCGGCTCACCTCGGTGCGCATGACCAACCCCGCGGGCGACGCCGTCACGGGCACGACCTCGGCCGACGGCGCCACCTGGACGACGAGCGAGCCGCTCGCCTACTCGCGCACCTACACCGTGGTCGCGGACGCGGTGTCGGCGCAGGGCGCCCCGACCCACCTGCAGTCGACGGTGGCCACGCTCGCGCCCAAGCAGACCGACAGTGCCGCCGTGGACCCCGGCAGCACGAACGTCGGGGTCGGCCAGCCGCTGGCGGTGACGTTCTCCCATGCGGTGTCGGACAAGGACGCCGCGGTCAAGGCGCTGTCGGTGACGTCGAACCCGCCGCAGCCCGGCGCCTGGCACTGGATCTCCTCGACCCAGGTGGACTACCGGCCCCAGGCCTACTGGAAGCCGGGCACCTCGGTGACCCTCCAGGGCAAGCTGCTCGGCGCGGCCCTCGGCGGCGGCGCGTACGGCGCGAAGGACATCCACGAGACCTTCCACGTGCACGACGCCGTCGTCGCCAAGGCCGACGGCGCCGCCGAGCAGATGCAGATCTTCGACAACGGCGCGCTGGTCAAGACGATGAAGATCAGCCTCGGCTCGCCGCAGTTCCCGACGCACACCGGCACGCACGTCGTCTCCGACAAGCAGCCCAGCGTCGTCATGGACTCCGCGACCTACGGCGTGATGCCGGGCCAGCCGGGCTACTACAAGGAGACCGTGCTGCTCGACGAGCGCATCTCCAACGACGGCGAGTTCGTGCACGCCGCACCCTGGTCGGTCGGCCAGCAGGGCAGCGACAACGTCTCCCACGGTTGCGTCAACCTCAGCCCGGCCGACGCCCAGTGGTTCTTCGACCACTTCGGCGTCGGCGACGTCGTCGAGGTCAGCAATTCCGGTGGGCCCGCCCTGCCGGTCTGGGACCGTTGGGGCGACTGGGCGCTGCCCTGGTCGCAGTGGCAGGCCGCCACGAGCTGACCGGTCGGCCCGGGCGGCGGGTCGGCCGGTAGCGGGTCGGCCGGTGGACACCCCGGTCAGCGGCGCCCGCCCGGCACCGGGGCCACGGGTCGCGGTGCGGTGGCGGGCTCGCCGACCTTCCCCCGACGGCCCACCGGCGCGGGCACGGGCGCGTCGTCGGCGGGGAGCACGCTCGGGTGCAGCCCCGTCAGGGTCAGGAGGCCGTGGCGGCGGGTGAGGCGGCGCTGGACCTGCCCGAGCAGGGGGACCAGGGCGGGATCCGCCCGGATCACGTCGTGGGCGTCGAGGATGACGAACCGGACGCCCGCCTCGAGGAATCCCTGCAGGTGCGTCGCCAGGCGATCCACCGCGTCCGCGTCCAGGAAGCCCCGCAGCGTGATCCGCCCCTGGTGGGCCCCCTCGAACGCCGAGCCGATGAAGCTGGGCGCGGACCCACCGGGCCCCGAGTGCCCGTTCGAATGGTCGGAATCTGCCTGTGAGTGCGGCAAGGGTCCCCCCGGAACGCCTCGGAACTGCACGGGCGGGTCGGCGGGGACCAGGACGACGCCGCAGTGTCCGCCCTGCACGGTAATCCCCTCCGACCTGGTGGGCCAGGTTTCTCGGACAGGGTGGTCCACGTGGGCGGGTGCCTCAGCGACGCTCGAGCAGCAGCGTCGTGAACGCCCCCACGTGCACCCGGTCGCCGTCGCGCAGCGGGATCACGGTGTCGAGGGGGATCGGCTCGTCGGAGTAGTTGATCGTGGTGCCGTTCGTGGAGCCCGGGTCCAGGACCGACCAGCCGTCCGCGCCGTCGGCCTCCGGGAGCGGCAGGAGGACCGCGTGGAGGTGCGAGACCCCCGGATCCAGGGGCGGGCCGGCCAGGTCGACCTGCGGCGCGGGCGTCGAGCCGTGGACGCGGCGCCGTCCCACGCGGACCTCGACACCGGCGAGGTGGACCTCCGCGCGCGGGTAGTAGTTCGGGAAGCTGACCTCGCCGATGTCCGGGCCCTCCCGGGCGAGGACCGAGTCGTAGTAGCGGCGGTCGGCCCCGACGGTCACCACCCACCCGGTCTCTCCGGGCGCCGCAGCGTCGGGCGGCTGCGGGATCGGGCCGCCCCCGGTCGCCGGGGCGGGGGGCGGCGCCGGTGCGGGGGTCGGCGCCGGCGGTGCGGGGGTCGGCGCAGCTGTGGGGGCGGCCGCCGCCGCGGGGGGCGGGGCCGACGGGGCGGGCGCGGCGCCGGAGACGACGAAGTCGTGCCCGTCCTCCTCGCAGAACCGCCCGGCACGCGGGGTGCCGCACAGCGGGCAGACCTCGCCGGCGTGCTCGGCGGGCGCCGGGACGGAAGCCGGAGCCGGGGTGGCGGCGGGCGGGGCCGGGGCGGGTGCGGCGCCCGAGCCCGGGGGAGCGCCGTTGATCGGCGCCCCGCACTCGTCGCAGAAGTCCGGGGTCTCCGACTCGTGCCCGTGGCGGCAGCGGACCGTCATGGTCGAGCACCCGGATCGGCGTGCTCCCCTGATCGCTGCGTCCCCGGGGCCGCCATCAGCCCTCCCTGACCCGCGCGGTCCGCGTCGAGCGCATGTCCAGGGTCATCTCGTCGGCCGCGGTGACCTCGCGGCGCAGGCGCACGCGTCCGGTCGCGGGGTCCTCGACCTCCACGACCTTCTCGAGCAGCGCCGAGGTCTCGGCGTTGCCCGACTCCGTCGCGAGCGCGACGGCCCGTCCCAGCCGCGCGGTGGCGGTGTCGACGTCGCCGCTGCGCCGGGCGTCGAGACCCTCCTGGATGGCCTCCGCGAGCTCCGCCTGCCCGGTGTAGTGCGCGACCCGGCGGTTGAGGCGGGTGGAGAGCGCCGAGTCGCCGGTCCAGCTGACCCGGACCCGCGTCTCGCCGAGCGGCGCGTCGGACAGCGAGGGCGCCGCGATCCCGACCCTCGCGGCGAGGATCTCCTCGCCGCTGCCGAGCGGGTCCAGGGTCACGCGGACGTGGTACTCGCGGGTCTCGTCGCCCCATGCGCCGGTCGGGTAGAGCCCGATGAGGGGCTTCGCCGGGTCGGGCGTCCGACGCCCGGTGAGGTCCTCGACGGCGGGGGAGACCTGCTTGACCGCGCGCACCGTCGCGCCGCGCGGGGTCCAGACCCGCAGCGCGACGTCCCCCGCCCCCTTGCCCATGGCCCGCCCGACGATGCCCTCGAAGTCGGCGGCGAGGTGCTCGGGCTCGGCGACGATGTCGGCGGTCCCGAGCAGGCGCGAGGCGATCCCGCGCACCTCGTCGACCACCCAGTCGGTGCCGATCCCGCGGGCGTCGCAGGTGAACGCGCCATCGCACGCGTCGAGCGCCGCCGCGAGGTCCTCGGGCGTCTCGTGCTCGTCGCGGCCGTCGGTGAGCAGGATCGCGTGCCGCAGCCGGCGCGGGTGCGGGGACAGCAGCCGCTCGGCGAGCCGGAGCCACGTGCCGATCGCGGTGCCGCCGCTGGGCGTGAGGTGGTCGATCGCCGCGTGCACCTGCCTGCGGGTGATGCGGTCGAGCACCACCATGCGCTCCGAGGTCGGGAAGACCATCCGGGCGTCGTGGCGGCCGGCGACCACCGCGACCAGCACACCGTCGGGCAGGGCGTCGATCGCGGCCTTCGTCGCTCGCCGGGCCGCGGCGATCTTCGTGGACGGGTCGCCCATGGACCCCGAGCAGTCGATGACGACGACCTCGGCCGCGTCGGTGCTCGTCGTCGCGGCGCCCAGACCCGCCGCGGTGATCGACACGATCGCGTCGACCTCGCCGCCGCCCTCGGGCAGGTACTCGTTGTGGAACGCCTCGACGGTGAACGACGGCGCGGGCGTGCTCATGCGGGGCTCCCCTGGGGGACGACGTCCACGACGACGAGCGTGGTGTTGTCCGTGCCCCCGTCGCGCATCGCCGCGTCCAGCATGGCGTCTGCCGTCGCGGGGAGCCCGTCGTCGTCGACCAGCCGGGCGAGGTCGGCGGGGTCGGGGATGTGGTTCCAGAGCCCGTCGCTGCAGATCAGCAGCACCCCGGGCCGGTCGGCGGCGTGGGCGACGACATGGGCCGGGCCGGGCGGGCCGTCGGCGGCGACCCAGCGGGTGATGGCGTGCGCGCGCCGGTCGGCGTAGGCGGCCTCGGGCTCGAGCAGGCCGACCGCGACGGCCTCGGCCGCCCAGGAGTCGTCGGTGGTGAGCACACACGACGTCTCGGGCTCGTCGGGCACCAGCCAGTAGGCCCGGCTGTCGCCGATCCACCCGACGACGAGGACGTCACCCACGACCATCGCCGAGACGTAGGTGCAGGCGGGGGAGTCCCGCCCGGGGTGGGCCAGGGCGGAGACGGCGTCGACGGCGGCGTCCGCGCAGACGTACGCCAGCTCGGTGAGGTCGACGCCGCCGGTGTCCGCGAGCCCCGGGTCGGCCGGGTCGGGATGGGCGACGGCGTCGCGGGCGGTGGCCAGCACCGTCGCGCACGCGACCGCCGACGCCGCCGCACTGCCGGGCACCGAGGCGACCCCGTCGCAGACGACGCCGACCACGAGCTCGGTGCCGTCCTCGTCGAGCGGCAGCCGGACCAGACCGAAGGCGTCCTCGTTGGCGGCGCGCACCCGGCCGACGTCGGTGATCGCCGCCGCGCCCGCGACCGCCCGCTCGGCGTGGTCGCGGTCGTCGGGGTCGTAGCCGAGCCCCTCGGCGTCGGCGTCCGGGGAGCCGGAGCGGTCGCCGAGGTCCTGCCCCGTCGTCGGTGGCCCGTCGTCGGCACCGTCCGGTCCGGGGGCAGGCGTCGCCGGGCGCCCGCAGTCGTCACAGAAACCGTCGTCGGCGATCGTGCCCTCCCCGCAGGCCGCGCACGGCCGTCCCACCGCGGCGTGCCCGGGGTCATGATCGTCGGTTCCCTGCGGGCCGCTCGCGCCGGGTCCCGCGGGCGAGGACGCGCGCGCGGTGACGGGACGGGCGCGGGTGTCCTCCCGCTCGGCGGGAGGCGGGCCCTCGGTGGCGGGCAGTGCCGCACCGCACCCCTCGCAGAACCGGTCGCCCGGCTCTCCGAGCTCCCCGCAGGTCGCGCAGACCGCGCCGTCGGTCGTCGTCTCCGGACTCATCGCGCGGTCCAGGGTCGTGCGTCGTTCGCGGCGTCGACCAGCGCGAACCGCGCGGGCGGCGCGCCGGCGAACCGGGCCCGCAGGCGGTAGCGCTCCTCGATGCCGAGACCGAGCCCGCGGTCGTCGAGCGGGCAGTCGAACAGGGTGGCCCCGGCGGCGCCGTCGGTGTCGTCGAGGCCCCGCGCGGCCTCGAGGACCTCGGTCTGCAGTTCCGCGGCGCGCACCGGGTCGAGGTCGATCGCCTCGGCCCGCGCTCCCGCCTCCATGACCGTCGAGCGTGGCAGACGTCCGTCGGAGCGCGAGTCGAGCAGGACCCGCACGGCCGCCACCCGGGCGTCCGCGGCGTGCACCGAGCTCGCGGGGACCTCGTCGAGCACCGCCACCGCGCCGGCCCGGTCGTCGGCGGCCGCCCGCAGCCGGGCGAGGGCGAACGCCGCCCCCGTCCAGGTGCGGTCGGTGCGCCAGATGTCGGCGAAGCGGTCGGCGACCAGGGGACCGGCGGGCCCGCCGTCGCGGACGGCCCGGTGCTCACCGAGGGCCGCGAGCGCGAACTCCGGGGCCAGCTCGCCCGGCAGGGCGTCGGCGACCTCGTCCACCAGCGCTGCGGCGGTGTCCGCGTCCCCGGTGGCGGCCGCGTGCCGCGCGCGCAACCACGTCCACGTCCACTCCCCGGGCAGGGCGTGCGCGGCGAGGGCCCGGCCCGCGGTGTCGGTGTCGCCCGCGTCGAGATGGGCGATGACCGCGGACAGGCGGGCCTGGTCGGTGTCGGGGGCGTCCTCGGCGGAGACGGCGGCGAGCACGGCGAGCGGGCCCTGCGCGGCGGCGGCGACCAGCTCCGGCGTCGCCGGGTCGTCCGGTTCGGGCAGCGGGGCAGGCATGGCGGCCGCGAGCTCCTCCGGGGTCGCGGGCGCGTCGACCCCGACCGCCGCCGGGGGCGCGGCGAACATCGTCGAGAGCCGCGGCGGAGGCGTGCTCTGCACCGCGGTGATCCGCCGCAGCACCCCGACCATCTGGTCGGCCATCTCGTCGATCGAGTCGAACCGGTGCGACGGGTCGCGGTGGGTGGCGCGGGTGAGCAGCCTGCGCAGCGGCCCGTGGGCGAGCGCGGGCGCGTCGTGGGGATCGGGCAGGCGCTCGCGCAGGGAGCGGTGGAAGTCGAAGGTGGCGACCAGGACGGCGAGCGTCCGGCCGACCGTGTAGACGTCGGAGGCCACCGACGGGCCCACGCCGTCCGGGGAGATCTCGGGTGCCTGGTAGCCGACGGTGCCCCAGACGTCGCCGCCCGGGTCGTCGATGCGCCGCACCGCGCCCAGGTCGATGAGCGTGACCTCGGTGCCGGTCTGCACCACGTTGTCGGGCTTGAAGTCGCAGTAGAGCAGGCCCCGCTCGTGCATATGGCTCAGCGCGGGGAGGACCTCCAGCACATAGGCCAGCGCGTGGTCGGGGGCCATCGGTGCGCGCGGGTCCCGCATCGCCTTGAGGGAGCGGCCCCCGAGGTACTCCATGACGATGTAGGTCGCGCCGTCCTCGCCCGACACCACGTTGTAGATCCGCACGATGCGCGGGTGCACGAGCTGGGCGAGGAAGTTCTGCTCCGCGTCCGCGGCGGCCAGCGCGGCGGCGTCGCCGGTGTTCAGCAGCCCCTTGAGCACCACCCAGCGGTCGCGGACCTTCCTGTCGCGCGCCAGGTACACCCAGCCCAGCCCACCGTGGGCGAGCGCACCGAGGATCTCGTACTGACCGGCGACGAGCTCTCCGGCGCCCAGCGCGGGCGTGAACGAGAACCGGGTGCCGCACTGCGGGCAGAACCCCTCGGTGCGCCCCGGTCGGTCGTCGCGTCCGCGCCCGACGGGGGCGTCGCACGTGCCGCAGTACCGGCTCGACTCCGGCACCACGGCTTCGGCCATGACGGCGTCCGCGGGGTCGGCCGCGGGCTCCGGGGCGATCTCGACCAGGCCGGCCCCGATGCGCCTCTTGCTCGACCCCGACCGGGTGCGCCCGGACGCGGTGCGCGCCGAGGCACTGCGTCCGGACGGGGTGGGCCCGGAGCCGGTGCCCCCGGCGGCGGTCGCCGGCCCGCCCGCGGCCGTCGCCGGCCCGCCCGCCGTCGGGGGCCCACCGGCTGCGGTCGCCGGCCCGGTCGCGGGCGCGCTCGCGGGCGCGCTCGCCGGTGCCCCGACGGCCTCCGGGGCCCGACCACAGGTGTCGCAGAAGCCGTCGTCCTCGATCTCCCCGTCGCAGTCGGGGCGGGTACACGCCTGGGTCACGTCCCCTCCTCCAGCGCCCGTTGGTAGGCCCGCACCGCGACGGTGGCCGCCGCGAGGTCACAGGGTGCGCTCCACAGCAGCTCCCGCGCGCGGGTGTGCAGCGCGTCGAGGGCGAGGTCCTCGGCCCGGCCGCGCGCCCCCGCCTTGGCCCGCAGTGCCCCCAGACGACCCCGCAACTCGGCCCGTCGGTCGAGCAGCCCGCCCAGCACGTCCCGGCCGGACTCGGCGTCGGCCACCGCCGCCTCGAGCCCGGACGACGCGGCCGCGAACCCGGCTGACGCCGCGTCCCAGCGGCCCGCGTGCGCGTGGGCGTGGGCCTCCCGGACTGCGGCCCGCAGCTCGGGCGCGCGCCGCTGCGGGACCGGTAGCCCGGGCACCGTGACGACCAGTCGCGCGACCTCGGCGGCCACCGCCTCGGCGGCCGACTCGCGCGTGGCGAGGTCGTCGACGCGGGCGGTGAGCGCGGCGATCCGCCCGTCGAGGTCCACGCGCAGCGAGCGCGCCTCGGCCAGGTCGTCGCGGGCGTCAGCCAGTCCTCTCCCGATCTCGGCCAGCGCGGCCGCGTCCACCGGGGCCGCCGTGCCCGCGTGCGCGATCGGGTCGGCGAGCACCGCCGCGCGCAGGCCCTCCAACCGGTCCGACCAGGCCTCGACGTCCACCCCGGCGTCGGGCAGGGCCGACGCCTCGGCCCGCAGCGCGTCCAGCGTCCGGTCGGCCGGGCCGAGCTGCGCCGCGACCGCGTCCCACACCCCGGCGACCTCGGCCGCCACGCGGGTGGCGGCGTCGAAGGCCGCCGTCATCCGCGCGAGCAGGGTGTCCGCGCTGGTCCGGGTCACCTCCGAGGTCGACCCGAGCAGTCCGCGCCGCTGCAGCGGCACCGCCTCCTCCGCGACCGTCACCGACTCGCCGTGCAGGGCCTCCTGTGCGGCCGTGAGCTCACCGGCCGACGGCTTCGCCCGGGTGCCCCGCGCCTCGCGGGCGGCGTCGACCGCCCGGCGGTAGAGCGCGAGGTCGCGGTGCAGCTCGGCGACCGTCGTCAGCGTCTCCTGGCGTCGCTGGGCCGAGACACCGGTGAACCCGCCGGGGAGCAGCAGGCCGTACCCGGGGTGGCTCTCGAGCTCGACGAGGGAGGCGGACGCCCGGGAGACCGCGTGCTCGGCGGCCACCAGCTCGGCGTCGAGGGTGGCGCGGTCGGGAGTGGTCACGGCGCTCATCCCGCGTACTGACCCGCCGGCGGGGCGGCCGGTGTGCCGCCGAACGTGCCGGCGGCGATCGACGCCCACGTCCCGTCGGCCTCGAGCCGGTCGGGCACACCGTTCACGAACCGGAGCAGATCGGCGTCGCGGAGCCGGGTGGCCCGCCCGAGGTCACGGACCTCGGCGACCCGGGCGCGCCAGGGCGGCGACCCGGACTCCGGGTCCGCGCCGGCCGGGCGCGCGGGAGCACTGGTCGTCACCGTCGCCCCCTCCGTCGTGGTGACGATCACGATAACGGGTGGGTCCGACGGTGTCCGTGGATCAGTACGGGGCGTACGCCCAGCCGAGGGGGTGCTGGAAGTAGCCGACCGGCACGATCCCGACCTGGTGGTGGGCGCTCGAGGACACCACGCGGCCGTCGCCGAGCGAGAGCGCGACGTGGCCGTCGGACGAGGTGTCGTAGAAGACCATGGCGCCCTTGGGAGCGTGCTGCCAGTCCGAGTGCTGCTGCTGGGAGTGCCAGTCCTCGATCGCGCTGGCGTAGTGGTGCTGGGTTCCGTAGGCGTTCTCGACGGCGCGCTCGCAGTAGTTCTCGTACTGCGTCGACCCGATCTTGGACTCGAAGCGGTCGACTGCCGAGTCGATCTTCTGCGCCTGGTGCTGCATGCCCGCGGCCTTGGTCAGCTCCGGCACGGTGGCGGCGGCGGACGTGGGCTCGGCGGACAGCGGCGCCATGGCCGTGCGCGCCGACGAGCCGCTCGCCGGGCTCGCGCCCGCGGTGAGGTGCAGGTCGGCGGTCACCGTCGAGGCCGACGGGAGGTCGGGCAGCGAGCCCTGGGCGGCCTGGCCCCCGACGAGGGCGGCTCCGACCGCACCGGCGGCCAGGCTCAGCACGGTCGTCACGGGGTTCGCGGCCAGCACGTTGACGCCTCGGGGGACCGAGGGACCGGCAGGGCGCAGCGCAGCAGCGGTCATGGTGCGGGGTCACCTTCTTCTCCGGCGGCCCGGTCGAGGGAGCTGGGGAGCGTGACCGGGTCGTGATCCGACTGGCGCACATTAGCAACCATTTGCGCGGGGCCCTCCGGCGACCCGCCCCGTTTTCCTCGGCGGATCTCCACGTTTGACCCCTTCTTTGCCTCCCGCTCGACCCGCCGTGACGCCGGCGACCAGTGCAGACGTCCCGGCCCACCCGGGTGCCGAGGAGGCCGCGAATGGCTGGTTAGCGTGGGGCGCGATTCGTGGGGGACGATTCGCGGACGGAGAGGACCCAGCGGTGTCGGCACATCTGAGTTGGCTCGAGGCGGCCGTGATCGGCGCGCTTCAGGGCGTCGCCGAATTGTTCCCGGTGTCCAGTCTGGGACATTCCATCCTGTTGCCCGCGGTGATCGGCGGGTCCTGGGCACGGGACCTCGACGTGTCCGCGCCGGACTCGCCGTACCTCGCGTTCATCGTCGGTCTGCACGTCGCCACCGCCATCGCGATGATCATCTACTTCTGGCGGGACTGGATCCGGATCCTGCGCGGGCTGGTCACCAGCGTCCGCGAGCGGCGGGTCGAGACCGCGGACCAGCGCCTCGCGTGGCTCCTGGTGGTCGCGACGATCCCGGTCGGGCTCGCCGGGCTGGTCCTGGACCACCTCTTCCGCACCCTGCTGGCCAAGCCGGTGCCGACCGCGGTGTTCCTCGTCGTCAACGGGGTGCTGCTCATCGCGGTGGAGGAGCTGACCCGTCGGCGGGCGGCGGGCGGGGCGCACACCGGGCCAGGGGGCGCGGCTGCCGCACTCGAGGCGCCCACGGTGCGCCTCGACGCCCGGCCCGACGCGCCGACCCAGGTGATCCGGGGCGGGTCCGGCGGCGTCGGGGTGGCGACGGCGCCGACCGCCGAGGAGGAGTCGGACGCCCGGGTCGCGAAGCTCCCGCTGCTCACCGCCGTGCTCATCGGCGCCACGCAGATCCTCGCGCTGCTGCCCGGGATCAGCCGCTCCGGCGCCACGATCGGTTCCGGGCTGCTCGCCAAGCTCTCCCACGAGGACGCCGCCCGGTTCGCGTTCCTCCTCGCGACGCCGGTCATCCTCGCGGCCGGGGTGCTCAAGCTCGGCGACCTGGTCGGCCCGGCCGGCGACGGGATCCGCGGCCAGGTGCTCCTCGGCAGCGTGCTCTCCGGCGTCGGCGCCTACGTGTCGGTGCGCTACCTCACCCGCTACTTCGAGCACCGCTCGATGCGCCCGTTCGGCGTCTACTGCATCGCCGCCGGGGCGGCTTGCCTGGCCTGGTTCTCGCTCTCCTGAGTGCCAGAAAAGTCTCGTTGCAGACGTTGAGCGTCCGAAAACGTCCTTTCACGGAGCGCGGCCCGTCCCTCTTGATCAACGACGCTTTCCGGACGTCCAGTGTCTGCAACGAGACTTTTCTGACGCGGCCGGAGGCACCTAGTGCCAGCCGTACGACCCGCGGAGCTCGTTCGCGACGAGGTCGAACCGGTCGCGCGGCATGATCGCGCCCTCGCGGCGGATACCGTGCTCGGGCACCTCCAGCACGCGGTCCAGTCGGACGTAGGAGTCGCGGCCCTCGCGGTCCCAGGGGCCGGAGCCGATCGGCACCCAGTTCCGGTCGTCGGCCCGGTGGCCCTGCGACGAGAGCATCAGCCCGAGCAGTTCGCCTGCCTCGCCGGCGCGCGCGACGACGAGCACCGGCCGGTCCTTGCCCTGCGAGGCGTCCTCCTCGAAGGGCACCCAGGTCCACACGATCTCGCCCGGGTCGGCGGCGCCGTCCATGTCGGGGGCGTAGGCGACCTCGCGGGCACGCTCGGACGACGGCACCGTCCGCACACCGCCGCGCTGCTCCTGGCCGGGCCGCGGGGGAGTCGGGCCCGCGGACTTCCTGCGCCCGCCGTCCTTGTCGCTCGACGAGCTCAGCAGGTCCAGCCCGACCCGCACCGCTCGATTCACCAGGTCCGCGAAATTCGCCACGGGCCCAGCATGCCGTGCCGGGGGGCGCCGTCCGCCGCGGCCCCGGGCGGGCGACGCCGTCGTGGGGCGGGTGCCGACGTGAAGAGGTCCGCACCGGCCCGGACACCGCCACGGGCCCGGCGCGGGCGGACCGCGTCTGGCAGGGTCGCCCGGTGGCCGTGCTCCTGGTGGTCGTCGGCGCCATGCTGGTCGCGGTCCTGCTCGCCGGGGCGGGTGACCGGCTGCGGCTGCCCTGGCCGGTCCTGCTGCTCCTCCTCGGCGCGGCCGCGGCGTTCGTGCCCGGCATCGAGGCGCCGGACATCGAGCCGGAGCTGATCCTCCCGCTGTTCCTGCCGCCGCTGCTCTACGCGACCGCGCAGCGCACGTCCTGGGCGCTCTTCCGGCTGCGCTGGCGCACCATCGCGTTCCTCGCGATCGGGCTGGTGGTCGCCACCGTCGCGGCCGTGGCCGGGACCCTGGTCGCGCTCACCGGGGTCGGTGTCGCCGCGGCGCTCGCGCTCAGCGCGGCCGTCGCGCCCCCCGACCCCGTCGCGGTGGAGGCGGTGGCCGGGCCGCTCCGGGTGCCGCGCCGGCTCGTGGCGACGCTGCAGAGCGAGGGCCTGTTCAACGACGCCACGGCGCTGGTGATCTTCCAGACCGCCGTCCTGGCGGCGAGTGCGGGCGGCGACCTCGGGGGAGTCGAGCTCGCGCTCCGCTTCGTCTACGGCGCCGCGATGGCCGTGGCGATCGGCCTGGTCGCGTCATGGCTCGCGCGCCGGGCGCTCGACCGGCTCACCGACGTCGTCGCCAGCAACGGCCTGACGCTCGTGCTGCCGTTCGCGGTCTACCTCGCCGCGGACGCCCTGGGCGCCTCCGGCGTGATCGCGGTCGTCGTCGCGGCCCTGCAGCTGCGCCAGCACTCCGACGCCGACGCGTCCGAGGCGCGGCTCACCGGCTCCGCGTTCTGGAACGTCGTGGAGATGCTGGTGACCGGGGTGGCCTTCGCGCTGATCGGGCTGGAGCTGCGCGCCGTGCTCGCCCAGGCCGACCGTTCGCTCGGCACGATCCTCGCCCACGCCGGGATCGTCTGCGGCGTCGTGATCGGGGTGCGGCTGGTGTGGATGATGCTCGCCCTGGTCAGCATCCGCAGCGGCCCGCCGACCCCCGCCGAGCGGGCCGTGCCCTCGACGCCGGGTGAGGCACTGGTGCTCGCCTGGGCCGGGATGCGGGGGCTGGCCACCCTCGCGCTCGCCCTCGCCCTGCCGACGACCCTGGACACCGGGGCACCGTTCCCCGACCGGGCCGAGCTGGTGATCATCGCCTGCTCCGTGCTCGTCGTGACGCTGGTCGGTCCTGGTCTGACGCTGCCGGTGCTGGTCCGGGCCCTCGGGCTCCGCGAGGACGCCGACGTGGCGGGGGAGGCCGAACGTCAGATGGCGGCGCGGGCCCGGCGCGCCGCCCTCGACGAGCTGGCCACGGTGGACCGCGAGGCCCTCGGCGTCGACGACGAGCAGGGCGAGCAGGTGCTCGACGAGCTGCGCACCCGGTTCGCCCGGGTCGGCGCGGCCCTGTCCGGCGACGACGTGCCGCGACCGGACGATCCCGACGGCGACCGCGACGACGACTACCGCGAGCGGCTCGCCCGCCTGAAGCACCGCCGCGAGCAGTGGACGCGCCTCCAGGCCGTGGCACTCGCCGCCGCGCGGCGCGAGGTCGTGGCCGCCCGCTCCGAACCGGGCATCGACCCCGAGGTGGCCGACCGGGTCCTCCGTCGCCTCGACGTCCGCAGCCTCGCCCGCGGGGTCTGACCGCGGTGACGGTGCACGTTTCCCGGACGGTCGGTGTCCGTGGCGTGACACGGCGTGCGAGTCGGTTCACCCGTTCACGGTCGGAAGATCACCCGAGCGCTGGCGAACCGTAGGACTGGCGCGCGCGGAGAAGGGGGACTACACCGTCCCCGGACGGGTGATGCGAGGAGAGTGATGGGCAACCACGGAGGTGGACGGGCGGCCGGCCCGGACACCGGTGCCCGACCCACCGGCCCCGCCACCGGCGCGCACCATGCCGTCCGCGCCGGACGGGGGAGGTCGCGCCTGCCGGTGCTGCTGGCCGTGCTGGGCGCCCTGGTCGTCCTGGTGGTCGGCGTCGTCGCCGGCCGGATGACCGCGCCCGGCCCGACCGAGATCACGGTCGCCGCCCCCGCGGCCAGCGCGAGCCCGGTGTCCGGCGCCCCGGCGGTGTCGCACCCGACGATGTTCGGCGAGGTCGTGCGCGTGGACTCCGGGGACGAGATCGTGGTGCGGGTCGACGGACAGGAGCAGACGGTCTCCGTCCTCGGGATCACGGCCCCCCGCCTGACGGGGCCCGAGCGAACGACCGCGGAGTGCGGCGCCAAGGCGGCCCTGACCTTCGCCGACGAGCGCCTCTCCGGCCAGACCGTCACGCTCGTCCCGGACCCGACGGTGCCCGAGGCCGACGGGCAGGGCAGACGGCTGGCCTACGTCGTCCTCCCCACCCAGCTCAACTACACCGACGCGGCGCTGCAGGCGGGCGTCGTCATGGCCGACACGAGCCGCAAGCTCTGGTACGCGTCGGTCTTCGCCCGGGAGCAGTCCGAGGCCGCCGACGCCGACCGGGGAGTGTGGGGCGCTCCGTGCAACGCGACACCCGGCAGTCCGCTGCCCGCCGGGACCTGAGCGGCTCGGCCTGTCCCTGGACGACGTCGCGCGGCGCAGCCCGGGTCAGCGGCCTCCGCCGAGGACCCCGTCGACGAGCCCGCCGACTCCCTTGAGGACGCCACCCACTGGACCCTCCGGCCGGGGGCGCTTCGTCGGTGTGTCGTCCGACCCGTCGTCCTCGTCCGGGGTGGTCGTGCTGGTCGGCCGGGAGTGCGTGGACGTCGACTTGGTGGTGTGCGACGGCGTCGTCGTCCCGCGGGCCGGGGCGGCGGCCTTGCGGGCCGGGGCCTCCTCGGTCCGTGGCGCGTGCGTCGCGACCGGCGCCGCGTCGGCGTCCTCCGACGGTTCCGGGCTGTTCGACGGCGGCGCGGCCGGCGCCGGGGGAAGGGCAAGGGCGTTCGGGTCCGGCACGCCGACGGTGGCCCCACCGGGCACGATCGCCGCGGGGCGGGCGGAGTCGGCGGTGATCTCGGCGACCGGACCGGTCCCGGCGAGCGCGACGGTGCCCGCGAGGACCGCGCTCGCGGCCAACCCGGCGATCACGAGGATGCCCCGCGTGCCGGTCGCGCGTGGGGTGCCGCGGGCACCTCGCGAGGAGAGGCGGGCGCGCGTCGAGGCCCACCGGGCCGCCGAGCCCCGGGGGGTCACGGCGGGACCGGAGGTGAGGGCCAGGCCCCCGAGCATCGACGGGCCCGCGGACACCGAGGGCCCCACGATCACCGACGGCATCGTCGCCGGCTCCGCCTGGACCAGCGCTCGGCGCAGTGCCACCGACGCGCCCGCGGCGTCGGGGCGGCGGTCGGCGTCGCCCGCGGTCATCGCGGCGAGCAGGCGGGCGAGGTCGGTCGGCAGGCCGTCGGGGACCGTCGGGTCCCGGTCGAGCCGCGCCTGTGCCGAGGACAGCGGATCGCCCGGGAACGCGCGCCGCCCGGTGAGCGCCTCGATGAGCACCAGGCCGAGGGCGTAGACGTCCGCCCGGGAGCCGGAGCGCTCACCGCGGACCTGCTCCGGGGCCAGGTAGGGCGCGGTGCCGACGGTGAGGCCGGTGTCGGTGATCCGTGGGGCATCCGCGACGAAGGCGACGCCGAAGTCGGCGAGGTGCGCGCGCCCGTCGTCGTCGTAGAGGACGTTGCCCGGGGCGACCGCGCGGTGGAGCACGCCGGCGCGGTGGACGTGGTCGAGCGCCCCGGCGACGGTGCCTCCGGTGCGGAGCGCATCGGCGAGCGCCAGCCCCTCGGGCGCCTCGCCGTGCTCGGCCAGGCGCGAGGCGAGCGAACCGCCGTCCAGCAGCGCCATCACGACGAACGCGCGGCCGTCGTGCTCCTCGACGTCGTAGACCGGCACGAGCCCGGGGTGGTCCATCCTCGCGAGGAGGCGCAGTTCGCGGCCGGCGCGCGGGTCGGCCTCGACGCGGAACGTCTTCACCGCCGCGTCGCGCCCCAGGAGGGTGTCGTGCGCACGGAACACCGAGGATCCGACCCCGCGACCGATGACCGGACCGACCTCGTACCGCTCGGCGAGGCGTTCCGGCAGCATCGGGATGCCTACCGTAGTCATCCCGGGTCAACCTCCAGCCCTAGCGCCTGGGCATCGTCGCAGGGGATTCCCCCGTCCGGCGCATTCACACGCGGAGTTCGCTCGAAGATGTGATTCGGATCGCCGCCCTGCTCGGCTCAGGTGAACCAGCCTCTGAATCGTTGACAGAACTTGCAGCCGCGAGTAGAACTTTCGGACGGGCCGCCCGACGATGGGTCGCGTGCGGTCTGCAACACCTGAAGCAGTCCCGGGTCTCCCGGGAACGACCGCAAGGACGCGACGGAGCCGTGGGCGCCGAGGGCCTCGATGACGAGGACATACCCGCCCTGACCACTGGTCAGGCAGCGGATGTCATCGGGGTTCAACCGGCCTTCCTCCGCAGTCTGGACGCGGGCCGGATGCTGCGCCCGCTGAGATCGGCGGGTGGACATCGGCGCTGGACGCGCCGTCAGCTGGCCCTCGCCACCAGAGTGCGTGCGCTCTTCGACGAGGGGCTGACCCTCACCGCAGCCTGGAAGGTCGTCTCCCTCGAGGACCGGGTGGACGAGGTCGCGCGCGAGCGGGACCTCGCCCGGGCCGAACTCGAGCGCACCCGTCGTGAACTGGACGGGGCGCGCCGCGAGGCGGCCGAGGCAGTGAAGACCCGGCCCGAGTCGATCGCTCGGACCGGTTCGCCCGACCGTGCCCACCGCGCGTCCGGGCTCCACCGTGCGACCGGGAGCCTCCCGGCCACCGCATGGTCGTCGACCACCCCTGCGACCCCCACGGACGTCACTCACCCATGAAGCTCATCGACCCTTCCCGCACCCACCGCCCGGCCGTCGGGCGCCGGCCCATGCCGCCGTCGCTCGCCCGGATCCCGCTCGTCGACCTGTGCACCTGCAAGCACCCGCGTGAGTCGCACGAGCACTACACCTCGGCCCAGGACTGCGCGCAGTGCGACTGTCGCTCCTTCGCCCGCTGGGAGCCCGCCACCATCTGACGGCGAGGCTCGACCGCTCCGGCCCCCGTGCGCCCTGCGCCCGGGGGTCGTCGCACGTCCGGGGCCGGAACCCGTGACGCTCCCAGCCGCCGACGGCGGCCCGACGGCGGCCCGACGGCGGCCCGACGGCGGCGCGCCTACCCTCGTCATCGTGACCACGGTGGACGAACCGGCACGGACCGGTCGAAAGCGGACGTCCATCGCTCCCGCGGTCGGGCCCCGGGCCCTCGTCGTCGGTGCCGGGATCGCCGGTCTGGCGGCGGCGACGTCGCTGCACCGGGCCGGGTGGCGGGTCCTGGTGTGCGAGCGCGCCCCGGCCCGACGCACGGGCGGGTACTTCGTCCGCCTGGCCGCCGAGGGCGTCGAGGCGGCCACGCGCCTCGGCGTCGAGGAGTCGCTGCGGACCAGGCTCCCGGTCGACGGCCTGATCACCGGGGTCGACGGTCGCGGGCGGACGACGTCGCGGGTCGAGGCCGCGCTCGTCGAGGACGGGGTCAGCCTGGCCCTGGTCCGCGGCGACCTCGAGGCCGCGCTGTGGGAGGGCCTGCCCCGCGAGGTCGAGGTGCGCTTCGGGACGAGGCCGCGCGCCGTGTCACCCGCCCACGGGGCGGTGACCCTGGAGCACGACGGCGTCGAGAGCACCGAGCGGTGGGACCTCGTCGTCGGGGCCGACGGCGTGCGCTCCACGGTGCGGGATCTCGTCTTCGGGCCGGAGGGGGAGTTCCGGCACGACTTCGACCACGTCGTGGTGTCCGCGGTCCTCCCGCGGCTGCCCGGCGAGCTCGTGGAGGGCGACTACGTGGTCATGGTCGAGCCGGGCCGCAGCGCCCACCTGATGGCGATGGCCGGCCACGACCCGGTCGTGTTCTTCACCTATCGCACCGACCTGCCGCAGGCGCACGGCACCGCGCCCACCACCCGGCCCGTGGAGGCGCTGCGCGCGGTCTACGGCGGCTTCGACGGGCTCATGCCCGAGGTCCTCGACCTCGTCGCCCGCGCGGGCGCGACGCACGCCGACACGGTGGGCCAGATCCATCTCGAGAGCTGGAGCCGCGGTCGCGTGGTGCTGCTCGGCGACTCGGCGTGGTGCCCGACGCTGTACTCCGGTCACGGGTCCGCGCTCGCCCTGGCCGGCGGCGAGAGCCTCGGGAGCCATCTCCGGGTCACCGGCGACACCGCCCCGGACGTGCCCTCCGCGCTCGCCGCGTGGGAGGCCGAGCGGCGGCCCGCGACCGACGTGGCACGGACCGCCGCCCGCCGGGCCCGGCACTTCTTCCTGCCGGGGAACCGCGTGGTCACCGCCCTGCGCCAGGCCGCGCTGCGGGTCGCCTCGCAGCCGTGGGCAGCGGGCCTGCTGCGCACCGCGGGCCGTCGGTCCACGCGTACCGGTCGGCCGGAACGGGTTCCTCGGGAGGACGTTCACCGGACGGTCACCGCATCGTCCGGGCCGGGACGACGCATCGCTCCGTAAACTGGCACTCGATCGGGGATACAGGGCACCGACTACGCTGGGCCATCTGAACGCTGCGGGCAGACACCGAGCGTCGTCCACCGGACGTCGTCGTGTGGTCGCCCGCGCACGGGTCGGCTCGACGTCGCGGCGCCCCGCCGTCCGGTCGACCGCGCTGCTGCTCCGAAAGGACGAGTCCCGCCACCCATGAGGCCCGATCCCGAGTCCCCCCGCTCCCGGCGCTCGCTGCTGTCCCGGATCGCCGATCCGTTCGGCATCGCCCGGGCCGCCGTGGATGCGCTCGACCCCTCGCGGTACCGCGGGCGTCGTGTGTGGCGTGGTGACGGGCGGCTGCACCTCGGGGTCCCCGCCACGGCCCGGCAGTCGGGAGCCGAGCTGCTCCGGGCGATCGAGAAGGCGCTCACGGCCCACCCGGCGGTCGACTGGGCCTCGGTGAACGCCACCCTCGGCGTCGTCGTGGTCGCGTTCGCCGACGGCGAGGGCGACGGCGGGTTCGACGTGGACCCGGCGACCGGGCGCACCGACCCGGACGAGATCACCGACGACCTGATCGACCTCGTGGAGCTCCTCGAGGAGCAGGAGGAGCTCGACGAGGCCGGGATCCGCCACCCGGCGGGCGGTCACTCGAGCACGGCGGTCTCCCGGTCCCTGACCGCGTTCGCGGCCGACCTGGCGGGGCTCGGCTTCGCCGGCGTCGGCTCCGTGCTGCGCCGGACGCCGCTGCCGGTGGAGTACGCCTCCGCGGCGTCCTTCATCGACCACCAGCCGCGGCTGCGCGCGGCGGTCGAGCGCGCGATGGGGCGGCAGCGCGCCGACGTGCTGCTCGCGCTCACCAACGCCGCGGGCCAGGGCCTCGGGCAGGGCGCGACGGGACTCCTCGTCGATGCCGCCTACCGCGCGATGCAGGTGGCGGAGGCCCGGGCCGCCGACGACGCGTTCGCCCGCGCCGAGCCGCGGCTGATGGGCAGCCCCGACCAGGTGACCGCGGACGCCGAGGACGCGCTCACCCTCGACGCGCGCCCGGTGCCCTTCCCCGACGGTCCGATCGAGCGCCACGGCGACCAGGTCGGGGCGGCGGCCGTCGCCGGATTCGGCGCGACGATGGCCCTGGGCGGGCCGCGCCGCGCGATCGGCGTCGCACTCTCGACCCTGCCCAAGGCCGGGCGCATGGGCCGCGAGGGCTTCGCGACCACCTTCGGCCGCGTGGTCTCCAAGCGCGGCGCGGTCATCGTCGAGCCGACCGTCCTGCGCCGCATGGACCGCATCGACACCGTCGTCCTCGACGCGTCCGCCCTGACCACCGGCGCGCTGATGCTGGGCGACCTGGTCCTGGTCGACGGTGGCCCGGGGAGGGACTGGCGCGGCCTCACCGCCCCCGACGGTTCCCCGGTCGGCGTCGAGTCGCTCACGCCGCTGGTCCACGAGCTGTTCGACCCGTCCGACGCCTCGCAGCGGGCGGAGCACCACACGGGCTGGGCGCTCGCCCCGCTGACCGAGGGCCGCGAGGACGAGCCCGGGGTCGCCGCCGCCGTCGACGCCCTGCGCACCGAGGGCGCGACCGTCGTGCTCGCGCTCTCGTTCTCCGACGACCTGGTGGCCGTGGTCGGCGCGCTGCCCGAGCCCGCCGCGGCCGCCGAGGCGCTCGGTGCCGCCGCGCGCCGCGCCGGGCTCACCCTCGTCGTCGGGACCGACGAGACGACGGCCGTGCCCGCCCCGCGCCGCCCGGAGACGGTCGTCGAGGGCGCGCCCGACGAGGACGGCACCGGCAGCGGTGACGACGCCGGCGAGCCCGTCTCGCTGCCCGGAGCGGACACGTCGGTGCCCGCCACCCGCCGCACCGTGGACCGGGAGGTCCCCGGGGGCGAGGGGCTGGCGGCGGCCGTGCGCATGCTGCAGAGCGAGGGCGCGGGCGTGCTCGTCGTCTCGCGGGACCGCCGCGCGCTCGCGGCCGCCGACCTCGGCGTCGGCGTCGCCCGCGCCGACGGCACCGCCGCCTGGGGTGCACATGTGCTCATCGGCGACGACCTCACGACGGCGGCGCTGCTCATCGAGGGCGTGAAGGTCGCGAAGGCCACCTCCGGCCGGGCGGTCGCGCTCGCCCGGGCGGGCACGGTCCTCGGCGCCGCGATGGCGACCGCGGGCACCGCGCCCCGCGGGCCCTCGCTGGCCGGTCTCGCCGTCAACGGCGCCGCGGGCGTGGCCCTCGGTGCCGGCGCCTGGTCGGCCTCGGAGCTGGGTCGCAAGACCCTCGTGCCCGGGGTCTCGCGCACCCCGTGGCACGTCATGCCCGCCGAGACCGTCCTGATCCGGCTCGACACCACCGAGCGCGGCCTGTCCGCCGCCGAGGTCCTCCGGCGTCGCCACGAGGACCCGGCCGGGGACGACGAGGAGGCCCCCTCGCTGGGCCGGGCCTTCCTCGACGAGCTGAACAACCCGCTGACCCCGGTGCTCGCCGGCGGCGCCGTGCTGTCCGCGGCGATCGGCGCCGTGGTCGACGCGGCCATCGTCGTCGGGGTCACCGCCGCGTCCGCGCTGATCGGCGGGGTGCAGCGCGTGGTGACCGACCGCGCCGTGGCCGGACTGCTGGAGCGCTCGTCGACCCGGGCCCGCGTGCTGCGCGACGGAGTACCGACGACGGTGACCGCGGACGACGTCGTCGTCGGCGACGTCGTCGAGCTCGGCCCGGACGACGTGGTGCCCGCCGACTGCCGCGTGCTGCGCGCCGACGCCCTGGAGGTCGACGAGTCCTCGCTGACCGGCGAGTCGCTGCCGGTGGGGAAGAACCCGTCGCCGGTGATCGCCCGGTCGGTGGCCGACCGCCGCTCGATGCTCTACGAGGGCACCACCGTCGCGACCGGCCGCGGCCGCGCCGTCGTCGTGGCCACCGGCTCGTCCACCGAGGTCGGGCGCTCCACCGCCGCCGCGCGGGCGAACGCCCCGGTCGCCGGGGTCGACCAGCGCCTCTCGGGCATCACCCAGGTGACCACGCCGCTGGCGCTGGCGTCGGCGGGCGCCGTCGTCGGCGCGGGCGCGATCCGCGGGCTGCCGATGCAGCAGAACCTGCACGCCGGCGTGAGCCTGGCGGTCGCCTCGGTGCCCGAGGGGCTGCCGTTCATCGTCTCGGCGGCCCAGCTCGCGTCCGCGCGGCGCCTGTCGGTCGAGGGCGCCCTGGTGCGCAACCCGAAGACCATCGAGGCCGTCGGCCGCGTCGACGTGCTCTGCTTCGACAAGACCGGCACCCTCACCGAGGGCAAGCTCGCCCTCTCGGCGATCTCCGACGGCGTCAAGCTGCGCCCGACCGACCGGCTCCGCAAGCGCCAGCGACGCGTCCTCGCCGCCGCGCTGCGCGCCACCCCGCGGCCCAAGGCGGGGGAGCGCCTCGCGCACCTGACCGACCGCGCCGTCGTCTTCGGGGCCCAGTCCTTCGACGTCGACCCCGAGCACAAGCGCCCCGGCTGGTGGCCGCTCGCCTCACTCGACTTCGACCCCAGCCGCGGCTACCACGCGACGCTGGGCGAGGCCCGGACCGAGGAGGGCCGCGAGCGGGTCCACTCGATCAAGGGTGCGCCGGAGGTCGTCATCGCCCGGTGCACCGACTGGGCCGGCACCCCGCTCGACGACGAGGCCCGGCAGCGCCTCGTCGAGCACACCGAGCTGCTCGCCGGTCAGGGCATGCGCGTGCTCGCGGTCGCGGAACGCTCCGAGCCCTGGCCCAGCCACGGGAACCGGGACGGCGGCGACGAGGACGAGCCGCTCGAGGTGACCGACGACGACGTCGCCGACCTGCACTTCGTCGGCTTCGTGGGCTTCACCGACCCGGTGCGCGCCGGGTCGCAGGCCACGGTGCGCGACCTGCGCGACGCGGGCGTGCAGGTCGTCATGATCACCGGTGACCACCCGAGCACCGCCGAGGCGGTCGCGGACGAGCTCGACGTCCTCGGCGACGACGGCACCGTCCTCACCGGCCAGGAGATGGACGAGCTCGACGACGACGCCCTCGACGCCGTGCTGCCGACCGTCCGCGTCGTCGCCCGCGGCACCCCGGCGCACAAGGTCCGCGCGGTCCAGGCGTTCCAGCGACTCGGTCGCACCGTCGCGATGACCGGGGACGGCGCCAACGACGCGCCCGCGATCCGGCTCGCCGACGTGGGCATCGCGCTGGGTCGCCGCGGCACCCCGGCCGCCCGCGCCGCCGCCGACCTCGTCGTCACCGACGACCGGCTGGAGACGATCCTCGCCGCGCTCGTCGAGGGCCGGGCGATGTGGGCGTCGGTCCGCGAGGCGCTGGGTGTGCTCGTCGGCGGGAACCTCGGCGAGATCGGGTTCACCGTGCTGGGGGCCTCGACGACGGGGACCTCGCCGCTGACGGCCCGCCAGCTGCTGCTGGTCAACCTGCTCACCGACCTCGCGCCGTCGCTGGCGCTGGCGGTCCGGGCCCCGGCGGCCTCGGACGCCCGGTCGCTGCTCGCCGAGGGACCCGAGGCCTCGCTGGGCGACGCGCTCAACCGGGAGATCGGCCTGCGGGCGGTCGCCACGGCCGGGGGCGCGACCCTCGCGTGGGCGCAGGCGCAGGCCACGCCGTACGGCAGCCCGGCCCGGGCCCGCACGGTGGCGCTCGCCGCGCTCGTCGGGACCCAGCTGGGGCAGACGGTCGTCGCCGGCGGGCACCGCAGCCCGATGGTGATCGGGGCGAGCGCCGTCAGCGCTGGTGCGCTGTTCGCGGTGGTGCAGACCCCCGGCGTGAGCCAGTTCTTCGGCTGCACGCCGCTCGGCCCGATCGCGTGGGGCCAGGCGGCGGGCTCGGCGGTCGTGGCGACGGCGGGCTCGGTCATCGGGCCGGAACTGCTGCGCCGCTACGGCGACGTCCTCGCCCCCGAGGGTTCGGCGGCGGCGGCGCTGCTCGAACGGCTCGGCGAGGTCCGGGACGAGACCGCCCAGCGCTACCTCGACCTCCAGGAGAAGGTGACCGCCGCACTCACCGGGTGAGTGGCGATGGCCACAGGGGCGTGTTTGTGCAGGTCGGGGGCGGGGAACACTGTCCGTGAACCCGTCGGCCGCGCACCGCGCCGACTCGACACGGATGCAGAATCCGAGACCAGGGAGTAGTGGACACCGCCATGGCCGACCGTGACGTGAAGCCGACCGACGACGGCTGGCAGGTCCTGAAGAAGGGCGCCCAGCGCGCCAGCGCCAAGGCGCCGACGCAGGCCGAGGCCGTCGCGCGCGCCACCGAGATCGTCGCCAAGGACGGCGGCGGCAAGGTGGTCGTGTACGGCACCGACGGCAAGGTCCGCGAGACGCAGACCGTGAAGTCGGGCGCCCCCTCGACCGAGCCCGCCAAGAACGCCGCCAAGGCCACCGCCGCGGGCGCCCGCGCCACCGGCCAGGCCGCCGCGGGCAAGGCCAAGGCGACGGCCGACACCGTCGCCTCCGACGCCAAGGCGACCGGCGAGAAGATCACCGAGCGCGCCCAGACCTCCGGCGACAAGGCGGTGGCGCAGGCCGAGGCCGGAGCGTCCGGGGTGGCGAGCGAGGTGAAGGCCGCGCGCAACGGCAAGGCGCCCAAGCCCGCCATCAAGGACGCGGCGACGATCGCGCGGACCACGGGCTCCCAGGTCGCCGAGACCACGGGGCGCGCCGGCGAGCGCATCGCGAAGGACACCGCGGGCGCGGGCAAGCGCGCCGGTCAGACGGTCGGGGCGGCCGCCGACGAGGCAGGCGCCACGGCCGTCTCGGGCGCGGAGCGGGCCGACAAGGTCAGCTCCGGGGTCGACAGCGAGCTGAACACGGTCGGCGACGACGTGGCCGGCAAGATCAGCAGCGTGACGGAGGCGCAGGCCCGCAAGGTCGACGCCGTCGTGGAGGAGACCTCCCGGCAGGTCCAGCACACGGCACCGTCCTACAACCCGGTGCGCATCGCGGGTCAGGTCGCGGGCTTCGCGGTCCGCACCACGTTCAGCGTGACCGGCGCGGTGGTCTCCACCAGCGGACACCTGCTCGCCGAGGCGGCGCGGAAGGTCACCGGCCGCCGCTGAGGCCGCCGCTCCGCACTCGACGACCTCGCGCACGACGAAGGGCCCGGCTCCTGGGATCAGGAACCGGGCCCTTCGTCTGTCGGTCAGGCGTTGACGGAGATCGAACCTCCGGCCTGGCGGTCGCGCCGCATGTCGCGGCGGTCCTCCTCCGAGGTGCCGCCCCAGACGCCGGCCTCCTGGCCGGTGTCGAGCGCCCAGCGCAAGCACGCCGAGCTGATCGGGCAGGTGCCGCAGATGTACTTCGCTGCGGTCGCCTGCTCCGCCCCGGGGCCCTCGGTGCCGATGGGGAAGAAGAGTTCGGGGTCGTGGTCGCGGCAAGCCGCGAGCTCCCAGTCCATGGGTCCTGCAGTCCTTTCCTCGCTCGTGTGTGTCCTGGTCGGGCGCCCGGTGGCCGGTGCGCCCGTGGCGTGCGTGGTCGTGCGTGGTCGTGCGTGGTGGTGCGCCGTTCTGGTGGGCGCGCACGTTCGCGCGCCCGGCGTGCGTGACGCCGTGACGGGTCGGTCGTCGTGGGTACTGCCTGGTCAGGACGCCGACGGCAGGGCTCGACGAGGGCGATGAGCCCTCCAGGCCTGGCCGTCGTGCGGTCCTCTCCGGCTCCCCGCCGGGATGGTTGCCCACCCTCGCGAAGGACTCCGGTGCCGGACAGCGCTCCGAGGCGTGGTCCGGCTCAGAAGAATATCCGGACAACGCTCAGAACAAACGAGTGTGATCGCCTTTGGCGTTCGAGTGAACAGTGATTCCTGTCACAGATCGATGTCGCCGAGGGTGAACGCCTCGGTCCACCACGGTACGTGCGCCCGGCCGGTCAGCGGGGCACACTGACCGGTGACGCCCATGACATCGACGGGGGAGCGGGGGTGCCCATGAAGGCGATCGTGCTGGCACTGCGTGACATCGTCGTCGGAGCGATCTGCGCGGGCGCCCTCGTGGCGTTCGTCCTGCACTACCCGATCATCGGACTGGTGCTCGGCGTCATCGGGCTCTGGCAGGTCGCCCGCATCATGCGCGGGCGGAAGAGCATCATCGGGATCGACCAGCGCTGGGCGGACCAGGAGGGGAAGCCGAACGTGCGCGGGTGACGCGCGCGGCCCGGGCCCGGCCGTCAGGATGGACCGGTGCGCTGCGCCGTCATCGGGTCGACCGGTTATCTCGGGACCCGCCTCGTTCCCCGTCTGCTGGCTCGGGGGGACGAGGTCACCGTCCTCGTCCGCTCGCCCGACAAGCTCGCGCGCAGCGCCTGGGCGGACCGGGTCGACGTCGTCCCGGGGGAGCTCGGCGGGGAGCCGGCGGCGCTCGCGCGGCTCGTGGCGGGCGCCGACGTCGTCATCCACCTCGCGCACGCGCTCGGGCGCTCGGACTTCCCGGAGCTCGACCGCGCCGCCGCCCGGGCCGTGGCGGACGCCGCCACCGAGGCGGGCGTCGGCCGGCTGGTCTACCTCGGCGGCCTGCGCCCGGCGGGCGAGGACGTCTCGCGGCACCTGGCCTCGCGTGCGGAGGTGGCGGACATCTTCCTGGCGTCGCCGGTCCCGACCGCGGCGCTCGAGGCGTCCATCGTGGTGGGCTCCGGCTCCGCGAGCTTCGAGATGATCCGCTATCTCGCCGAGCGGGTGCCGGTCCTGCCCGCCATCGGATGGCTCTACCACCGCACCCAGCCGATCGCGGTGGACGACGTCCTGCACTACCTGACGGCGGCCACGACCCTGCCCGCCGAGGTGGACCGGGCGTTCGACGTCGGTGGGCCCGACGTGCTCACCTACCTCGACCTGGTGCAGCGCTACGCGCGGATCGCCGGTCTGCCGCAGCGGATCGCGGTGCCGCTCCCGGTGCCCGTCCCGCCCGGGGGGCCGACGGTGGCCGCGGCGGCCCTGGAGCTGCTCTCGCCGCTGCCGCGCACCCTGGTGGAACCCCTGGTGGAGTCGCTGCGCCACGAGCTGGTGTGCGGCGACTCCTTCGCCGCGGCGACCGCGCTGATGGGCCCGCCGCCCGACGGGCCCACGACCTACGACGCCGCGGTGCGCGCCGCGCTGGGCCGGCGCCGGGACGGGTCGGACCCGGAGGACCGGGACCCGGCGCCGTCACGCGCGTCCCCGCTCGACGACGGGACGACCACCTCGCCCGACGCGGCGGAGACGTCGTGGGCCGACGCGGTCGCGCGCCCGGCGGCCCTCGCGCTGGCCACCGACCCGGCCGGGTCCGGCGGGGCGACCTGGCGGTGGACGACGCAGGCCGACTCCCGGTCGTCGGCGCGCGCGGTCTGGAGCGTGCTGCAGCGTCTCGGGGGCGACACCGGCTGGTACACGCCACCGGGCGTGTTCACCGCGCTCGGGTGGGCGGACCAGCTGCTCGGCGGCGTCGGGGCCTACCGCGGGCGCCCGCACGGGCGGGACCTCGTCGTCGGGGACGTGGTCGACGCCTGGCGGGTGGAGGCGCTGGAGCCGGGGCGGACGCTGCGCCTGCGCGCGGATCTGCGGGTGCCCGGGCGGCTGTGGCTGGGCTTCACGGTGGTGCCCCAGGGCCAGGGCTCGCGGCTGGAGATCGAGGTGGGGTTCCGGCCCTCCGGGCTCGGGGGCGTCGCCTACGGCACGGCGCTGCGACTGGGTGCGCCGCTGGTGTTCCCCTCGATGGCGCGCGGGATCGTCGGTGCCTCCGGGTAGGTGGCCTCCGGCCTTGTGAGCACTTTCCGGTGCTATGACACCGGAAAGTGCTCACAAGGCCGCAGGCCACCTACCGCGGAGCGCAGCGCCGGGCCGCGTCCAGGGCGACCGCCCGCAGCCCACCGCCGCCGTGGCCGCCGCCGTCGGTGAACACCCGCCGCTGGTGGGCGGCCCCGGTCTCGCCGGCCAGCACCCGCGCGCACCCGGCCCGCGCCCGCTCGCCGTCGGCCCCGAGCGCCGCGTCCACGTGCTCGAGCAACGCCTCGACGACCGTGTCCGCCCCGGACGCCCGGCCGGTGCGCGGGTCCACGAGGACCCCGGCCTCGGCGTCGTGCCCCGGCACGCAGCCCGACCGCGCCGCGCGCCAGTGCGCCAACCGCAGCGCCTCGACGGTGCTCGTCGGGGCCGGTTCCCCGGCCGCCCAGGCGCGTGCCGCGGTCTCCACCAGGGCCCGCGCCAGCAGGGCGACGACGACGGCCTCCTCGACCTCGCCCGCCACGTCGGCGACCCGGACCTCCACCGTCGGGAAGGACGCGGCCAGGCGGGCGTCGAAGTAGACCATCCCCTCGTCGAGGACCGTCCCGGTCGCGATCATGGCGTCGACGGTGGCGTCGTAGGCGGCCGGGGTCCCGAACACCGGCGTGGGTCCCGCGGACGGCCAACGGGCCCACACGAGGGACCGGTAGCTGGCGTGGCCGGTGTCGTCGCCGCGCCAGAACGGCGAGTTGGCCGAGAGGGCCCGCAACACCGGGAGCCACGGTCCGATCCGGTCGAGCACGCCGACGCCCTCTTCCCGCGAGGCGATCTCCACGTGCACGTGCTGGCCGTTGGTCAGCTGGGCGGAGGCGACCGGGCCGAAGCGTTCGAGGATGCGGCCGTATCGCCCGGGGGGCGGGTCGAGCGGGTCCGGGGCGACGGGCGAGGTGGCCAGTGCGGCGACCGCCGCGCCCTGGGAGGACGCCGCGTCGGCGGCCGTCCGCCTGCGCGCGAGGAGGTCCGCCGCCAGGGCGTCCGCCTCGTGGTGCGGGGTGCTCCCCGTCTCGACCTGCTCGGTGCGCATCTCGCCGTCGAGCTCGTCGCCGGCCTCGTCCGCGTCGCGGACCGCCCCCGAGAGACCGAGCGGGCGCCCGTCGTCGGGGTCGACGAGCAGCATCTCCTCTTCGACGCCGAGGCGGCGCGCACCGGGTTCCACGACCAGGGATCATCGTGGTGTGGCTGCGCGCGAGGCGGACCGGGGTGCCAACGGGGACGGCTGGGTGCACTGTGCGCAGGGCCACCGGCACTGGGGGCGGTTCGGGGCGGCGGGCCTGCTCGTCACGGCCGAGGAACGCCTGCTGCTCGCGCACCGGGCGTTCTGGAGCCACCACGGCGGCACCTGGGGCATCCCCGGCGGAGCCCGCGACGGTGCCGAGACCGCCCACGACGCGGCCCTGCGCGAGGCGGCGGAGGAGACCGGCCTGGACGCCGCGGTCGTCGTCGTGCGCGGTGAGACGGTCGACGACCACGGCGGCTGGTCCTACACGACGGTGCACGCTGGGCTGACCGTCCCGCCGCCGGCGCTCGAGCCCACCGACGGCGAGGCCACCGAGCTGCGGTGGGTGCCACTCGGCGAGGTCGACGACCTCGATCTGCACCCCGGGTTCGCCGGCTTCTGGCGCGGACCTCACGCTCCGGCGCACTGACGCGGCCGGGGAGAACGCCTAGCGTGGCCGCCATGGCCGAGACCTCCCCCCGTCGCTCCGCTCGCCCGGGCCCGGATCCCGCTGACTTCCTCGCGGTCGACGCCGAGCTGTCCGCCGAGGAGCGCGACATCCGCGACGCCGTGCGGGACTACGCGAACGCCGAGCTCGCTCCCCGCATCGCCGACTGGTACGAGTCGAACACGCTCCCGCGCGACATCGCGAAGGGTCTGGGTGCGCTCGGTCTGCTCGGCATGCACCTCGAGGGCTACGGCTGCGCAGGGACCAACGCCACCTCGTACGGGCTGGCCTGCCGCGAGCTGGAGGCGGTCGACTCGGGGCTCCGGTCGTTCGTGTCGGTCCAGGGCTCGCTCGCGATGTTCGCGATCCACCGCTGGGGCACCGAGGAGCACAAGCAGCAGTGGCTGCCCCGGATGGCCACCGGCGACGCGCTCGGGTGCTTCGGGCTGACCGAGCCCGACGCCGGATCCGACCCCGGCTCGATGCGGACCCGCGCCCGCCGCGACGGTGCGGACTGGGTGCTCGACGGCGCCAAGATGTGGATCACCAACGGGACGCTGGCCGACGTCGCCGTCGTGTGGGCCCAGACCGACCCGGACGCCGGCTCGCAGGGGATCCGCGGGTTCGTCGTGCCCACCGACACCCCCGGGTTCAGCGCGAACGAGGTCAAGCACAAGCTCTCGCTGCGTGCCTCGCTGACCGCCGAGCTCGTGCTCGAAGGCGTGCGGCTGCCCGCGGACGCGATGTTCCCCGAGGTCGCCGGCCTCAAGGGGCCGTTGTCGTGTCTCAACGAGGCCCGCTACGGCATCCTGTGGGGTGCCGTCGGTGCGGCCCGCTCCTGCTTCGAGTCGGCGCTGTCCTACGCGATGGACCGCGAGCAGTTCGACAAGCCCATCGCCGGTTTCCAGCTCACCCAGCGCAAGTTCGCGGACATGGTCGTCGCCGTGAACCAGGCGAACCTGACGGCTGCGCGGATCGGCAGGCTCAAGGACGCCCACGAGCTGCACCCCTCGCAGGTCAGCTTCGGGAAGATGGCGAACGTCCGCGCGGCGCTCGACGTCGCCCGGACGGCGCGGACGATCCTCGGCGGCAACGGGATCACGCTCGAGTACCCGGTCTTCCGGCACATGACCAACCTCGAGACGGTGCTGACCTACGAGGGCACCGAGGAGATGCACGCGCTCTCGATCGGGCAGGCGCTGACGGGCCTCGCCGCGTTCCGCTGAGCCGGGTCCGGGTTCGCCGCGGTCAGGCGGGCGGGGCGGTGCACACGCGGTCGCGCCCCGCACGCTTGGCCTCGTAGAGCGCGCTGTCGGCGGCCCCCACGAGCTCGTCGACCGTGCCTGCCGCACCCGGGCTGGCGACACACCCGATCGACGCGGTGAGTCCGCGGATGCGTGAGGCGCCGCCCGGGCCGGGCACGGTGACGTCGATGGCGCCGATGCTCTTGCGCAGCCGTTCGGCCGTGCCGGTCGCCGAAGTGGAGTCGACGCCCGAGAGCAGGACGACGAACTCCTCGCCCCCGAACCGGCCGACGGCGTCGTAGGCCCGGACCTCGGCCGAGAGGGTCGCGGCCACGGCCCGCAGGACCTCGTCACCGGCGAGGTGGCCGTGGGCGTCGTTGACGGCCTTGAAGTTGTCCAGGTCGACCATGAGGACCGCGAGCCCGGTGCCGACGCGGCGGGCGCGCTCGAGCTCCTTCGCGGCGATCTCGGCCCAAGCGGCCCCGTTGGCGAGCCCGGTCTTGGCGTCGGTCCGCGCGGCGTGCCGGAACTGGTCCACCAGGACGCCGCGGTGCAGCGTGATCACCGGGACCAGCAGGATCGGGACGAGCCACGGCGAGGCGGCGGCCAGGACGGCGAGCGCGGCACCGAGGGCGAGCGCCCCGAGCCCGAGCAACGTGTCTGCCGGGCTCGCCAGATGGCGTCGCACCGACGACGACGGCGAGATCAGCAGGATGATCCCGACGACGAGCCCGTGGTTGACCGTCCAGCGGGCGAGGGCGGCCAGGGCGATGAGGACGAGCCCCGCCGGGCCTGCCGCGGCCCCGAGCAGCGTGCCCCGGTCGACACCGAGCAGGACGAGGGCGGCCGCACCGGAACCGAGTACCACGGTGGCCCACGAGAAGATCCAGCGATGCGGCGGCGGGCGCTGCTCGTTGCGGATCCACCAGTACGCGAACGTCGCGGTGACCAGCACGAGCGCCGGCCCGAGGTGGATGAGCAGCAGGCCCGCGAACGTCCACATCGACTTGAGGTCGATGAACGGGCGGTCGTTGCGTGAGATGCGGATGCGCTCGATGTGCCGGGCCGCCTCGGCGTGCACGGCGGCGCCGAGGAAGAGCAGACCGCCCACGATCCAGTCCTGGCCGTTGACCGGCCGCCAGAGGAACCCGGCGACGATCGTGGCGACGGCGAGCGCGTCCACGGCCAGCACGTAGCCGAGCGCGGGGGGACGGAGCGACCAGAGGCTCCAGCGGGCCGGGGAGAGCGGGGCGAGGAGCCCCGGGGACCGCGTGCGGCGCGTGAGCTCCCGAGCGTCCTGGCCCGGGGGCCGCGCGCGCGGAGCGGTCACGTTCTGCTGCCTCCGAAGCCGCGAGTCGGCCGCTGGCGATGTCCCTGGTCGCCTCGGCCGGAGCCCCCGCGTCCGCCGTTCACGCCCTGCCTGGTCACGTCAACGGTACCGCGCGCTGCTGTGGCCGGAACGTGTGGATCACCCTTTCGTGGCTTCTCACCTGGATGGTTGACGCCCGGTCGTCGTCTAGTGACCGAGGGCCACAGGAGTCACCCTGGAGTCGTCCGACCGCAGAGCGTGATCAGGTCCGGTGTCCGACCGGGGCCTGCCGCGCTCACTCCGAGTCACATTTCTCCCTGCGAAGGGGACCTCGTGCCGTGCACGGGTGCTGCCGCACACGGTCACGGGGTGCGATCACGAAGGAGCACCGATGAGCACCACCGATTCCGATTCGAACTGGGTCCGCGGGGACTCGAACTGGGTCCGGCGCGGCGCGCCCTCGGTCGCCGACGACTCGAACTGGGTGCGCGACGCGCACTGGCGGGACGCGAACTGGCGCTGACCGGCATCTGACGACCGGGCACCTCCGCACGCCTGCTCACGCGGCGTCGGAGGTGCCCGTCGTCGTGCCCTGACGGCCGGCGCCTGCGGGGCGCGCTCCGCGGGCGCGGGTCCACGCGAGCGCGACCCCGAGGGCGACGACGACGCCGAGCGCGCCGCTGATCGCCACCGCGACCGACGGCGAGCTCTGCTGGGCGACGAGCCCCGAGACGAGGACCCCGAGCCCCTGCGTGACCCGCAACGCCGTCACGGCCAGCCCGAAGGCCTGGCCCCGGTGGGCGTCGGGCACGGCCGCGACGAACGCCGCGTTGGCCGGGACCTGGTAGGCGCAGCAGAGTCCGGAGAGCATCCACAGGCCCACCACCGCGGCCAACGGCGGGTCCAGCGCGGAGGCGACCAGCGGCACGCACGAGCCCACCGCGAGCGGGCCGAGCAGCCGTACCCGGGCCTCCGGGGCGACGAGGCGCGTGAGCGCCACGATCCCCACGGCGGCCCCGAGGGGGTTCGCCGCGAGCAGGACCCCGACCGCCACCGTCCCGGCGCCCAGTTCGGCGGCGTAGGGCGCGGCCAGTCCCTCGACGGTGACCACGAACGCCGAGACGCACGCGAGCGCGATCAGCGAGCGCAGCCGGGCGTCGCGGCCCACGATCCGCGCGCCCTGGCCGATGCGCGCCACCGCCTCGCGCACCGCCGCCGCCCAGGCGCGGAACCCGGCGCCCGCCGTCGTGGAACGCGCCGTCGTGGAACCCGCCGTGCCCTCGGCCCGTTGCTCGGGCACGCCGAGGCGCAGGACCGCCGCCGAGACCAGGAAGCTCGCCGCGTCCAGGCCGAGCGCGGGGGAGACCCCGACGGCGGCCACCAGAGGCCCTCCGAGGGCGAAGCCCAGCACCTGCGCGGACTGGTAGGTGGTGCCGATGAGCGCGGCGCCTGCGACGTAGCGGTCGCCGTCGAGCAGGTGCGGCAGGATCGCCGAGCGCGCGGCCAGGAAGGGGGCCGCGAGCATCTGGACGGCGACCAGCAGCGTGGCCAGGGCGGGCAGCGGCATCCCGGGGACGGCCATCACCGCGACGAGCACGGCACGGGCCACGTCGGTGACGACCATCGTGGCGCGTCGTGGGAAGCGGTCCGCGAGCCCGGAGAGCAGCGGGCCGGCGACGAGGTCGGGCAGGAAGGTCAACGCGTAGGTCAGCGCGGTGAGGGCGGCCGACGCGGTGCGGTCGAACACCAGCACGGTCAGCGCGACGCGGGCGACCTGGTCGCCGACGATCGACAGCAACTGCCCGGCCCAGAGGCGCCGGAAGGGGCCGACGGCGAGGGCGTCGCGGAAGGAGGCGGGGCGGTCGTCGGGACCGGCCTCCGCCTCCTCACGGTCGCTCTCCGCCATCGTCCGATGACGTTAGGCGATCGGGCCCGGCGGGGTCGACGGATTCACGGCGCGCGACACGCCGAACACGCGGACCACTGGCGCATCAGGGGTCTCACCGGGCACACTCCTCCGCGACCGCGGACGTGGGTGGTTCACCAGTCGGCCACGGGCGTGATGAGGACGTTGGGGAAGACGCTTCTCGTCTCGACCGGAGGTCAGCAGTGAGCACCCGTGGCGTGGTCTACGTCCACTCGTCGCCGCCTGCGGTCAATCCGCACGTCGAGTGGGCCATCTCGGGCGTCCTGGACGCCCGTGTCGTACTGGACTGGACCGCGCAGGACGCGGCCCGGGGCCAGATGAGGGCCGAGTGTTCGTGGACCGGCCAGGTCGGCACCGGCGCGCGCCTGGCGAGCGCCCTGCGTGCCTGGGGCATGCTGCGCTTCGAGGTCACCGAGGAGCCCAGCCCCGGCACCGACGGCGAGCGCTTCAGCCACGTCCCCGGCCTCGGTCTCTGGCACGGCCGCACCAGCGCGAACGGCGACGTCGTGCTCGGGGAGGACCAGGTGCGCGCGGCCATGGCCGCGGCGCGCCGGGACGGTCGCGACGCGCTGCACCACGGTCTCGACGAGCTCCTCGGCCGTCGGTGGGACGACGCCCTCGAGCCGTACCGCTACGCCGGCGACGGCGGGGCGGTCGGTTGGCTGCACCGGGTGGGCTGAACACCACGGGTCGGGCCCGGGCTGGCAGAGTGATCCCCATGTCACACGCGTCGATCCGACTCCCGGAGTGACGCGGTCCAGGAGCGGCAGGCTGGCGTGGCTCGTCCGGCCTGCGGTGACCGTCCCGATCGTGCTCGTCGTGGTGCTCGTCGTTCTCGGCGCCGTTGCGGCGGGGCTCGCGGGCCGGGCCTCGGGAACCGCGCGCGACGCCCTCGGCGACACCGGGCCCGCACTGGCCGGAGTCGCACTGCCCGACGACGGGTCCGCAGGCCCGCCGACCGTGGCGCTCTCGCCCTCGGCAGCCCAGTCCCCGCGGGCGAACGAGATCCGCGACCTCGTGCAGCGCCAGGTCGACGCCCGGAACTCGGGGAACTACGAGGGCTGGGTCGCGACCTCGTCGGCGACCTCGGCGGCGTCGGTGTCCTCCGCGCAGTTCGCCGACCGCAACCGCACGGTCAAGGTCGGGTCGGTGATCCTCCGGCGGATCGACCCGGTGGGTGACGACGAGTACGTGGTCCCGATGGGGATGATCACCACGCAGGACCCGGCCGCCGCGCCGCGGGACGTGCCCGTGCCCCGGCTGTGCTGGCAGGTCGCGACGACCGTGGTCACCGAGCGCGGGACACTGCGCATCGTCGACCCGATGGCGGGCAGTTCGTTGCGGACGCCGTGCTAGGTGGGCTTCGCCCTTGTGAGCACTTTCAGGGGTCATAACCCCGGAAAGTGCTCACGGGAGCCAAAGGCTCACCTGCTGCGTCCAAGCCCATGTGGAAGACCCCGAAGCATGGCAGCGGCTGCGGCGCGACCAGGGGAATGTCGTGCGCCTCGAGCAGGCCCTCGCTCAGGGAATGACGGGCGACGCGATCCGGGCCAACGTGGCCGCGCGACGGTGGGTCCCGTTGTTCCGCGGCGTGTACGCCCTCGTGACCGGCGAGCCGACACCCGCGATGTGGCGCCGCGCGGCGCTGCTGTTCATCCGCGGGCCGGCTGTGCTGAGCCACGCCACGGCCGCGGCCGTCCTGGGCCTCCCGGGGGCGGACGAGAAGGGGCCGATCCACGTGACCGTCCCGTACGGGTCGTCGGCCCGCGGATGCGACGGCATCGTCGTGCACCGCAGCCGTGCCTTCGACCACATCGTCCAGAAGAACTCCGACCCACCGGTGACGACGAAGGCGCACACCCTCGTCGACCTCGCGATCGCCTCGCCCGACGCCCGGGAAGCGATGCGGGTCCTGACGGCGGGCGCGACCCAGGCTCACGTCGCGGGGGAGCGCATCCTGGAGGCCCTCACGGTCCGGCGTCCTCGTCGATACCGGACGGCGTTGCTGGCGGCGGCCAAGCTCTTGATCGAAGGGGTCGAGTCCGTCCTGGAAGCCGCCTATGCCGACGACGTCGAGCTGGCCCACGGGCTCCCGGTCGGCGTGCGGCAGGTCGCGAGAGTGGTGGAAGGGCGGCGCCGGGCGGAGGACATCGAGTACGCGATGCCGGGCGGTGTGCTGACCGTCCGGTTGGACGGCTGGCGGACGCACGCGAACCGTCGGACGGCCCGCGTCGACCGGGCTCGGGACAACGCCGCCGAGCTCGAGGGTCGGTCCCGGCTCACCTTCGGCTACGAGGAGGTCCACGACACCCCGTGCGCGGTCGCCCGCAGCGTCGCGGCCCGACTTCGCCAGCTCGGCTGGACCGGGAGAGCCCAGAGGTGCCGCGCATGCGTGTGAGCACTTTCCGGGGCCATAACCCCGGAAAGTGCTCACATGGCCGAAGGCCACCTACAAGGGGATGTTCCCGTGATGCCCCCGCCCGGCCGGGGCGCCTGCGAGGGCGTCGACCAGGCGGGCGCGTGACTGGGCGGGGTCGATGATCTCGTCGACCACGCCGATATCGAGGGCGCGGTTGACCCCGCCCGCGGTGCGCTCGTGCTCCTCGGCGAGCTCGGTGTGCAGGGCCTCGCGCTCCTCCTCGGGAGCGGCCGCGAGCTGCTTGCGGTTGAGGATGCCGACGGCGGCCTTGGCGCCCATCACGGCGACCTCGGCCTCGGGCCACGCGAAGACCGCGGTCGCCCCCAGCGAGCGGGAGTTCATCGCGATGTACGCGCCGCCGAAGGACTTGCGGGTCACCAGGGTCACCCGCGGCACGGTGGCCTCGGCGAACGCGTGGAGCAGCTTCGCCCCGCGCCGGACGACGCCGTCCCACTCCTGGCCCACGCCGGGCAGGTAGCCGGGAACGTCGACGATCACCACGAGCGGGATCCCGAACGCGTCGCAGAGCCGCACGAACCGCGCGGCCTTCTCCGCCGACGGCGAGTCCAGGCAGCCGCCCAACCGCAGCGGGTTGTTCGCGATCACCCCGACCGACCGACCGCCCAGGCGGCCGAACCCGGTCACGATGTTCGGCGCGTACCGGGCCTGCAGCTCCTCGAACGGCGACTCGGCGGAGTCCTCCCCACCCGCCACCGGGTCGAGCAGCTCGCGCAGCAGCGGGTGCACGTCGTAGGCACGCTTCTTCGCCTCGGGCAGCAGCGCGCGCAGGTCCGAGGCCCGGGTCTGGCGCACGTCGAACGAGCCCGGCGTCGAGAACAGGTCGGTCAACCGGCGGGCACGCGCGAGGGCGTCGGGCTCGGAGTCGGCGACGATGTGGACCACGCCGGAACGCTTGCCGTGCGCGTCCTGCCCGCCGAGGCCCTCGGCGTCGACGGTCTCACCGGTCACCGAGCGCACCACGTCCGGACCGGTCACGAAGACCCGGCCCTGCGGGGCCATGATCACGACGTCGGTCAGCGCGGGCCCGTACGCGGCGCCACCGGCGGCCGGGCCGAGCACGACCGAGATCTGCGGGACCTTGCCGGAGGCCCGCACCATCGCCGCGAACACCTGCCCGACGGCGTCGAGCGCCTGCACCCCCTCGGCCAGCCGGGCGCCGCCGGAGTGCCACAGCCCGATCACCGGGCAGCGCAGCCGCAGCGCCGTGTCGATGGCCTCCACGATGTGGCCGCAGCCGTCCCAGCCCATCGCCCCGCCCATCACCGAACCGTCGGTGATGTAGACGACGACCCGGGAGCCGTTGATCCGCCCGTGGGCGGCCATCGCCCCCGAGGAGTCCGGCGGGCGCAGCGGGGAGAACGTGCCCTCGTCCAGCAACGCGACCCCTCGCACGTACGGCGAGCGCGGGTCCAGCTCTTCGGTCGCGGGCAGGGACGTCGGGCCGGGCAGCGCCTGCGAGGTGTCGGCGGCGGCGGGACTGGCGGGGGGACGGGAGTCGAGGGCGGTCATGCGATCTCCTCTCCGGGCCGCCGTCCGCCGGTCGGGCGGACGGCGGTGGGCAGGGTGGACGGCGCGGTACGGGTCGGCGGACCGCACCGTCCGGGAGCGGCCTGGTCGGGGGGACGGGGCCTCGTGGTGCCGCGGGGCGGCACCGGGTCAGGCAGGTGTGACGGCGAGCGCGACGTTGTGTCCTCCGAAGCCGAAGGAGTCGTTGATGGCGGCGTCGAGCGTGACCTTGCGGGCCTCGCCGCCGACGACGTCGAGCTCCACGTCGTCGTCGAGGTCGGTGAGGTTCGCCGTGGGCGGCACGAGTCCCTCGCGGACCGCCAGGATCGTGGCGATGGCCTCGACGGCGCCGGCCGCGCCGAGCAGGTGCCCGAGCGAGCCCTTCGGGGCGGTGAGCACGGGGTGGTCCCCGACGGCCTTCCGGACGGCCACGGTCTCGGCCACGTCACCGACCGGGGTGGAGGTCGCGTGGCAGTTGACGTGCCCGACGTCGGACGGGTCCAGCCCGGCGGTGCGCAGGGCCGCCGCGATCGCCCGCGACTGGCCGTTGCCCTCGGGATCGGGCGCCGTGATGTGGTACGCGTCGGCGCTGGTCCCAATGCCCGCGATCCGCCCGTGGACGGTGGCCCCGCGCGCCTTCGCGAACTCCTCGCGCTCCATCACGACGATGCCCGAGCCCTCGCCGAGCACGAAGCCGTTGCGCTTCGCGTCGAAGGGGCGGGAGGCCAGGGCCGGGTCCTCCCAGCCGGTGGCCATGGTGCGGGCCTGGCAGAACCCGGCGAGCGTGATCGGCGCGATGCACGCCTCGGCACCGCCGGCGACGACGACGTCGACCTCGTCCGCCTGGAGCATGCGCCAGCCCCAGGCGATGGCCTCGGCGCCGGACGCGCACGCCGACACCGGGGCGTGGATGCCCGCGGCGGCCCCGAGCTCCAGCCCGACGTGGGCCGCGGGTCCGTTCGGCATGAGCATCGGGATCGTCAGGACGGCGACCTTGCGCAGTCCCTCGTTCTCGAGCAGGTCGTCCTGGTTCAGCAGGGTGGTGGCGCCGCCGATCCCGGTGCCGATGACGACGGCGAGCCGCAACCCGTCGACCTTCGACGACCCGTCCTCGGTCGACGGGTAGTCGCCGAGGTCGGCGTGCTCCCACGCCTGGCGGGCCGCGACGATCGCGACCTGCTCGGAGCGGTCGAGGCGTCGCATCTCGACGCGCTTGAGGACCTCGGAGGGCTCGACGGCGAGCTGGGAGGCGAAGTCGACGGGGAGCTCGAAGCGCGAGTAGTCCTCCGACAGGGGCCGCGTCCCGCTGGCGCCGGCCAGGAGGCCGTCCCAGGTGGACTGCACGTCTCCGCCGAGCGGGGTCGTCGCGCCCATCCCGGTGACGACGACCCCCCGGCCGGCGGCGCTCACGAGTGCGAGGAGATGTAGTCGACGGCGTCGGACACGGTGCTGAGCTTCGCCAGCTCGTCGTCCGGGATCTTCACCCCGAACTTGTCCTCGGCCTGCACTGCGATCTCCACCATTGAGAGGGAGTCGATGTCGAGGTCGTCGACGAACGACTTCTCGGGGGTGACCTCCGCGGCGTCGACGCCGGCCACCTCCTCGACGATGCTCGCGAGGTCGGGGAGGATCTCTTCCTTGGTCGCCACGTGGTTCCTTTCGGTTGGGTGACTACGTGCTGTGCGGGAAACCTAAGGGGTCAACCCCTCAGGGAAGGACAACGACCTGGCCGCCGTACGACAGGCCGGCTCCGAAACCGACGAGCAGCGCCACGTCTCCGGAGCGCACCCGCCCTGCCCCGCGCATGTGGTCGATGGCCATCGGGATGGACGCCGACGAGGTGTTGCCGGAATGGACGATGTCGTCGGCGACGACGAGATCGTCGCGTGCACCGTTCGACTTCAGCTTCTTCGCGATCGCCTCGACGATGCGCAGGTTGGCCTGGTGGGGGACGAGGACGTCGATGTCCGCCGGGGTCAGGCCCGCCTTCTCCAACGCCTCCATCGCGATCGGCGCGATCTTCGTGGTGGCCCAGCGGAAGACCGCCTGGCCCTCCTGGCGCAGGGAGTTCGTCTCGTCGATCTTGATCGTGGAGACCAGGTCACCCGCGGCGCCCCAGGCGACCGGGCCGACGCCGACCTCCTCGGGCGTGGTGGCCGGACCGAGCACGGCCGCGCCCGCGGCGTCGGCGAAGATGATGCAGGTCGACCGGTCGTCCATGTCGAGCCAGTCGGAGAGCTTCTCCGAGCCGACGACGAGGACGTGGCGCGCGGTGCCCGAGCGGATCATGTCCGCGGCCATGCCGGTGCCGTAGCAGAAGCCGGCGCACGCGGTGTTGACGTCCATCGCGCCGATGCCGTTGACCCCGATCCGGTCGGCCAGTTGGGCGGCCGCGTTGGGGATGGGATTCGGCATCGTGCAGGTGGCGACGATGACCGCGTCGAGGTCGGTGGGGGAGAGGCCGGCATCGGCGAGGGCCTTCGAGCCCGCGTCCACGCCCATCGAGACGACGCTGTCGGCCTCGGAGGCGAAGCGGCGCTCCGCGATCCCGACCCGGCTGCGGATCCACTCGTCGTTGGTCTCGACGCGCTGGGCGAGCTCGTCGTTGGTGACGATGCGGTCGGGCTGCGAGCTGCCGAGGCCCAGGAGGCGGGCGCCGGCGACGGGGTCGGGCTGGCGGATGACCGAACGGAGGCTCATCCCTGTCCACCTCGGACGAGGTCGACGGCCGCCGCGAGATCTTCCGGCGTGGACACGTTCACGGTGGCGGTTCCCTTGATCTGTCGCTTGACCATCCCGGTCAGCGTTCCGGCCGGCGTGAGCTCGACGGCGCCGGTGATGCCGCGCTCGCGCAGGGTGTCCATGCAGGCGTCCCAGCGGACCGAGAGCGTCACCTGGGCGACGAGCCGGTCGAGGACGTCGGAGCCCGAGGTGACGACGGCGCCGTCGGCGTCGGAGAGCAGCGCCAGCACGGGGTCGGCCGGGGCCAGCTCCTCCCGGTGCTCGCCCACCCACGCCGACAGGGCCTTCTCGGCGGGCTCCATGAAACGGGTGTGGAAGGCGCCCGCGACGGCGAGGGGCCGGACCCGCGCGCCCTCGGGCGGCTCGGCGGCGAGGGCCTCGATGTCGGAGGTGCGCCCGGCCGCGACGACCTGGCCGGTGCCGTTGCGGTTGGCGGGCTCGAGGTCGTGCTGGGCGAGCGCGGCGAGCACCACGTCGGCGTCCCCGCCGAGCAGGGCGGCCATCGACGTCGGCTCGACGGCGCACGCCGCGGCCATCTCCTTGCCGCGGACCGCGGCGAGGGCGACCGCCTGCTCCGCGCTGAGCACACCCGCGATGGCCGCGGCCGCGAGCTCGCCGACGGAGTGCCCGCCCACGGTGGTCCCCTCCGGCAGGGCGTCCGCCGAGCCGAGCCTGCCGCCCAGCTCCCCGAGCAGCGCCTCGCCGGAGAGCAGCGCGGAGGCGACCAGCAGGGGCTGGGTGACGGCGGTGTCGGCGATCGCGTCCGCGTCCGCCTCGGTGCCCAGGTGCTCGAGGTCGAGCCCGGCGGCTTCGGAGAACGCCGCCAGCCGCTCACGGCTGCCGGGGCGCTCCAGCCACGGCGCGAGCATGCCCGGCTTCTGGGCGCCCTGACCGGGCGCGAGGATCGCGATCACACTCAGTACCCCACCACGCGAGGGTTGCGCGCAGCAGACGTCGCGGTGACGAATCCTCGTCGGGGATCGTTGTGGGGTTCCTACAACTCGGCGGGTGAACGCCGAGTGACGTCGGAATCGATCGAGACTCCGATCGGGGCCCTGCCCGGCCGCAGATGACCGCGTCGCCGCAGGTCAGCGCCTCGGTGCGGATTGGGTCCCGCTCGAAGTCGTGCGCAACCGGTCCAGCGCGATGGCCATGTGCAACAACCGCGATCCGCGCGCATCGGACGCGTGCGCGCCGGTGAGGTCGGCCACTCGACGCAGCCGGTACCGGACGGTGTTCGGGTGCACGTAGAGCGAGCGCGCGCAGGCCTCGAGCACACCGGCGTGCTCGAGGTAGGCGTCCACGGTCTCCATGAGCGAGCCGCCCGCCTCCCGCAACGGGCGCGCCACGTCGCGGATGAGCACCTCCACGGCGGCGGAGTCGCCGGCCAGCACCCGCTCGGGCAGCAGCTCGTCGGCGGATACCGGACGCGGTGCCCCGGGCCACGCGGCGACCGCCCGGTGCCCCGCCAGCGCGCTCGCCGCTGAGCGGTGGGCCTCGAGCAGCCCGGGGACGACCGGACCCGCGACGACGGGTCCCGGTCCGAACGCGTCGGCCAGGGCGAGGGCGGCCTTGGACTCGCCGCGCGTGAGGTCGGCGACGCGGGCCGTGGGCGGCGGCTCGTCGTCGCGCTCCGCGGGCTCCGTCGGGTCGGCGTCGTGCGGGCCTGCGGTGTCGTGCGGGCCTGCGGTGTCGTGCCTGGCGTCGTCGAGGGACATCACCATGACCAGGTGGGAGCCGTGGGCCCCGAGCAGCACCGAGACCCCCGCCCGGTAGGCGGCGCGGCGCACCCCGTGCAGCGGGTCCGGGCCCTCGGGGCGGGTGGGATCCTCGGGGGTGGGTGGATCCCCGACGAGGGTCACCGCGCGCACCGCGGGGTCCCAGCCCAGCGCCGAGGCGCGGGAGAGCAGGGCGCCGTCGGAGTCGCGGTCGCCGCGGACGACGGCGTCGACGACGAGGGCTTCGAGGCGCGCGTCCCAGGCGCCGCGCGACTCGGCGGCCGAGGCGTACACGGTGGCCGCGGCGAAGGCGATCTCGCGGCCGAAGCGCAGCACGGCGGCGACGAGGGCGGCGCGCTCGGTGCGGTTCCCGGCGAGGGCCGGGATGCGGTCCTCGAAGACCTCGGTGGCGATGCGGACGAGCTCGACGGTCTGGCGCAGGGTCATCCGGCGGGCGAGGTCGGGCGGGGCGCTGCGGAAGGCCTCGGCGGTCAGGCGGGGAGTGGCGTCCGGGTCGCGCAGCCAGGTGACGAAGTTGGCCGCGCCGAGCTGGGTGACCATCAGGACGCCCGCGCGCTGGTCGGCGGTCAGGCGGGAGAACCACGGCAGCCGGGCTGACATCTCGGCGACGCCCGCCCCGGCGACCCCACCGGTGTCGAGCTCGAGACGGCGCAGCGTCGCCTCGGACACCGGGCGCTCGCGGCTGCCCGCCATCAGCCCACCTCCGCCCGTCGGCCGCACTGCCGTGCCCAGTCTGCCTCGCGCACCCGGCCGGGACACGAGAAACGGGGCCCCGGTCGAACCGACCGGAGCCCCGTCCTGTGTGACGTGTGTGTGCTGCTTACAGCGGCGTGACCTGAACGGCCTGCAGGCCCTTCTGGCCCTGCTCGACGTCGAACGAGACGCGCTGCCCCTCGTCCAGGGTCCGGAACCCGCGGGACTGGATCGCCGAGTAGTGGACGAAGACGTCAGCGCCACCACCGTCGGGAGCGAGGAAGCCGAAGCCCTTCTCGCTGTTGAACCACTTGACGGTGCCTTCTGCCATTCCTGCTCCTCATACCGATGTCCCGAGGGCTTCTTCCTACCCTCGGCCTTCAAGCCGCCGCCGGAGCGATGTACTCCAACCGCCGGACCCGCCGGGCGCCCCCGTTGGCTACGAGGTGGACCGCGCGGTCGGCGACAGCCTAGCGGCATCCGCCGTCGCTGAGACCAGCCCCGACCGCCGAAAAGTCACCGGGAAGTCACGCCCGGGACGGGTGCCGGGCCGCGCGACGGGAGATCCGGACGATCACGCCACGCCGCTGTCCGAGTCCTGCGGCCCGGCGGCCTGCGGGTCGTCGATCTGGTAGCGGCCTGCCGCGTCGCGCACGGTCGCCAGGTCGACCTCACCCCGCCGCGCGAGGGCCGCGAGGACGGCGACGACGACGTTCTCGGCGTCGACCCCGAAGTGGCGCCGCGTGGCCGGACGGGTGTCGGAGAGGCCGAAACCGTCCGTGCCCAGCGTGGTGTAGTCGCCGGGCACCCACGGGCGGATGAGGTCGGGCACCGCGCGCATCCAGTCCGAGACCGCGACCACCGGGCCGGCCGCCTCGGCGAGCGCCGTCGTCACGAAGGGCGTGCGCGGCTCGTCGTCGGGGTGGGCCTGGTTGTGCTGCTCGCAGGCGACCCCGTCGCGGCGCAGCTCCCCGTAGGACGTGGCCGACCACAGGTCGGCCTGCACGCCCCACTGGGACGCGAGCATCTCCTGCGCCTTCTGCGCCCACGGCATCGCGACGCCGGAGGCGAGGATCTGCGCCCGCGGCCCCGGGCCGCCCGGTGCCTGCGCGTAGCGGTAGAGCCCGTGCAGCAGACCGTCGACGTCGATGCCGTCGGGCTCGGCGGGCTGGCGGTAGGGCTCGTTGTAGACGGTCATGTAGTACATGACGTTCGGGTCGCGACCGGCCTCGACCGGCGCCTCGCCCGCCGCGCCGTTGCTCGACTCGCCGAACATGCGCTCCAGCCCGTCGCGCACGATGTGGCCGATCTCGAACGCGAACGCCGGGTCGTACGCCACGACGCCGGGGTTGGTCGCCGCCAGCAGCAGCGAGTGCCCGTCGTTGTGCTGCAGGCCCTCGCCGACGAGCGTCGTGCGCCCCGCCGTCGCGCCGAGCAGGAACCCCCGGGCCATCTGGTCGGCGGCCGCCCAGATGCCGTCGCCGGTGCGCTGGAAGCCGAACATCGAGTAGAAGATGTAGATCGGGATCATCGTCTCGCCGTGGGTGGCGTAGGACGTCCCGACGGCGGTGAACGAGGCCACCGACCCGGCCTCGTTGATGCCCTCGTGCAGCAGCTGGCCGGTCTCCGACTCGCGGTAGGCGAGCAGCTGGTCGGCGTCGACCGAGGTGTAGAGCTGGCCCTGCGGGTTGTAGATCTTGAGGTTCGAGAAGAACGAGTCCATCCCGAACGTGCGCGCCTCGTCGGGGATGATCGGGATGACGCGCTTGCCGATCTCGTCGTCGCGGGTGAGCTCCTTGACGAGGCGGACGAACGCCATCGTCGTCGCGATCTCCTGCTTGCCCGAGCCGCGGCGCACGACGTCGTAGACCTTGTCGCCGGGGAGCACGAGCGGCTTGCTGCGCAGCCGGCGCTCGGGCAGCGCACCGCCGAGCTGGCGACGGCGCTCGTGCAGGTACTCGATCTCCGGGGCGTCCTTGCCCGGGTGGTAGTACGGCGGCAGGTACGGGTCGCGCTCGAGCTCGGCGTCGCTGATCGGCACCCGGACCTCGTCGCGGAAGGTCTTGAGGTCGTCGAGGGTCAGCTTCTTCATCTGGTGGGTCGCGTTGCGGCCCTCGAAGTGCGGGCCGAGCGTGTAGCCCTTGATCGACTTCGCGAGGATGACCGTCGGGCGGCCCTCGTGCTCGAGCGCCGCCTGGTAGGCCGCGTAGACCTTGCGGTAGTCGTGCGCGCCGCGCTTGAGGTTCCAGACGTCGTCGTCGGAGAGGTCCTTGACGAGGTCCTTGGTGCGCGGGTCGCGTCCGAAGAAGTGCTCGCGGACGTAGGCGCCGTCGTTGGCCTTGTAGGTCTGGAAGTCGCCGTCGGGCGTGGTGTTCATCAGGTTGATCAGGGCGCCGTCGCGGTCGGCGTGCAGCAGCCGATCCCACTCGCGGCCCCAGATCACCTTGATGACGTTCCAGCCCGCGCCGCGGAAGAACGACTCCAGCTCCTGGATGACCTTGCCGTTGCCGTGCACCGGCCCGTCGAGGCGCTGCAGGTTGCAGTTGACGACGAAGGTCAGGTTGTCCAGGCCCTCGGCCGCCGCGACGTGGATGGCGCCGCGGGACTCCGGCTCGTCCATCTCGCCGTCACCCAGGAACGCCCAGGTGTGCTGCTGGGAGGTGTCCTTGATCCCGCGGTTGGCCAGGTAGCGGTCGAAGCGCGCCTGGAAGATCGCGTTGATCGGGCCGAGGCCCATCGACACCGTCGGGTGCTCCCAGAACCACGGCATCAGCCGGGGGTGGGGGTACGACGGCAGGCCGCCGCCCGGGCCCGCGTGCGAGAGCTCCTGCCGGAAGCCGTCGAGGTGCTCGGCCCCCAGGCGTCCTTCCAGGAACGCGCGCGCGTAGATGCCGGGGGAGGCGTGGCCCTGGATGTAGACGTGGTCCCCGCCGCCCGGGTGGTCCTTGCCGCGGAAGAACCAGTTGAACCCGACCTCGTAGAGGCTCGCCGCCGAGGCGTAGGTGGAGATGTGCCCGCCGACCCCGACGCCGGGGCGCTGCGCGCGGTGCACCATCGTCGCCGCGTTCCAGCGGATCCACGCACGGTAGCGGCGCTCGGTGTCCTCGTCGCCCGGGAACCAAGGCTCCTGGTCGGTCGGGATCGTGTTGACGTAGTCGGTCGAGAACAGGCTCGGGACCGCGACGCGGCGCTCGCGGGCGCGCTGGAGCAGCTGCAGCATCAGGTACCGGGCGCGCTGCTGCCCCGCGCCGTCGAGCACCTGGTCGAACGACTCGATCCACTCGGCGGTCTCGTCCGGATCGATGTCCGGGAGGTGCGTCGAGAGACCGTCACGGATGACATGGACTCGGGAGTCCCGGGGTGGGTTCTGCCCGGAGTCGTTCTGCGTCGACAACTGCTGCTGCTCCTCGTCGCGTGGGTCCGACGGTCGGGGTCCGGCCTGCCCGGTTCGGCGGGCGTTCGGAACCGATTCTGCCTGCGGGGTCACCGCAGGTGTGTCCATCGTCGTCCCCCGTGGCCTCGCCGTCATCTCTACCGGCGAGTAGCCGCGGTGTGTGTCGGGCGCCGGCCGGGAAGCCTTGTCACGAGGACGTCACGACCTACGCCGCGTGGCTGGTTGCGCGCGATCGCGCGGGAGTGTTCGCTGTGCGTGACGGACGGGCGTCAGACGGGCGCCCCCACCCGGCACCGAGGAGGGACGAGAGACGTGGTCGCGGCCGCGGGGGACACCGACGGCAGCCGGAGCGATATGGCCGGCAAGCTCGGGGTCGAGCCGGGGATGATCGTCCAGGAAGTCGGCTGGGACTCGGACGTGGACGATGGCGTCCGCGAGGCGATCGAGGAGCGGAGCGGTGAGTCGCTCCTCGACGAGGACGCCCAGGAGGTCGTCGACATCGTCGTGCTCTGGTGGCGCGACGGGGACGGGGACCTCGTGGACACGCTGATGGATGTCCGGTCACCCCTCGACGAGAACGGTGTTGTCTGGGTTCTGACGCCCAAGACCGGCTACGACGGGCACGTCGAGCCCTCGGACATCGCCGAGGCGGCGCCGACGGCGGGTCTCTCCCAGACCTCCAACGTGAACGTGTCCGACGGCTGGGTCGGGACCCGGCTCGTCGCACCGAAGTCGGGGGGGCGCACCCGCCGGTGAGGACGGTCGGGGCGGGCTCATCGCTAGGGTGAGGCCCGACCCGCACGGTCCCCATCGAAGGAGACGCACCCCATGACGGTCGAGGTCGGCCAGAAGGCCCCCGGCTTCACGCTCAAGAACCAGGACGGCGCGGAGGTCTCGCTCTCCGACTTCGCCGGTAAGCAGGCCGTGCTCCTGGTCTTCTACCCGTTCGCCTTCTCGGGCATCTGCACCGGCGAGCTGTGCTCGGCGCGTGACGACCTGTCGGCGTTCCAGAACGACGACATCCAGATCCTCGGTATCTCGGTGGACACCACCTGGTCCCTCAAGGCCTGGGCGACCCAGGAGGGTTACACCTTCCCGCTGCTCTCGGACTTCTGGCCCCACGGTGCCGTCGCCGAGAGCTACGGAGTGTTCTCCTCGGACCTCGGCTTCTCCTTCCGCGGGACTTTCCTCGTCGACAAGGACGGGATCGTGCGCTTCGCTGAGCACAACGGTCCCGGCGACGCCCGCAACCAGCAGGGGTGGCGCGACGCCATCGAGGAGCTCAAGGCCTCGGCCTGACGGACTTCTCGTGCGTGCGTCTCCGCGCTTCCGGCGCGGACACGCACGCTCGGGCGCGTAGCTCAGCGGAAGAGCACCGGCCTTACAAGCCGTCGGTCGCAGGTTCGAATCCTGCCGCGCCCACCGAGGCACTCTGACCTGCGATAATGCGGTTGAGGCCGTGAATGAAGTGATCTCTGCGACGGCTGCTGAGGCCTGTTACGGGGTTTGTCGAACGCACAGCGCACGTCGACTGGATAACAGTGTTGGGGCGCGAGCGGCGGTCGTCAATCGGAAGACCCCTCCGTCGACGCGTACGTAGATCTTCTTTGTGGTCGCGCGGCTCGGCAGAGGTCCTGCGCCTTATGCAAGTGCCGTTCCTGCAGGGGCACAGCGCTCGTCGCGTCGCCCGACGTGCGGCCCCCACTGGTACGGCGACAGCCCGGGGGGTGAGCAGCCTGCGCTGCGACCCTCGATAGCCTCCGGAGTTGTGGAGGGTCAGGGGTCGTGAGCGAGATGCCGACCTGGAATGGCTTCCTGGTGACAGTCCTCGAGGTCCTCAAGTCCGGTGAGACGCTGCGCGCCCGCGAGGTTCAGGACCGAGTCGCTGACCACGTCGGGTTGACGGTCGAGCAGTGTGCGGAAGTGCTTGACTCTGGTCAGCCTCGCTTCCGCAACCGGGTCGTGGGGCAGTCTCATCTCTGACTCGAGCGACGGCGCTCGAACGTCCGCGTCGCGGTGCCTACACGATCACCGAGCTCGGTCGCCGGCTGCTCGCGGAGCATCCTCAACGCCTCGACGAGGTTCATCTGCGTCAGATACCGGCCTGCCGCGACCACGTACCGACCAAGCGCGGCGTCGCCGTCGGCGGCCCCGATGTGGGCGCGCCGGCTACGAAGAGGACGTACTCGATCCGGTCGAGCAGATCGACGCCGGCATCTCCCGTTTGAGAGCTGATGTTGCGTCCGAGCTACTGATGCGATTGCGGGCCGCGTCGCCGAGCTTCCTCGAGCAAGCCGTGCTCGATGTTCTCGTGGCTATGGGTTACGGCGGGGTAGAGCAACGCGCCCGCCGTATCGGCGGCAGCGGCGACGGCGGCGTAGACGGCGTCATCGACCAGGACCCTCTCGGTCTGGCCCACATCGATGTGCAAGCCAAGAAGTACGGACACGACAACATTGTCGGTAGACCGCAGGTTCAGGGATTCCTGGGAGCGCTGCACGGTCAGCAAGCGAACCAGGGCGTATTCATCACCACGAGCAGCTTCACGCGGGAGGCTGTCGACTATGCGCGCTCAGTGGCCGCGAGCATCATCCTCATCGATGGTGAACGGCTCGCTCACCTGATGATCGACCGCAGGGTGGGCGTGCAGGTCGTGCAAACGTACTCAGTTGTGAAGCTCGACGAAAACTACTTCGAGTAGATAGCCGACGGCCGCTTGCAGGAGGACGGTGGCCTGTCAATCGTCAGGCCGTCGGTGGACGACCAGCTCGGCGGAGCGAAGCTCGACGAAGTCCGCGTCGGTCAGTGCCGCAACGACGTTGTCAAGGTGCCGTTCGAACAGCGCGAGTAGTGCGGTGTTGCTGATGTTGCCGGTGGCGACGACCAGGAGACGTCGGGGTGAGCCGGTGATGTGGTGGCCGTCGCGAAAGTCGGCGTCCTTGGTGACGACGACGCGGCCCTCGGCGTCAGCATGTGAAGCGATCTGCGCGTCGGTGGTTCGGTTGCCGCCGGGCAGCTCGGTGGTGTGCAGGGCGTCGTGGCCGGCAGCAGCCAGGGCGCCGGCCAGTTTGGCCGGTAGCTGGGCGTCAACAAGGAACTTCACGCCGCGCCGAGCGGAACCGTCCTGCTGCGGCCCGCGGTGAGCGCGCCGTACTCCAGGGCTGCGAACAGGTCGTCGCGCTCGAGGTCGGGATAGTCCGCGAGCACTTCGTCGACCGTCATCCCGGACGCGAGCAGCTCGAGCAGCATGGCGACCGGGTAGCGCAGGCCGCGTACTGTGGGCTGCCCGTGGCAGACCTCGGGGTCGGTGGTGATCCGGCCGAGCCGTGACATGGCTCGACCGTACCCCGGCGGTCGAGACAGTCGAGCTCGTCGGACGGGGTCCTAGACTCGCGGTGCGAGGTTCCGAAGGTGCCCAGCATCGCTCTGAGCGGCTCGGGGCTTCGAGCATGGTCGGAAGTGAGCGTTCAGTGACTGGATAACAGTGCGCGGCGCTTGCCGTGACCTGCCTTTTCGCTGGTGAGCACAGCTGCGAGCCCGATTGTGCTTACAAGCCGTCGGTCGCAGGTTCGAATCCTGCCGCGCCCACGCAGGTCAGAGGCTTGTGAACGGTTGAGCCAGGCCTCCTGACAGCGGGCAGCCACGCCTGCGAGCAGACCGCGCAAGCGGGTCAGGTCTCTATCAGCGGTCGTTGGCGCCCTCCGGCCACGGTGACAACATCCCCCAGATCATGGACAACAGGGGCAGTCAGTCATGCCGTGGCCGGCGGCCTGCAAGCCCTACTCGGGCTTGATCAAGAAGGTAAGGGGGCCGCGGCGGGTGCTCGATGCGGCATCTCGTCCCTTTCCAGTCTCGGTGGGCGCTCGGTCTGGGGCGCAAGGTGGAGGTGCGCCAAGGAAGACAGACCTGGTCGATCTCTGAACCGCCCTGGGTGCGGTGGAGGCTCCTGAGCTTGGAAACGAGGATGGAGCCATGCCCCAGGAGCAGTCGGCGGGCAAGCCGACCACGCGCCGTTATAGCGAGCAGGAGAAGGCCGCGGCGGTGCGGATGGTGCGCACT
>NZ_DASXJS010000014.1:0-11500 GCF_036497245.1 Actinomycetospora sp. | reverse complement strand
CGTGCGGTCGTCCACCCGAACGGGGGGTGGCCGAACCCGATCGGGCGCCATGGGACACGATCTCCGCGTGGAACCGGACACCCGGAGCGGCGCGGACGAGGACATCGCGCCCACCGAGGCCCGGCCCGCCCCGGCCGAGGCGGCCGCCGCGCCGGACCCCGACCCGGGTGCCGTCGCCACGATGGCACCCGCCGACGAGCCGGCACCCGCCGCCGACCCCGCACCCGCCGCCGAACCGGCACCCCCGTCCACGGTGGGGGAGCGGTTCGACCTCGGCGAGCGGCTCGGCCGCGGCGCCGCGGCCACCGTGTACCGCGCCCGCGACCGCCTGCTCGGGCGCGAGGTCGCCGTCAAGCTCTTCGCGCCGGGGATCGGGACCCTCGAGTCGGCGTCGGTGCGGCGGGAGATGCAGGCGACCGCGCAGGTCGCCCATCCCGGGGTGCTCGAGGTCTTCGACGTCGGCGAGGTGGACGACCGGGTCTTCCTCGTCACGCGTCTGGTGCCCGGGGGCTCGCTCGCCGACGCGCTGGAGCGCGGCCCGCTCCCGGTCGACGTCGTGGTCGGCCTCGCGGGCGAACTGCTCGCGGCGCTCGGGCACGTCCACGCGCTCGGGATCGTCCACCGCGACGTCAAGCCCGGCAACGTGCTGCTCGACCCGGAGCCCGACGACTCCTCCGACCCCGACGACTCCTCCGACCCCGACGACCCGGGACCGGCACGGGTCCACCCGGTGCTCGCCGACTTCGGGGTGGCCGCGATGGCCACCGCGACCACGGTGCACGGGCAGGTCACCGGGACCGCCGCCTACCTCGCACCGGAGCAGGTGCGCGGCGAGGACGTCGGCTCGCCCGCGGACGTCTACGCCCTCGGGCTCGTGCTGATCGAGTGCCTCACCGGACGGCGGGAGTTCCCGGGCGGGCCGGTGGAGTCCTCGGTCGCCCGCCTGCACCGCGACCCCGTCGTCCCGGACGACCTCCCCGATGCGCTGCGGGCGCTGCTCGCGGCGATGACGTCCGCCGCGCCGGTTGATCGCCCGAACGCCCAGGAGGCGCGCGGACGGCTGCGGACGCTCGCGGAGCCGCTGGGCCTCGACGAGGAGACGCTCGCGGTGCCGCCCGCGGTGATCGCGGCCGACGCCGCGCCCGCGGCCCGCTCGTCGATCGTGCTGGGCGCCGTCCCGGCGGCCTCCACGGCACCTCCCGCGCCGCTCACGCCGGGGGTCCCGCCGCAGCGCGTCGAACCGCCCACCGGACCCGTCGTCGCGCCGCCGCCCGCGCGCCGGACCAGCACCCTGCGCCGCGGGCTGCTGGTGGGCGCGGTGGCCCTCGTCCTCGCGGGTGGGGTCGTCGGCGGGGTGGCCCTGACCAGCGGCTCGACCCCGCTCACGGCGGCCCCCGCCGCTCCCGCACCCGGGTCTCCGGGCGCGCCGTCCCCTCCCTCGCCGCTCGCCCCACCTCCGCCGGGCACGAGCCCGGCGGCCGGCCCCTCGACCGACCCGGGCACCGTCGCCCCTGACCCGACGGCCCCCGGTCAGCCCGAGGATCCCGACGGCGGCGACGCCCCGCTGCCGGTGCCGCCCGCACCCGCTCCGAGCACCCCCGGCACGCCGCCCGCCCCGGCACCGTGTCGCAGCGTGGTGTCCTCGCTCGCCGGGACCGGCGCGACGGCGCGGCTCGTCTTCACCAACCGCGGCGACGCGGCCTGCACGCTGGCCGGCTTCCCGGCGGTGCGCTGGGTCGGTGCGGGGGGCAAGGCGGTCGGCGCCCCGGCGTCGCACACCGGTGCCCGCGGTGCCGCCCTGACCCTCGCGCCCGGTGGCTCGGTGGCGGCGACGCTGAAGATCGTGCCCGTCTCCGAGTTCGACGCGAAGAACTGCGACGCCGTCGCCGTCCGCGGGCTCACGGTCCGCGCCCCGGGCACCACGACGGCGGCCACGCTGCCCCGAACCGGCAAGGCCTGTTCCGGGAAGATCGGGAAGCCGCAGCTGGCGATCACCCCGGTCGCCGCTCTGTAGGCGAGCTCCCGGGGCCGACCGGGCCGCGGCCACCTCGTCTTACCGATCCGTGACGATTCCGCCCCGGAGGCCGCCGTCGGCCTAGGTTCGACAGCGTGACTGCCCTGGTGCTCGTCGTCGATGACGACGCGACCGTGCGCGACGTCGTCGCGCGCTATCTGGGCGACGCGGGGTACGCCGTGGACGTCGCGGGCGACGGGCGGAGCGGCCTCGACGCGGCGACGCGGGGCGACCCGGACGCCGTCGTGCTCGACCTGATGCTGCCGGGCCTGTCGGGCCTGGAGCTCTGCCGCGCGCTGCGACTGCGGGAGAACCCGCCCGCGATCGTCATGCTGACCGCGCGCGGCGAGGAGAGCGACCGCGTGCTGGGCCTCGAGCTGGGGGCCGACGACTACGTGACGAAGCCCTTCAGTCCCCGCGAGCTGGTGCTGCGGGTCGGCTCGGTGCTGCGCCGGTCGGTGCCCTCGACCGCCGGGGCGCTGGTCGACGGCGACCTGCGGGTGGATCGGGCCTCCCGACGTGCCTTCCTCGGCGAGGGTGAGCTCGCCCTGACGACCCGGGAGTTCGAGCTGCTCGCGTTCCTGCTCGCCCACCCCGGCCGGGCGTTCACCCGGGGCGAGCTGCTGACCCAGGTGTGGGGGTGGAGCTTCGGCGACCAGTCCACCGTGACGGTGCACGTGCGCCGACTACGGGAGAAGATCGAGCCCGACCCCACCCAGCCGCGGCGCCTGGCCACGATCTGGGGCACCGGTTACCGCTACGACCCGGTCGCCTCGTGATCGCCGAGGTGGCGCAGGTCGCCCCGGTGGCGCTGGGGTTCACCCTCGTCGCCGCCCTCGTCGGGGCGCTCGTCCTGCACCGGATGCGGGGCCGGTCGTTGACCGCGGCGATGACGACCCTCGCGTTGGTCCCCCTGGGCGCCGCCCTGTCCGGGGTCATCGCGGTCAGCGGCTTCATGTACACGCCCGCCCTGGCCGGGGCGGCCGTCGTCGTGATCGTGGTCGCCGTCGTGACGGTGCCCGCCGCGGTCCTGCTGGGACGTGCGTTCGCCCGCGAGGCGCTCTGGCAGCGCGAGGCGCGGGAGGTCGAGCGCCGGTCCGAGACCGCCCGCCGTGACCTGGTCAGCGGGATGAGCCATGACCTGCGTTCACCGCTCGCGGGGATCCGCGGGATGACCGACGCGCTGATCGACGGCGTCGTGCACCGGCCCGACGACGTCACCGAGTACCTGGACCGGATCGGGCGCGAGACCGACCGGATGACCGCGATGGTGGAGGACCTCTTCCAGCTCTCCCGGGCCACCTCCACCACCCTGCGGCTCGAGGTGGCTCCCCTGGCCCTCGGGGAGGTGGTGTCGGACGCGGTCGCCGTGGACGCGGACGCGGCCCGGCGCGCCGAGGTCCTGGTCACCGCCGACGACCCGCAGTCCTGGCCCACCGTCCACGGCAGCGACACCGAGCTGACGAGGGTCGTCCGCAACCTGCTCACCAACGCCGTGCGCCACACGCCGGCGGGCGGGACCGTCCGGGTGTCCGCCGGGGTGCGTGACGGTCAGGCCTGGCTCGGGGTCCAGGACGCCTGCGGCGGAATCCCCGACGACGACCTCGGGCGGGTGTTCGACGTCGGGTTCCGCGGGTCCGCGGCCCGCACCCCCGATCCGGGATCGGGGGCCGGGCTGGGCCTGGCCATCGCCCGCGCCCTCGTCGAGGCCCACGGCGGTCGGATCGGCATCGCGAACAGCGGCCCCGGGTGCTGCGTGACCCTGACGCTTCCGTTGGCCGAGGTCGTGCCGGTCAACGCCTGACGTGTCCCGGTCCGAATTCTGACGATTCCCTGACGTGACGGTCCACGGCTCCGAATCCCGAGCATGGTCTCTCCACAGCCGGCCGATCAGACGACCGGGGAGACTCGCAGGAGAATCCGCCATGGGGATGTTCAGCCCGACATCGGCACCGCATCACGTGCACACCGTCCACCGCCTCGCCGCCGCGTCCACGGGCGCATTCCTGCTGCTGTTCGGAGTTCTGGGTTCGGTGCGCGCGCCGGCATTCCTGACGACGTCCGGCGCGGACGTGCTGGGGATGTCCACGAACGGTCTGCTGGCCACGCTGTCGCTGCTCATGGGTGCGGCCCTGATCTTCGCGGCCGTGCGCAGCGGGCCGGTGGCCTCCACGATCTCGCTCGTGGCCGGCGGCCTGTTCCTGGCCTCGGGAATGGTGAACACGATGGTCATGGGCTCGGCGATGAACGTGCTCTCGTTCGGACTGGTGAACGTGCTCTTCAGCCTCGTCGTCGGGGCGGTCCTGCTGATCCTCGGCGCGTACGGGCGGTTCAGCGGCGCGCTGCCGGCCGACAGCCCGTACGCCCACGTCTCGCGGCCCGTCGGGACGGCGCGAACGGTCGTGGTCCACGGCGACGACGACCGCGCGCTGGCCGAGGCCGAGCGCGCCGTCGCCCTGCACGCCGCCACTCCCGAGCAGGTCGTCGGGGTGCACGCCGCTTCCGCCCATCGCACCCACGACCAGCGCCTCCGGGCGTTCCTGGGCGCATCCTGATCCCGCGACGACTCCCGACGACGTGAGCGAGGCCGTGCCATGGACAAGCGCTTCGACGACCTGACGGCCGTGTTCGTCAACGGCAGCCTGACCCGCTCTCCGGGGGTGAGCAACACGGCGGGCCTGATCGGGGTGAGCGCCGGGATCATGCGCGCCCAGGGGGTCGGGGTCGAGGTCATCCGCTCGATCGACCACGACATCGCCACCGGGGTCTACCCGGACATGACCGAGCACGGCTACGAGCGCGACGAGTGGCCGGCCATCTACACGCGAGTCCTCGCTGCCGACATCCTCGTGCTCTGCGGACCGATCTGGCTCGGGGACAACAGCTCCGAGACGAAAAAGATCATCGAGCGGCTCTACGCCTGCTCCCACCTGCTCAACGCCGACGGGCAGTACGCCTACTACGGCCGCGCCGGCGGGTGCCTGATCACGGGCAACGAGGACGGCGTCAAGCACTGCGCCATGAACGTCCTCTACAGCCTCCAGCACCTGGGCTACACGATCCCGCCGCAGGCCGACGCCGGCTGGATCGGCGAGGTCGGTCCCGGGCCGTCCTACCTCGACCCGGGGTCAGGCGGTCCGGAGAACGACTTCACCAACCGCAACACGACCTTCATGACCTGGAACCTGCTCCACGTGGCCCGCATGCTGCGCGACGCCGGCGGCATCCCCGCCTACGGCAACCAGCGCACCGCCTGGGACGCCGGAAGCCGGTTCGACTTCCACAACCCCGAGTACCGCTGACCGCCTCACACCCCTTCGGCGCCGTCCAGGGCGGCGGTGACGATGCCGTCGGCGTCGATGCCGTGGAGGGCGTAGGCGCCGGCGAGGTCGGAGGACTGACCGAAGGCCGTGACTCCGAGGTGACGGGCCCGGACCCGGTGGATGCCGGCGAGGAAGGCGAGGGTGTGGGGGTGGCCGTCGAGGACGGTGACCAGCGGCGCGGCGCGGGCGGCGGGGAACGCGGCCTCGACCGGTCGGCGGTCGCCGTCCTGGAGGGCGCGGAAGAGCAGGTCGGGACTGGTCACGACGACGACGTCGGCGGGCACCCCGAGCGCGTCGAGCCGCTCCGCGGCGGCCAGCGCGGCGGGCACGGTGGCGCCCATGGCGGCGAGGGTGACCCGCGGCGGCGTCGCGGCGCGCCGCAGCAGATAGGCGCCGCCGACCACGCCGCGGCGGCGGCGCTCCCGCGCGGCGGGGTCGGTGGGGACGGCGGCCAGGGACTGGTCGACCGGCGCGGTGGAGAGGCGCAGGTAGGTCGAGGAGCCGTCCGGGCGGCCGAGTCGGCCGAGCCCGTCGAGCAGGCACCAGGTCACCTCGACCGCGAACGCCGGCTCGAAGGCCACGCACCCGGGCTGTTCGAGCCCGATAGAGGGGGTGGTGATCGACTGGTGCGCGCCGCCCTCGGGGGCCAGCGAGACCCCGCTCGGGGTGCCGACGAGGATCGACTGGCCGCCGGCGTACATCCCGAACGCCCAGGGTTCGAGGGCGCGGGCGACGAAGGGGTCGTAGAGCACCCCGATGGGCAGCAGCGGCTCGCCCCAGCGTGACCAGGTGGCGCCGAGCTCGCCGAGCAGCCCGACGAGGTTGGTCTCCGCGATCCCGAGCTCGATGTGGCGTCCGCTGGGGCGCTCGCGCCAGTGCAGGATCGTCTCGGCGTCGTCGTCGAACCAGTCGCGGCGCTCGCGCACCGACCAGGTGCCGACCTTGTTCAGCCAGCCGCCGAGGTTGGTCGAGGACGCCACGTCGGGGGCGACGGTGACCAGCCGGGCGGCGACCTCGGGGGCCTCGCGGGTGAGGTCGAGCAGGGCGCGGCCGAGAGCCTGCTGGGTGGTGCCGGTGCCCGACGGGGTGCGGCCGGCGTCGGTGGGGACGGCGGTCCTGGCGTGCGCGGCCGGGTCGGCGTCCTGAGCGCGGTCGAGGCGCGCGGCGGTGTCGGTGCACAGTCGGGCGGCGTCGGAGTCCGGGGGGAGCGGGCGCCAGGGGTCGTCGAGGTCGGCGCCGACGTGCTCGGCGAGCTCGCGCATCTGGGGCTCGGTCAGCAGGCTCGAATGGTTCTGCGGGTGGCCCTGGCTGGCGAGGCCGTAGCCCTTGACGGTGTAGGCGAACACGACGGTGGGCCGGGTGTCGTCGATGGCGTCGAAGGCGTCGAGCAACGCGCCGAGGTCGTGCCCGCCGAGGTTGCGGATGGCGGCGTGGACGGCGTCGTCGTCGATCGTGGCGAGCAGGGCCGAGATCTTCTCGGGGTCGTCGGGGTGCTCGCTGCTGCCCTCACCCGGGATGCGTTCCCGCAGCTGGGCCGAGGTGCAGCGCAGCAGCCGCTGGTACTCGGGGTTGGTCATGCCGTCGATCCGTCGGCGTAGCGCCGGCCCGCCGTCGCGGGTGTAGAGATCCTCGAGCAGGCGGCCGTACTTGACAGTGATGACCTGCCACCCCGCCGCGTCGAACAGCCCGTGCAGCCGGGTCACCGAGATGTCAGGGACGACCCGGTCCAGGGACTGGCGGTTGAAGTCGACGACCCAGCAGACCTCGCCGAGCTCGCGGACCATGGGGTCGAGCACGGCCTCCCAGACCGCGCCCTCGTCGAGCTCGGCGTCGCCGACCAGCGAGAACTGCCGTCCGAGGATGCCGCGGCTGCCCGCGCGGGCACCGACCCCGTGGGCGTAGCGGCGGGCGATGGCGCCCCAGATCGGGGCGGTCGCGCCGATGCCGACAGAGCCTGTGGAGTAGTCGACGGGGTCGGGGTCCTTCGAGCGCGACGGGTAGGACTGCAGGCCGCCCTTCTCCCGCAACGTGGTCAGGTACCGCGCGTCGAGCCGGCCCAGCAGGTGGTTGATCGCGTGCAGCACCGGGCTCGCGTGGGGCTTGACCGAGACCCGGTCCTCGGGGCGCAGCGCCCCGAACCAGAGCGCCGTCATGATCGAGGTGATCGACGACGACGACGCCTGGTGTCCGCCGACCTTGAGCCCACCGGGGTTCGGGCGCACCCGGTTGGCGTGGTCGATGATCGCGGTCGCCAGCCACAGCACGCGGTTCTCGACCGCGCGCAGCGTCTCCAGGTCCGCCGCCCCGGGAGTGGCGGGCGCGGGGATCGTCGTCGTCACTGGCGTGGACCTCCTGGTCGGGTCGCCGTCCGTGCTGACATCTCACCGGCTCCCGGGGAGGTGAGCAACAGAACCGGTCGATACGGCAGGCGACGCGCAAGAACCGCCCGCCCGGCGATGGTAGAACGTCGTTATGTTGTGGATGTGGCGCCGATTCCCGATGTGGACGACCTCGACCGCCGGCTGATCACGCTCCTCCAGGAGGACGGCAGGCGGACGTTCGCGGACATGGCGCCGCGGGTCGGCCTGTCCGTCGCGGCGACCAAGCGCCGGGTGGACCGATTGCGCGAGGTCGGGGTCATCACCGGCTTCACGGTCCAGATCGACCACGCCCGGCTCGGTCTCGGGGTCGAGGCGTTCTGCGAGGTCCGGTACGCGGGCACCACCCCGGTCGAGACGATCGTGCACACCGGCTCGACCGTGCCGGAGGTGCACGCCGTCTACACGATCGCCGGCGACCCCGACGCGCTCGTGCAGGTGCGCGTCCGCGACATCGCCCACCTCCAGGACGTGATCGACCGTCTCCGCCGTGCGGGGGCGGTGGTCGGGACGAAGACGCTGATGGTGCTGGGCAGGTGGGTGCGGTCATCGTGAGCACGCTCCCGCGAGCGCCGAGTGGACTCCCACGGCTGCTGCGGCAGCCCTGAGCGTCCACTCGGCGGATGGCCGTCGGGTGTGGCGCGCGTGGGCCCGCCCGCCCTCCCCGTACCCTGCGACGACGTCGGGCTGATCGGGTGACGAGGGGCGAGCGTGACGACTCTGCCGGTCACGGACCGTGCGCAGGACGAGACGCCGGTCGCCCCCGTCCGGCCCGCCCGGCGGGTGCTGTCCCCGCGCGCCGGTTCGCTGCTCGCCGCGGTGCTGGGCGGCCTCGCCGGCGCCGTGCTCTTCGCCGTCGCGCACCGGGGGCTGCCGGACGACTCGTACATCTCGATGGACTACGCCCGCACGCTCGTCGAGCACGGACGCTGGGGCCTCACCCCGTTCCGCGACGCCAACGCCGCCACGTCCCCGCTCAACGTCTGGGTGCTCGCCGCGGGCATCGTCGTCACCGGGCGCCCGGTGGTCGCGGTCGGCCTCGAGCTCATGGCCTCGACGGCGCTGCTCGCGGCGTGGGGCTCGACGATCGCGGCGATGCTCGGGTGGCGCCGCTGGGTGCTCCCCACGGTCCTGGTCGGGCTGCTGGTCACCTCCCCGTTCTTCACGAGCACCGTCGGGATGGAGGCGTTCCTCGGGGCGGCGCTCGTCGTGGGGGTGCTGCGGTACGCGATGGCCGGCCGGCCCGTGGTGGCCGGGGTGCTCACCGGGCTCGCGGCCCTGGCACGTCCCGACCTCGTCGTGCCCGCCGTCGTCCTGCTGGTCGTGGCGTTCGCGGTCTTCGCCCCCCGCCGGTGGCGCGCGCTCGCGGGTGCGGTCGGTCTCGGGGCCCTGGTCGCGCTGCCGTGGCACGTGTTCGCCTGGTTCACGCTCGGCGGGTTCCTGCCGGACACCTTCGCGATCAAGACCGTCGGCGGCTCCTTCGCCGACGGGGAGACCTTCGGCAACGCCGCACCACGGATGTTCGAGCGGTGGCCGGTGTCGATCACGCTCGTGTTCGCGACGATGCTGGTCGGGCTGGTGGCGTTCGGGTTCGCCGCGGCGGCCTGCGCCCGCGGGTCGAGGGCGCTCGCGGACCGGTTGACCCTGGCGGCCGGCCTCGCGGGCCTGGCGCACTACGTCGCGTACGCGTTGCTCGGGGTGCCGTCCTACCTCTGGTACTACTGCGCCTCGATCGCGCTGGTCAGCCTGTGCGCGGCGCTCGGGGTGGCGCGGCTCGTCGAGCGTGGGGTGGGTGGGGCCTTCGCCGGGATCGCCGTGCTCGCGGGGCTGTCGGCCGGGGTGCAGATCGCGGCCGGGGTCCCGTGGGTCTCGCCGGTCTTCTACGGCAACTGGGCTCTGCCCGCGCAGTACCTCGCGATCGGCGAGGACGTCGCCCGGACCCTGCCGCCGGGCGGGAGCGTCGAGGCGCCCGGTGAGATCGGGGCGCTCGCGTACGGGTGCCGCTGCGACATCGTCGACGCCTTCTCCGACCACGCCTGGGCGGTCGGCCTCGCGCAGGAGCGCGAGGGGAACGCCGGCCCGGTGATGCGCGCGGTGCTGCGGGCCAACCGCGCCGGGACCGACCCCGGACCAGCGGTGCGCTCCCCGCTGACCCTGCACTACGACCTCGGCCCGGGCCCGGGCTGGCGCTCCGACGTCCCCGGCCGCGGGGTCGGGCACTTCTGGATGACGACCACGTCGCTCGAGCGACCCTGACGCCCGCCGTGCTGACCGTGCGCGGGGCCGACCTGCTCTGGACCGGAACTGCGGAGATCCCCGGCGGCGAGGTCGTGTGCGACGACCTCGGGTCGGTCACGACGACGCCGGCCGCCGGTGGCGGCGAGGTCCTCGACGCCTCCGGCTGCGTGATCACCCCCGGGCTGGTGAACGCCCACCACCACCTGATGCAGTCGCTCTTCCGGACGCTGCCCGGTACCCGCGGGGTGCCGATGCGCGATGGCTCCCGACGATGGCCGCGGCCTACGCGCGCGCCGGGGTCGACGTCGAGCTGTGCGCCCGGGCGGCGCGGGTCGGCCTCGCGGAGTCGCTGCTCTGCGGGGTCACCACCGTCGCCGACCACCACCTGACCTGGCCCGCAGGTCTGCCCGACCGCGGGGTCGGGATCGCGACGGCGGTGGCGGACACCGCGACGAAGCTCGGGGCGCGGCTGGTGTTCGTGCGGGGGAGCGCCCGCGACGACCCGCAGGAGGCGGCGGCCTCGGCGGACGCGATCGCGACGGCGCTCGCGGGCCGGCCGGGCGTGCAGGTCGCCGTGGGGCCCGCGGGCGTGCACTCGGACGCCCCGGAGACGTTCGCGCTGCTCGGCGAGGTCGCGGCGCGCCACGGGCTGCGGCGCCGGACCCAGGCGAACGAGCAGGTCGACGTCGAGATCGCTCTCGAGCGCTACGGGCGCAGGCCGCTGGAGCTGCTCGACGAGTGGGGCTGGCTCGCCCCGGACGTCATCCTGGGCCCCGACCGGCTGGTCGCCGTCGACGCCCTCGTCGCCCTCCGCGAGCGGCTGCGCGGGCGCGTCGAGATCCAGCTCTGCCTGCTCGCCGGGTACGAGGCCGAGACCGCGCTGATCGAGGAGGCCGTCGCGCGGGGCATCGACGTCCTCGGCGGCTGCCCGCCGAGCGGCGCCGCCTTGACCGCGGCCGTGCGCCACCACGGCCGCCGTCGGCTCCCGGGAGGCGCGTCGGACGGGAGCCTGGAGCCGCCGTCGGGCAGCGTCGTCGAGGGCTCGGAGAGGGTGCATCGGGAAGAGCGCGATGATCACGCAGACCATCGAGCAGCACGGTCCCCACCTTCCGGTCTCGACGGACTGGGTTTCCGGTCTCGACGGACTGGGTGACGGCGTCGTCGGCTGCCGCCGCGGCGGTGGCGGCCGCGACCGTCCCGGCGATCGAGCTGCCCGGGCTCGCCGTCACGAAGTCCGACGAGCACTGCCCCCTCGGCCAGGTCGCGTGCCGGGAACTGCGCCGGGAGTTCGGGCTCCGGACCTTCCTCACCTGCGGCCCGACCTCGTGCACATGGACCTGGCGACGCGCCGGGTGCCCGAGGACCTGCGGTCGTTCGAGCACATCGGGTTCGGCAAGACGGTGTCGTTCGGCTGGCTCACCGACGACTTCGGCCCCGACGGCCACATCGGCGACCCCACCGGCGCCACCGCCGAGCACGGCAAGACCGTGTTCGACGCGGCGGTCGGCCGGCTGGTCGAGGTGATCGCGGAGGCGCACCGCTGGCCT
>NZ_DASXJS010000013.1:0-44067 GCF_036497245.1 Actinomycetospora sp. | reverse complement strand
CCACCCGAACGGCGGTCACGTCGCCTGTAACGCCGAGGGCGTCCCGGACGACATCACGGGCAGATAACGACGAGATCGCGAGAGGACCACCGTGACGATCACCGAAGTGCTGCTCGAGCGGGTGCACGACATCGACGCGTGTGACGGCTACCTGGTCGTCGTCTCCGACCCGGACACCGGCGCGGTCGACGCCCACGGCCCGTTCGACGGCATCGGCGCCGCCGTCGAGGCGGACCGGCGACGCCACGAGCTCGACGCCGAGCAGCTCGACGACGTCGTCATCAAGGTCGTGCGCTGGCACCGCGCCGCCGGCTGACCCCCGGACCGGCCTCCGCGCCGCTTCCGAGGCCGGTGCGACGGCGCGCCCCGACGGGCGTCAGTCCTCCTCCTCGTCCTCCACGTCCCCGTCGATCATGGGGGCTTCCTCCTGGGGCACGGGGGCGCCCTCCGCGATCAGGTCGCGGTGGAGCCTCATGAGCAGGCGGGCCTGGTCGGCCTCGGGCCCGGAGCCGTGGGCGAGGAGGGTCGTCCACGAGTAGGCCCCGGACGCGTCGCCGTCGGCGATGGCGATCTGCGCGAGCCGCAGTTCGACGTGCCGACCCCGATCGCCGGGGGCGTTGCGGGCCCCCGACAGGAATGCCTCCGCGTCCTCCAGGAACCCACGGCGGAACGCGATCTCACCGCGCACCGCGTGCTCCCAGGCGGGCAGGTCGATCGACCCCGGAGTCCGTGGCGTCGCGCTGAGCCCGGCGATCTCGTCCTCGGCGCTGTCGACGTCGTCGGCGCGGAGGCGGAGCTCGGCCAGCCGCAGCGCGCCCTCGTCGGATCCGGAGCGCCGGAGCAGGCCGGCCGCGGCCTCGTCGTCATCGCGATCCGCCAGGATCCGCCCCAGGGCGAGCGACGCTGCCGCGACGCCCGCCTCGTCGGCCTGCACCAGGAGCGGCACGGCGTCGTCGTCGCGTCCGCCCCGCAGGTGGGCCCGGGCCTCACGCCAGGCGCCGAGGGCGGCGAGCTCCGGGTCGGGGCCTGCCGCCGCCCGGGCCCACCAGCCCCGGGCGATGCGACCGTCGCGCAGCCACGAGTCGATGTCCCCCAGCGCGATGAGCGCGCGCTGGTCGGGGACGGCCACAGCGAACACCGGACGGAGTGCGGCCCGGAGGTCGGCATCGCCCGACCGGCCGACGAGCAGCGCCGCCCCGATCCGGACGCGGGACTCCGCGGACGCGGCCGGATCGCCGCCCCGGGCCTCCTCCGCGAGCACCTCGGCGACGCGGAGCACGTCCCGCCGCACGAGCCGCTGCTCGAAGTCACCCGATCCCATGAGCCCATCGTCGGCGGCTCGCCCGCGGGCTGCCACGCCTTTTCCGGTACGGCCACGACGGCCGGCTCCGGTGTCAGGCCGCGACGTCAGGCCGCGACGTCAGGCCGCGGCCCCGGGCCCCGGCAGCGGATCGACGTCGCCCGCGTGCATCGGCTCGCCGCAGTGGGTGCAGCGCAGGTCGACGCCGCTGATCTCGCCGCAGGCGTGGTGGCGGTAGAGCACCGGTGGGCCCGCCTCGCCCGCGAGCCACCGGTCCCCCCAGCCGACCATGACCATGAGCAGGTCGACGAGCTCGGTGCCCTTCTCGGTGAGGTGGTACTCGAAGCGCGGCCTGGTGTCGTACGGGCGGCGCTCGAGCACGCCGTGCTCGACGAGATGGTTGAGCCGCTCGGTCAGCACCTTGCGCGAGATCCCGAGATCGGCCTGGAGCTGGTCGAACCGGCTCAGCCCGACGTAGACGTCGCGCAGGACCAGGGGCGACCACGGCTCTCCGATCACGTCCAGGGTCCGCGCGATGGAACAGGCCATCCCGCTGAAATCGGTGCGCTGCATGACGCGAGTCTACGCGTTGGAGTTCCCTCAAGGAACTTAGCCTGCTACGGTCCTGGAGTCTCTTGAAGGAACCTCGAAAGGACACCAGTGATGAGCAAGGTCTTCAGCGCCCTCTCGGTCTCGGTCGACGGGTACATCACCGGTCGCGATCCCGGCGACGGCCGCGGTCTGGGCGACGGGTCGGTGTTGTTCGACTGGTACTTCGACGGTGACACGCCGAGCGAGGTGTTCGACGGGTTCCGGCTCAGCGGGCCCAGCGCCCGGATCTTCGATGCGTTCGCCGGGCGGGTGGGTGCCTCCGTCGCCGGTCGCAACACCTACGAGGACTCCGGCCGGTTCGGCGACGACGGCGGCCCGCACCCGACGGCGCCGCTCTTCGTGCTCAGCCACCGGCCCGCTCCGCGGATGACGGGCAGGCAGACGCTGGTCACCACCGGGATCGAGGACGCCGTCGCCGCGGCCCGTCAGGCGGCGGGCGACAAGGACGTCGCGCTCATGGGCGGTGGCGTCGTGACCGAGGCGCTGACCGCCGGACTCGTCGACGAACTCGTCCTCCACCAGATCCCGATCCTGCTCGGCACCGGACGGCCGTTCTTCCGGGAGCTGCCCGAGCACGTCGCGCTCCGACTCGTGGAGGCCGTGCCCGCCCCGGGCGTCACCCACCTGCACTACGCCGTCGAGCGCTGACCCACCCCGACTCGCCACCACCCACGACAGGAGACCGGACCATGCTCGAGCCCGACGTCCGCCGCCACTTCGACGCCACCCCGCTCGCCCACCTCGCCACCGTCGCCCCGGACGGGTCCCCGCACTCCGTCCCGCTCTGGGTCGGTACGCGCGGCGACCAGATCGTCTTCCTGACCGGCCCGGGGTCGGTCAAAGCCCGCAACCTGCGCCACGACCCCAGGGTGGCCCTGTCCCTGGCGCCCGCCGACGACCCGTTCACGCCGGTCGTCGTCCGCGGCCGCGTCGTCGAATGGCTCGACGGTGACGCGGCCTGGGAGATCATCGACCAGATCTCCACGAAGTACATCGGTGCGCCGTACCCGCGGTCGCAGGAGCGCGTGGTCGCGGTCGTCGAGCCCGAACGTCAGCGGGTGGGCGTCGGCTGACCCCCTCCCGATGGCGTCCCCGGCGGCCCCCGAGCCCACCGAGAGCGCATCCCGTGGCGTGCCGGCTCCGGTCCTCAGCCACCTCCACGACACCCGCCGAGCTGACTGCTCGACAATCCGGCGCGCCGGGTGGCCCTCCGGTCAGCGCGCGGTACTATGGACGGGAAGTTGGGCACCTGGCGCATTGTCCGTGCGGCACGGTCGGTTCTGCGGTGACGCCGTCACCGTCGATCGGTGCCGCCCTCGGTGCGCAGGGCGTTCGGTTCCGGGGTGTTCTCCCGCGGAGCCGTGGGTCGCATCTGTCCGCGACCCCCGCCCACAGCAGCACGAGGCCCGGCACTCGCGTGTCGGGCGTTCCTGAGGAGGTACGTGGCTCGTCGAGGCCAGCCCCAGAACGCCAGGGGTCGCCGTGGCGGCGGGGCCCCCGCCCCGGACCGGCGGCGTGGCGGCGCCCGCAAGCGCGAGGACGTCATGTCCGTGCTCTCGGACGCCGTGCGGGAGGTGCAGACCGCCCTCGGAAGGGGTCGGGTGACCCCCGCGACGCGCACGAAGTTCCAGGCGACCGCGCTCCTGCTCCGCAACGAGCGCGCCCGGATCCGCGCGGCGGAGATCAGCGACTCGCGCCGGGCCGAGCGGCTCAAGCGGCTGGACGACCTCGCGACGTCCCTCGCGAAGAACGCCGTGCGTGACGCCGGTCTGCTGGCGCTGCTGGGCGAGGACGCCGTCGTCTCCGACGACGCCCGGGCGCTCGAGCGCGACATGTTGCGCCGGGCGGGTGTCGAGTCGGCGCCCGTCGAGGAGGCCCCGCCGCCCGAGGATGCGCCGGCCGCGCCCGCCAAGCCCGGCGTGGTGCCGCAGTCGGTCGTCTCGCGGCAGATGTCCAACCCGTTCCTCGCCCCGGACTTCTCGGCCGCGCGCCCGAGCGCGGCGCGCCCGTCCCGGCTGTCGGGCTGGGAGCTCCTCGGCCCGCTGCTGCGGTCGTTCGAGCGGGCGGGGACCGGGGCGTCGACGTCGATGACCCTGCCCGGTCCGTCGTCGCGACGGGCACCCGGCCGGCAGGAGCTCATGCCCCACCAGGCCCAGTTGGTGGCCGCGGCCGCCGAGGGCCACCGGACGTTCCTCCTCGCCGACGAGCCCGGCCTCGGCAAGACCGCGCAGGCCCTGCTCGCCGCGGAGACGGCGAAGGCCTTCCCGCTGCTCGTCGTCGTGCCGAACGTCGTGAAGACCAACTGGTTGCGTGAAGCAGGTCTGTGGACGCCGCGCCGCAAGGCCACCGCGATCCACGGCAACGGCGACTCCATCGACGGCTTCGCCGACATCGTCGTCGTCAACTACGAGGTCCTCGACCGGCACGTGGGCTGGCTCGGCGAGTTCGGCTTCCGCGGGATGGTCGTCGACGAGGCGCACTTCATCAAGAACAAGGGATCCCAGCGCTCGCAGCACGTCCTGGGGCTCTCCGAGCGGATCCGGTCGTTCACGGCGAACCCGCTGCTGATGGCCCTCACCGGCACCCCGCTGATCAACGACATCGAGGACTTCCTGGCGATCTGGGAGTTCCTCGGCTGGATCGACGACAAGAAGCCGCTCGCCGAGCTGATGGACACCCTGACCGCCACCGGCCTGACCCCCGCCGACGCAGGCTTCTCCGCCGCCGCGCGCCAGTGCGTCGTCGACCTCGGCATCGTCCGCCGCCGCAAGGTCGATGTGGCCGCCGACATCCCCCCGCGCCGGATCGCCGACCTCCCGGTCGAGCTGGACGGGCCGACCGGCCGCTCGATCCGGGCCGCCGAGCGCGACCTCGCGCAGCGCATGGTCCGCCGGTACTCCGACGCCCTCGCCGCCCGGGGCTCCGGTCCCGTCGAGGGCATCGACCACGACCTCGTGCGCCGCGTGGCCACGTGGGAGCAGAAGGACGCGGCCGGCTCCCCCAACGGCGACAACGTGTTCAGCATGATGCGCCGCATCGGCCGGGCGAAGGCCGCCCTCGCCGCCGACTACGCCGCCCAACTGGCGCGCAGTGCCGGCAAGGTCGTCTTCTTCGCCAAGCACATCGACGTGATGGACGAGGCCGAGGAGACGTTCACCAAGCAGGGGGTCCGGTTCTCCTCGATCCGCGGCGACCAGACCTCCACCGCGCGGCAGCGGAACATCGACGCCTTCGTCGAGGACCCGGACGTCAGCGTCGCGGTGTGCTCGCTGACCGCGGCCGGCGTGGGCATCAACCTCCAGGTCGCCTCCAACATCGTGCTCGCGGAGCTGCCCTGGACCGCGGCGGAGCAGACCCAGGCGATCGACCGCAGCCACCGCATCGGGCAGTCCGAGCCGGTCACCGCGTGGCGCATCCTCGCGGCGCAGACGATCGACGCCCGGATCGCCGGGCTGATCGACGACAAGGCGGGCCTCGCCGCGCAGGCCCTCGACGGGTCCGACGAGGAGGTCGGCTCGTCAGCGGACGCGCAGCACGGGGCGCTCGTCGCGCTGCTGACCGAGGCCCTGTCCTGACCCGGCCGAGTGCCTGACCCCACCGAGTGGACACCCGAGGCTCTCGCCGCAGCCGCTGAGGTCCACTCGGTGGGGGTGGGCCGGCCGCCTACCATGATCCGGTGCCGATGACCGCGAAGTACGCGACCACCTGCGGGGTCTGCGCCTCGCCCGTCCAGCCCGGCGAGCAGATCGCGCGGTCCGGTGAACGGTGGGCGCACGAGGCGTGCGCCGGGTCCGCGCCGGCGTCGGGCACGACGACGAAGCCCAGCGGCTCGGCGAAGACGAAGAAGGCGCCACGCCCGGACATGCCCGCCGCCGAGGGCGCCCTCGAGGTGTGGACCGACGGGGCGTGCTCGGGCAACCCGGGTCCCGGCGGCTGGGCCTGGGCGACCCGCGACGGCCGGCAGGCCAGCGGCGGCGAGCCCGGGACGACCAACCAGCGCATGGAGATCCGGGCGGCTCTCGAGGCGGTCCGGGCGCTGGAGGGGCCGCTCGTCGTCGTCAGCGACTCGACCTACGTCGTCAACTGCTTCCGCGACGGATGGTGGAAGGGCTGGATCGCGCGGGGGTGGGTGACCAGCGCGAAGAAGCCGGTGGTCAGCCGGGATCTCTGGGAGCCCCTCATCACCACCGTGAACGAGCGGGGCGACGTCTCCTTCCGGTGGACCAAGGGGCACTCGGGCGACGAGATGAACGACCTGGTGGACCGGCTCGCCGTGGAGCAGTCGAAGTCGGTGTCCGCCTCGTAGCGGCCGTCAGCCCTGCGGCACGCGTGGGGCCCCCTCGGGCCGCCACCCTGGCGGGCCGAAGACGTGACCGAGCTTGGCGCGCACCCCGCGGGCCGCACGGACGTCGGCGATCATGGTCGCGTACTCACCGTACTGCAGCCGGAAGACGTTGTAGGTCTCCACCGGCGTGGTCAGCCCGTACCGCGGTCGCTGCCGTTCCTCGACGAAGGTGCCGAAGAGCCGGTCCCAGACGATGAGGATGCCGCCGTAGTTGCGGTCCAGGTACTCGGGGTCGCTGCCGTGGTGCACGCGGTGGTGCGACGGGGTGTTCATGACGAACTCGACCGGACGGGGCAGCCGGTCGACGGTCTCGGTGTGGATGAAGAACTGGTACACGAGATTCACCGAGAACGCGATGTAGATCGTCCACGGGGTGAATCCGAGCAGGGGCAGCGGCAGCCAGAAGAGGCCCTCCACCCAGGGGTTCCACTTCTGTCGCACCGCGGTGCTCAGGTTGAAGTACTCGCTGGAATGGTGCGCCTGGTGGCCGGCCCAGGCGAAGCGGACGCGGTGTGAGAACCGGTGCGTGACGTACCACGCCAGGTCGACGGCCACGATCAGCAGCAGCCAGCTCCACCAGGTGTCCGCAGGGACGTGCCACGGCGCGAGGTAGGTCCACAGGAAGACGTAGACCACGAGGGACACCGTCTTGAGCACCGTCGAGAAGACCAGCGAGCCGGCGCCCATGGTGATGCTCGTGCGCGCGTCCCGGGCCTCGTAGCCGCGCAGGTCCTCGCGCGCGGCGTGCCGGACGGCCGCCACCTCGACGAGGATGAACAGCACGAAGAACGGCAGGGCGTAGAGCAGCGGCGTGTTGATCTGGTCCCAGACCGAGGACGGCATGGCGCGCTCCCATCGTGACTCTCGGGTAAGTTACCGCAGAGTCATTTCCCCGGGTCAAGCGATCCCAGGGCGACGCCTCAGATCGGGTTGCCCATCGCGACGAGGACACGGGCACACCGCGCCTCCATCGCCTCGGCGTCCAGCTCGGGGTGCTCGAGCCACCAGCTCACGACCGCGTTGACCGAGTGCTGCCAGACCCGACTGAGCAGATCGTGGTCGAGCGGATCGGCGTTGCCGGCCCGGCGCAGGACGTCGGCGGTTCCCGCGGCACCCATCGCGGCCAGTTCGGCCCGGTACCCGCGGGCGAGCCCGTGGAGCTCGCTCCCGCGCGGGATCGTCGGGTCGTAGAGCACCGACCAGGCGTGCCGGCAGCCGTCCAGGACGGCGAAGATCGCCGCGAAGGTGTCCAGCGCCTGCCTGCCGGCCTGGGCGTCGACCCGGGCGGCGGCGACGCCCCGCACGAGCAGGTCCCCGGCCCGACGCACGCAGGCCGAGGCGAGACCGTCCCGGGAACCGAAGTAGCTGTAGATCAGCGGCTTCGAGATGTCGGCGCGGTGGGCGATCTCCGCGACCGAGACGTGGGCGTGGCCCCGCTGGCCGAACTCCTCGAGCGCCAGGCCGAGGATCTGTTCCTCCCGGTCGGCGCGCGAGACCTTCTTCGTCCCCGCTTTCGCCACGACGACGGAGGGTACGGGTACCGCTCCCCGCACAACCGCTTCATCGCTTCTCCCTCCGGTGAGGCTGGCCTCGCCGTCGGGCGGGGGCGATCCTGGCCTCGTGAGGGCCCGCGAGCCGGTCGATGCGCCACTGCGCTGCGGCGTGCTCGGAGAGCTCGTCCTCGTCCGGGGCGCCCGGTCGTACCCGGTCGGGGGCCGCCGCACCGCCGAGGTGCTCGCGGCCGTGCTCGTCGACCCCGCGCGTCCTCGGTCGGTCGAGGATCTGGTCACCGCCGTGTGGGGCGAGCAGGCCCCGGCGAGCGCCGCCACGATGGTCCACGGGGCGGTCCGTCGGCTGCGGACGATGGCCGATCCGGGCCGGGGAACGGAGCCCGGCCGCTTCCTCCCGCTGTGCGGTGGCCGGTACGCGGTGGCACCCGACGTGGTCCTCGACGCCGCGGAGTTCGAGCGGTTGCTGGCCGAGGCGCGGCCGATCGCGGGGTCGTCGCCTGCCCGCGCCGCCCAGCTCCTCCGAGAGGCACTCGCGCTGTGGCGGGGACCGGCCTACGACGGGATCGGGCAACCGTTCGCGCAGGACGAGGCGACCCGCCTCGAGGAGCTCCGGGTCCAGGGCGCCGAACTGCTCGCGGAGGCCGAGCTCGCGTGCGGCGATCCCGGTCGCGCCGTGAGCATCCTGGAACCCGTCGTCGCGGCCGATCCGGCTCGCGAGCGAGCGGCCGGGAGTCTGATGGTGGCTCTCCGGCGCATCGACCGGGCCGGCGATGCGCTGCGGGTCTTCGAGCGCGTCCGCGTGGTCCTCGCCGACGCCCTGGGCGTGGAGCCGTCGCCGGCCCTGCGGGAGATCGGGTCCGCCATCCGCCGCGGCGACGACACGCCGCGGCCGGAGCCTCCACGGCGGCCGCAGGCCCTGCCGACCCCGGTCAGCTCCTTCGTCGGCCGGGACGACGACCTCGCCCGGCTCGGTGCGCTCCTGGGCGAGCACCGGCTGGTGACCGTGACCGGTCCCGGCGGGTCGGGCAAGACGCGGCTCGCCGTGGAGGTCGGACGCCGAGGTCGGACGGCGAGCGTGTTCGTCGACCTCGCGCGCGCGTCCTCGGGCGCCGGATTCGACGACACGGTCGCCGACGCGGTCGGGATCCGGGTCAGCGGCGCGCGCCTCGCCGCCGCGGTCGCGGCCGGTCTCACCGACGAGGCCGTCCTGCTGGTCCTGGACAACGCGGAGCACGTCCTCGACCGGTGCGCGGGGTTCGTCCGCGAGGTCCTGGACGCCCACCCCCTCCTCCGGGTCCTGGCGACCAGCCGCGAGCGGATGGCGATTCCCGGCGAGCGGCTCCACCTCCTCGACCCGCTCCCCGTGCCGTCCCCGGAGATCCCGTCGGGCCGGGGCGGGCGGTACGCCGCGGTGCGGCTCTTCGCCGACCGCGCCGCCGCGGTGCGCCCGGGCTTCGCGCTCACGGCGGAGAACGAACCGACGATCGCCGACATCTGCCGTCGTCTCGACGGTCTGCCCCTGGCCATCGAGCTCGCCGCGGCCCGCGCGTCGTCGATGTCACCGCACGCGCTCTCGGCCGCTCTGCACGACCGGTTCCGGCTGCTGGCGCCGTCGGCCCGACACCCCGCGCCCTCCCGGCACGGCAGCCTGGCGGCCACGATCGCCTGGAGCCGGGACCTGCTCGACGACCGGGAGGCCCAGCTCTTCCGGCGCCTCGGGGTGTTCCCCGCGGGCTTCGACGCGGAGGCGGTCCGCGCCGTCACGTCCGACCCGGGCGACGACCCGACGCACGTGATGGGTGAGCTGGTGGAGACGAGCCTGATCCAGCTCGAGGAGTCCTCCGACGAGCGGTGGCGCTACCGGATGCTGGAGTCCACCCGCGAGTTCGCCCGCACCCAGCTGACGGACGATGAACTCGCCGCGTTGCGGCGCCGTCACGCCCACCACTATCTGGCCCTCGCGCGCCACGCGGCCCCCCACCTGCACCGACGCGGGGCGGGGCGCCGGCTCGACGGGCTGCACACGGAGCGGGACAACTTCCGTGCCGCCCTGGAGTGGGCGGCCGGTCCCTCCGGCCACGCCGAGGTCCTGGTCGGGCTCGCCGGCGACCTCTGGCATTACTGGGACGTCCGCGGATCGCGCGGCGAGGGGCTGCGCTGGCTCACGGCCGGGCTGGCGGTGCTCGCACCGGAACGGCCCGAGCGCATGGCCCTGCTCTCCGCCAGCTCGTTGCTGCACCTGGGTCGGGGCGAGTTCGACGACACCGAGGCCGCCGCCGCCGAGCAGCACCTCCTGGCCGTCCGGTCCGGGGACCGACGCTGGGAGGGCGACGCGCAGGCGCTGCGCGCCACGGTCGACTGGGCCCGCGGCCGCTTCGATCGCGCCCAGCAGCGCTACGAGGACGCCGTCGCGGCGTCCCTGGCGGGCGGGGATGTGTGGCGGGCGTCGATGGCGGAGGCGCAGCTCGCCCGGCTGCACCGCGACCGCGCCGAGCCCGACGCGGCGCGCGCTCTCGCCCTCCGCGCGGCGGCCCACGCCGCCGAGGTCACCGAGGACCTCGCGCTCGGGCTCGCCCACGACGTCCTGGCCTCCGTGGAGCACCGATGGGGTGCCCCGGCGGAGGCAGGCCGGCTCGTGGACACCGCCCTCACCCACTACCGGCTCGTCGGGTACCGGGAGGGTGAGGCGTCGGCGCTCGCGCTCCAGGGCCGGATCGCCGTCACGCGCGGAGACGCCGAGCGCGCCCGGGCCTACCTCGAGGAGGCCCTCCGGATTCATCGGCGCATCGACCACCGGACAGGCATGGCCTCGACCCTCGAGGCCCTGGCCGCCCTCTCCCCAGGCCACGAGCATGAGTTAGCGGCCGATTAGCCGACCGGTCGAGGCTCCTGCGGCATGACCACGACCACGAGCCTCGAGCTGCCCACCGACTTCCCCGCCGACGTCCTGCGGGCCGGCGATCCCGGCTACGACACCGCACGGTCGGTGTTCAACGCCATGATCGACCGACGGCCCGCGGCCATCGTCCGCTGCCGCAGCGCCGACGACGTCGCCCGCGGCATCGCGCTCGCGCGGGAGCGCGGTCTCGCGCTCTCCGTCCGCGGGGGCGGGCACAACGTCGCCGGCAGCGCAGTCTGCGACGGCGGCGTGATGCTGGACCTCTCCCTGATGACGGCCGTGCGCGTCGACCCGACGGAGCGCACCGCGGTGGCCGGACCCGGGTGCCTGCTCGGTGACCTCGACCGGGCGACCCAGCAGGCAGGCCTGGCCACCCCGCTCGGGGTCATGTCGGGGACGGGGATCGCGGGGCTCACCCTCGGGGGCGGGCTCGGGTGGCTCGCCGGACGGTACGGACTGACCTGCGACAACCTGCTCGCCGCCGAGATCGTCACCGCTGACGGCCAGGTCCGGCACGTCGACGCCGACCACCATCAGGACCTGCTCTGGGGCCTGCGCGGAGGCGGGGGCAACTTCGGCGTCGTCACCGCGTTCACCTATCGGCTGCACCGGGTCGGTCCGGTCCTCGCAGGTGGCCTGTCCTGGCCGTGGTCGTCGGCCCGGTCCGTCCTGCGATTCCACGACGAGCTGGTCGGCTCGGCACCCGACGAGCTCACCACGGCCGTGTCGCTCTCCCGCGACCCGCACGCCGGGCCGGTGATCTCGATCGGCGTCTGCTGGTGCGGCGACCCCGCCGAGGGCGAGCGGGCCCTGGCCCCGCTGCGCTCCGTCGCGCAGCCCACGGCCGACTCCGTGACCCTGATGCCCCTCGCCACCTGGCAGAGCGCACCCGACGCCGGGTACCCCCGTGGCCGGCGGCACTACTGGAAGTCGGGTTACCTGCGTGAGCTCACCGACGACGCCGTCGGGGCCCTCCTCGACCACGTGCCGAACATGCCCTCCGCGGCCAGCGGGATCGGGCTCCAGGGCCTGCGCGGCGCCGCCGCCCGGATGCCGGCGGCGGCGACCGCCTTCCCCCACCGCGTCCCGCAGTACGACCTGCTGCTGCTCGGGCAGTGGGACGGCCCGGGTCACGACGACCGCAACATCGCGTGGGGCCGCCGCGCCTACGACGCCCTCGCGCCACACCTCGCGGACGCCGTCTACGCCAACAACCTCGGCGCCGAGGGCCCGGACCGCACCCGCGCCGCCTACGGCACGAACCACGGTCGCCTCGCCGCGCTGAAGTCGACCTGGGACCCCGACAACGTCTTCCGGCTCAACCAGAACATCGCGCCCCGACCGGCCGCCGAGGTGGTCAGTAGCTGAAGGTCGTGGCGCCCTCGTCCCCGATCCACTCCCACATCGGCACGGTGCCCTTCACCGCCGCACCCGCGATCAGCGCCTGCTCATCGAGGTGCTTGGCGTGGAAACAGATCGGGCAGACGAAGTACTCACCACCGGCGGCCTGGTATCGCTTCACCAGCTCGGCCAGCGGTGGGCACCCGTCGCAGGCGACACCGACGGCGGTGCCGTCGAGACCCAGCCGGACCGCCTCCTTGGTGAGGAACATCAGCGTGGGGCGTCCGGTCTCCGCGGCGCCGACGGCCACGAGGAACGCGACGGTCACCTTCTCCGGGTCCTCCAAGCCGGTCGTCAGGCTGATCACGGCCTTGTTCGTCATCGTCTTCCTCCTGCGGACCGACGACGCCGGGTCGGGAAGGACACCGTGAAGGAACGTCGTCGTCGCTGGTCAGAACGGTAGGAACTCCCGCGGGCCGCGTCGTCCGGAGTTCTCCCTACGGATCGAGCGGCCCGAGGGTGTCGAGGAGGCCGTGCGCGACAGCGGCGAGCGCGGCGCCGGACCGGGTCGAGACCCCGGTCTTGCCGTAGATGCGCTCGATGTGGGTGCCCGCGGTCTTCGGTGCGATGCCCAGGCGTCGCGCGACCTGCCGGGTCGACGCGCCGCGCGCGATCAGGACGAGCACCTCGACCTCACGCGGCGTGAGTCCCGCCGGTCCGGTGCGCCGACGCGGGCGGGCGGCGCCCGCGGCCGTGAGCACCGCGTCCACCGCGTCCGGGGCGAGCCGTCCGGCCCGCACGTCGTGCCGCAGCGCCGCGGTGGCCTCCCTGCTGGAGAGAGCGGGCCGGTGCGGGCGGGGCTCGGTCATGGCGTGGAAGGCGTCGGCGGCGGCCAGGATGCGCGCCGTCGCCGGCAGCGCCGCACCGGTCAGGCCCCGGTGGTACCCGGAACCGTCGAGGCGCTCGTGGGACAGGCTCGCGATCTCGGCCAACCGGGCCAGCGCCGGAGGGCGGGCGAGCATCCGCTCGGTGTAGTACGAGTTGGCGCGGAGGCGCTCGCTCTCCGTCGCGGTCAGCGGTCCGGGCTTGTCCAGGATCGACGCGGGGACGCCGTGCAGGCCGACGTCGTGCAGCAGCCCGGCGCGCCGCACGGCCTCCACGTCGCCGGCGGGGAGACCCGCCGCGTCGGCGGCCCGGCCGGCCAGCCGGGCGACGCCGCGCGAATGCCCGGCGCGGTAGGACGAGCGGAGATCGGTGAAGTCGGCCACGACCTCCAGGGCGTCGTCCAGGCCCCGGCCCACGAGAGGCTGCTGCAGGACGGGGTCGCCGGCGACCACCGCGAGGAGATCGAGGTCGTCGGTGAGGTCGGCCAGCACCTCCGGAGCGGCCGCGCAGAAGACGTCGACGATCACCGGGTCGAACTTGGTCCCCCGACGGACCCGGGCCACGTCGACGGCCGCCTCGACACCCGCCGTGCGGTGGAACACCTCGACCACGTCGGCCAGGTGGAAGAGCCGCATCGAGCGCGCGATCCGGTCACCACCCACGCCGTCGGGCACGCCCGTGCCGTCCCACCGGGAGAAGAACTGACGCAGCCCGTCGCCCACCCGCGCACTGAGTCCGAGCCGCTCGGCCATCGTCGAGGTGGACACGCAATGCGACGCGAGTCCGCGCTCGACGCCTCGTCCGCCGGTGGCCACGAGGGTGGTCGCCAGGCGGAGCCGGTGCCACGGGGAGCTCCCCGCACCGGCGTGCTGGACCATGAACGCCATCGCGGGGAGCCCGGAGAAGTCCACCCCGAAGCTGTCGGCCCGGAAGGCGATGTCGTCGCCGAACCAGCTCGCGACCTCCGGGGTGTCGGCCACGCACCCCACCCAGGCCAGGACGGCGGTGTAGTAGAGATCCGCGCGCTCGGCCTCACCGAGACCCATGTGCTCGCCGATCCGGCCGGCGATCCACCACGAGCGCAGCACGTGCTCCATCGGCTGACCCAGGCCGAGATCGGTGGCCAGCGAGAACGTGCCGAGCAGATCGGCGAGGCTGACGCCGCCGTTCCGCTCCCCCGCTCCCACGTCCGAAGCATAGGAGCGCCGGGCCCGACGGAGCGGTCCAGCGGACACGGCGTCACGGCGCCGGGCCCACCACTCGACCGAATGGCGGGGTCAGGGCGCGCAGGCGCGTCCGAGGAGCGCCCGGGCCACGACGAGCTTGGCGATCTGGGCGGTGCCGTCGGCGATCTCGAACCCCATCGCGTCCCGCAGCCGCTGCGCCTGCGGGTTGTCGTCGGACCAGGCGGCGTGGCCGAACGTCAGCAGGCACTGGTGGACGGTCTCCACCGCGAGCTTGGGGGCCCACCACTTGACCATGTTCGCCTGGGTGGTGTGGTCGAGTCCGCGGTCCTTGCGCCACAACGCCTCGAAGCAGAGGTGCCGAGCCCCGGCGACCTGGGTCGCGTACTCGACGAGGGGGAAGGCCACGCCCTGGCGGGTCCCGATCGGGGCCCCGAACGTCTCCCGGGTCCTCGCGTACTCGAGGGCGTCGTCGAGAGCGGCGCCGGCCACGCCGAGGGCCATCAGCCCGATGATCGCCCGGGAGTACTCGAACCCCCGCATCAGCGCTCCGAAGGCCCCGTTCTCCGGGCCGACGATCTCGTCGCGACCGACCCGTACGCCGTCGAAGTACAGCGAGCAGCGCCCCGCCGCCCGGTTGGCGACGTCGCCGAGGCGGGTGATCGCCAGGCCCGGCCGGGTCAGGGGCAGGTGGAACGCGCTCACCCCGCGGGCTCCGGGGCCGCCGGTCCGTGCGAACACCACGACGGTGTCGGCGAGGTGCGCCAGCGAGATCGACGTCTTCTCGCCGTGCAGGGTCCAGCCGTCGCCGTCGGGTCGGGCGACCAGGTCGATCGCCGCGGCGTCCGACCCGTGCCCCGGCTCGGTCAGCGCGAGCGCGGGCAGGGTGGAGCCGTCCGCGATGCCGGGCAGCCACGCCTCCTGCTGGCCCGGGGTGGCGGCCGCGAGCAGGATGTCGCCGACCAGCGCGGTGGACAGCACGAGGTAGGCCGCGTTGATGTTGGCCCGGGACAGCTCCTCGACGGCTACGCCGACTGTCTCCGCCTCGGCGTCCTGCCCGCCGAAGCGCGACGGCAGGCGCAGCCCGAGCAGGCCCATCCCCGCCATGTCCGCGCGGATCGTCGGCGCCATGTCACCGCTGAGGTCGTCCGCCCGGTAGTGCGGAGCCAACCGGTCGGTCGCGAACCGTCGCAGCGCGGCGCGGAAGGCCTCCTGCTCGGCGGTGAGGGCGTAGTCCACCCGGCGTCCCTCAGTGCCCCGCGTCGGCGGCGGGAGTCGCGAACCGCTCGCGGAGCTTGTACTTGAGGATCTTCGCGCCGACGGTCTCCGGGAAGGCGTCGACGAACTCGATCCGCTTGGGGGTCTCGTAGCCGGCGAGCCGGGCACGGCAGAAGGCGATGAGCTCGGACCGGTCGGGGGCGCGACCCTCGGCCGGGATCACGACGGCGACGACCATCTCGCCCCAGTGCGGATCGGGCACGCCGATGACCGCGGACCGGGCGACGTCGGGGTGCTGGTCGAGCACCGCCTCGACCCGCACGCTGGCGACGTTCTCGCCGCCGGTCTTGATGACGTCCTTGTAGCGGTCGACGAGGATCTGCTGGCCGTCGGGCTCGTACTGGCAGCTGTCCCCGGAGCGGAACCACCCGTCGCGGAACGTCTCGGCCGTGGCCTCGGCGTTGCGGTAGTACCCGGCCGCGACCACCGGCGACCGGTAGACCGCCTCGCCCGGCACCCCGACGACGCCGAGGAGGCTCTCGCCGTCGGCGGTCTGGATGTCGGCCGCGAGGACGGGGTTCGGGACCCCGACGTGGTTGACGACGCCCCCGGAGGCCTCGACCTTCTCGGGGTGCTCATCGAGCCAGAAGCGGAAGCAGGACATCGCCTCGCTCTGGCCGAAGACCTCGAGCAGCTGGAGCTCCTCACCGCACAGCGCGCGGAGCCGCCGGGCCACGTCGCCGTGCATCGCGCCCCACGCGAACATCCCGAGCTTCAGGCTGCCGAGGTCGACGGCCGGGTCCGCCTCGGCGGCGCCCACCATCAGCTCGAGGAACCGCGGCGCGCCCGCCCACAGCGCGGTGACCCGCTCCTGGGTGATCGCCGCGCACACCTGGGTGGGCTCGAACCGCCTGCCGAGCACGACGGTGCCGCCGGTGAAGAACGCAGGCAGCACGCCCGCGTTGTGCCCGCAGTGGTAGACGATCGGCAGGAAGGTCGCGAGGCGCATGTCGTGGTCGTGCCGCACGCCGCGGGTGAGCGGCCCGACGAAGGAGAACGCCGCCATGTAGGAGTAGGTGTGACTGCACATGGCGGCCTTGGGCAGGGCCGTCGTGCCCGAGGTGAACAACATGATCCAGATGTCGTCCGCGTGCAGCGCCACCTCGGGCTCCGGCGCGGTGTCGGGACGGTCGGCGACCCAGTCGGAGAACGACACCGTGCCCGGTACCGGCCCGCCGCCGAGAGTGATGGTCACCGCAGGCGCGAGCCCGGCGCGCCCGAACGCCGCCTGCCCCGTGGGCCACATCTCGGCGTCGACGATCGCGAACGACGGCTCCACGTGCGCGATCGCCGAGGACAGCACGTCCGGGGCGAGGAGCGGGTTCACCGGCACGCAGACGAGCCCGGCCTTCGCGATGCCGATCATGACCAGCACCGCCTCGACCGAGTTCTCGCAGTAGAGCAGGACCCGGTCGCTGCGCCGCAGGCCCGCGGCGAGCAGCGCGTGCGCCACCCGGTTCGCGAGCCGGTCCGTCTCGCGGTAGGTCAGCCGGGCGAACGCCGGGTCGGCGTACGCCCCGCTCCACCCGACGATCGCCTCGTGATCGGGACGGCTCCACGTGAGCCGTTCCAGGACGTCGCCGACCACCATCCGGTGGACCGGGTCGGTCGCCCGCCGACCGTGCAACGTCTCGACGTCGAGACCCATGGCCACCTCCGCGCGCATTCCATTCGCCACTCGCACGGATCCTCGGTGAGAGCTGTCACCGCGTCGGCAGCGATGGTAGGACGCTAGACATGACGAATGACGTGGTCAACGTTGATGTCACAGAGTCGGGCGTCGCCCGTGTCGAGCTGAACCGGCCCGGCGCCCGCAACGCGTGGGACGACACCCTCGGCGACGGGATGGCCGCGGCGTTCTCCGACCTCGCGGCCCGCCCCGACGTCAGGGCCGTGGTCCTCACGGGAGCCGGCACGGTCTTCTGCGCCGGCGCCGATCTCGTGGCCGGCTTCCCGACCACCGGGGACGGGCGGGACGACCTGCGGTCGGTGCTGCGCCGACGATTCCACCCGGCCTTCCTCGCGTTGCTCGACCTGCCGCAGCCGGTGGTGGCCGCCGTACACGGTCCGGCCATCGGCGCCGGCGCCTGCCTCGCCCTGGCCGCCGACATCGCCGTGATGGCCGAGGACACCTACCTGCAGTTCAGGTTCACGCGGATCGGCCTGATGCCCGACGTCGCGGCGACGGGGCTGCTCGCCGAGCTGGTCGGGCCGGCCCGGGCGACCGAGCTGATGCTGCTCGCCGATCCGATCGAGGCGGCCGAGTGTCAGCGTCTCGGCCTGGTCAGCCGGGTGCGGCCGACGGCGGAGGTCGCCGGGACGGCAGGCGACCTCGCCGAGCGGCTCGCGACGGGGCCGACGCGCGCGTACGCCGCCACCAAGGCGGCCATCCGAGCCTGGTCGCGGCGGTCTCTCGCCGACCAGATGGAGCTCGAGGCGGGCCTGCAGCAGACGCTGGTCACCACGGACGACTGGGCCGAGGGACGGGCCGCCTTCCGCGAGCGTCGCGAGCCGCGCTACACGGGCTCCTGAGGGAGCTCAGGTCCCGTCCGCGTGGTCGAGCGCCCGCCAGTAGGCGAGAGCGGGGCTCCGCCACGCCTGACGGACGGCCAGCAATTCGGCGGCCGATTCCCGGGCGGAGCGCGGGCCGGTGAGCGAGGCGGGCAGCTGGGGATCGACCGCAGGCAGGGCCTGCAGCTCCTGGTCGAGCGCGAGCAGATCGCGCAGGGCGGCCGGGCCGTCGGCGGGGCTGCGCGCGGCGAAATCGGCCACGAGCGCCCCGTACCGTCGGTCCACCTCGTCCAGCGACCACGCCCGCTCGACGATCTCCTCGTCCGAGAGGCCGACCCCGGCCGCGGACCCCACGAACGACATCGTGGTCGCGCCGAGACCCAAACGGTCCACGGCCCGGCCCGCCGCGGCCTCGTGGTCGGGGCGCGGCGAGACCCACACCCCCGGGGCCGGCGAGCCGAATCCCGCCCAGCACAACGCCCGGTAGAGCCGCGGGCGCACGGAGCGCAGCGGCTGCGGGACCGAGACGAGGAGAACCAGCCACCGCCGGTCCCACTCGGTCGACTCGGTGGCCAGCGCCTCGACCCGACGGATTCCGTCGTCGACCACCCGTCGTCCCTCGTCGCTGAGCGACCACCGCGCGGTACGGGCGCCGTGGTCGACCTCCAGCCATCCCGCGCGGCGGCCGCGCACCAGGGCCTGGCGGGCCGCGTGCGGCTCGTGACCGACGGTCGTCAGCGCGTCCACCAGCGTCGCCGTCGACACCGCGGCGGCGGGAGCGAGCTCACCGAACACGATCAGGACCGCCGACCCGGCGCTGTGCAGCGACATACGCCGGCGACGACGGACGCCACCGAGGTTGCCGCTGCCCACCCGGAAAGTCTGCCGCAGCCGTCCCGCGGGAGCAGGCCGATCACGGGAGGGACTCGCCGATCACGCCGCGTCCACCACGGTGCCTCTGCCCGGTCGTCGCCGCCTCACGGTTGACCTTGACAGCAGTTGAGGTCCTACCGTGCAATGATGATCAGCGCGTGGACCACGGAGCAGCTGGACCGGATCGACACGGCCGACGAGCTGCGGATCGCCGTCCGGCGCGAGGACGGCTCCCCGCGTCGACCGTTGCCCATCTGGGTCGTCCGCGCCGGCGGGACGGTGTACGTGCGCACCTGGCGCCGACGGGAGACCGGCTGGTTCGGCGGTGCCCTGCGGACACGTCGAGCACGCATCAGCGTCCCCGGTGTGGAGACCGACGTGGCTGTCGAGGACGTCGGCGCCGGTCCGGCAGAGCTGCGCGCGGACGTCGACGCCTCGTATCGCGCGAAGTACGGACGCTACGGCCGCTCGACCCTCGACTCGATGGTCTCGGACGCGGCTGCCGCCTCCACCCTGCGGCTCGTCCCGGAACCACGCGTGCAGTGTCCGGGAGGGGAGCCGGAGGTCGTCCCGGGTAGCGGAGGCGCTACTCCTGGGCGCTCCGGACCCACTGCGCGGCCTTGGGCCGGCTGGAGGCCCAGGTGACGTGATCGAAGCGGTCGGCGAGACGTGCCACCAGCGCCAGCCGCTCCCGCGACGTCGCCCTCGCACCGAAGCCACGCCACGCGGCGATCGCTCCGGGGTCGAGCACGAGGACCCGCTGCGCGGCGTCGACCTGCTTCTCGAGTTGTGCGTCGCTGGCGACGACGGCCTTCGCGCCCGCTCCCCCGACCTGCTCCGCCCACCGCACTGCCTCGGACGCTCCGCGCTCGTCGGCGCGGACACTGATCACGAGGACTTCCGGCTGCGGGGACGAATCGATCCGCTGCTCGGGAACTGCGAGGACCTCAGAAGTGACGTGGGTCTCCGAATTGGCGGTGTCAGCTCGCTGGGCGAGCGACGGGGAAGACATGGTGGATCCTTTTCCGGCCGAGATGTGTGGTGGCCTCGATGGCCTGCCTTTATTCTTCCACCACGCCCGGCCTCGATTGACTGTTTGCCCGATTCGGCCTACGGCATCTCCGACAACGAGAACGAATGATGGCGTGCGCAACCTTCGGTACTGCTACGCATCGTGCTCACCCGACACGCGGCGGGACCGCGGAGGCGAGCCCGCCGGGGGTACGGGCGCGGGTCCTGTAACCGGGGGGGGCCGGCACTCCCCGAAGGAACGTCGGACGCGACGACCACAGGAGGAACCATGGCGGTGGGACGGTGAAGCTCTTCCGACGTCGGGAGACCCCTGTCTGTGCACCCGCACCCGCGTCGATCGACGCCGTGCGGGACGAGAGCCAGGTCGAGTGGCCGGAGGTGTGGGCTGCCGTAGCGACCGAGTTGACCGGATTTCGTCAGGGTGGCCTGGACCGTCTCCTGACCCAGGACGTCGTCCGCTTCTCCACGGTGCGGGCTCTGGTCGACAGTGGCGTGCCCGCGGGACGTCTGTAGCCCGAATGGCGGCACTCGACGCTCAATCGGAGCGCCGTGGACCTGGTCATCGGCGACCCTCCCGGTGTCGCGCTCGAGTTCAAGTATCCGCGGGAGCCCGGCCGAGACGAATGCGGCGTGGACTCTGACGCTCGGCGAGATGCTGAAGGACATCTATCGTCTGGCCTCGCTGGAGTCACAGATCGCCGCCGGCCACCGCTCGCAACCTCGTCGAGCCCTATCTCGATGGGCACCCCACGGTCCGGACGCGGTGCACCGAGAAGGTGTCGCTCGGCGGCGACCTCACGCTGTACGTGCACGAAGTCCTCTAGCCGACAGGCTTCCGGTCAACCCGGTGGAGCTGACGACGTTGCGGGAAGCCCTTCAGGCGGCGTCTGAACGCGGGGGTCCACACCGCCGCGCCGCCGTCGCCGGGCGAGCACGCGTCCCGTAGATCGTCGTCCGCCAGGATGGTGCCGGGTCGCGCGGCCGCGGTGATCCGGCTCGCGAGGTTGACGGGAGAACCGAACCAGTCTCCGCCGTGGGGGATCGCGGTCCCCCACGCCAGGCCGATCCGGAGCGCCGGCCGGGAGGGCTCAGCACTCGAGTGCCAGACCCGGGCGAGGGCGAGACAGACTCCGACCAGGGCGTTCGGGTCGGGAGAGACCAGCATGACGGCGTCCCCGATGGTCTTGCTCAGCCGGACCGGAGGCGTCAGGACCTCGTGGGTACTGGCGGCGAGGTGGTCGGCCAGGTCGCACAGCTCGGTCGCGCTCAGCTGCTCTCCGAGCGCGGTGAACCCCACGATGTCGGCGAACCCGACGGCCACCGTCCGCATGCCCGCCCGGGCTCCCGACGTGGCGTCCGCCGCCGCCACGACATGCGAGCCGATTCTCTCGGCCAGGCTCCGCGACAGGAGATGGGCCAGGTGCAGCCCGTCGCGCTGGGCGATCCGCCGGATCTCGATCCCGTAGTCCAGCGCCTCACCGGGATCGGGCTCCTCCACGAGGAAACGCGAGCCGAGGATGTCGGCGATCGCGTCGGCCATTCCGGTCAGACCGCGGCCGACGGCCCGGGCGACAGGGAGGATCTCCTGCTCGGTGAGACCGAGCCGGTGGTAATCGTCCAACCGCCGGGCGACATCCAGGTCCTCGTCACTGTAGATCCGGGCCTCGGGGTCGTCGGTGACCGGGCGTTCGAAGGCCCGGAACCACCGGGCGATCCGCGCCACGTCGACGGAGGTGCGATCGGCGATGTCGTTCAGGGTGTGTCGGGGCCGTTCGGGCTCCAGGGCCCGGTGCAGCGCGGCGGTCACGAGCCGGCGATCCTCGACCGCCTGACGCAGCTCAAAGATCGTCATCCCGTCGTCGTAGAGCGCGGCCAGGAGTGCGGAACGCCGGCGCCGGGCGGTGCCCTCGAGATCGTCGAGCAGGCCCGCCTGGGTGATGATCGCTGCGGCCGCGGCTCGGCGCACGGGCCGGGGCATGGGCCGGGACCACCACCGCCCCGTCGCGTGCCCCCCGGCCTCGGGGACGACGGCGCGGATGAGCGCTGCCGGCCACCTGATCACCGTTGCCGGGCCTGACCGTCGCCCTGCCGGGCCGGGGTCGGACGGTGGCCGTTCGCCGGGCCCGCGCCGATCATGACGACGCGATAGGGCACCGAGGGCTCCTTCTCCGAGGTGTGGGGATCGAGCGGGTTCGGCACCGACGGCCTCGCTGCGGCGGTCGGCTGCGGCGGACCCGGTCGATCAGCCGGTCCGGGCCGCCAGGAGGTCGAGGGCGACGTCGGCGATCATGTCTTCCTGGCCGCCGACCAGACCACGCCGGCCGACCTCGACCAGTAGCTCGCGGGTGTCGAGCTCGTAGTAGGCCGCGGTGCGCTCGGCGTGGCGCAGGAAGCTGCCGTAGACCCCGGCGTAGCCGAGGGTCAGGGTCTCGCGATCGACCCGCACCGGGCGGTCCTGCAGCGGTCGGACGAGGTCGTCGGCGGCGTCCTGCAGGGCGAACAGGTCGCAGCCGTGATCCCAGCCCAGGCAGTCGGCGACCGCGACGAACGCCTCGATCGGCGTGTTGCCTGCCCCGGCGCCCTGACCCGCCAGGGACGCGTCGACCCGGATGACGCCCTCCTCGACGGCGGTCACCGAATTGGCCACCGACAGCGACAGGTTCTCGTGGGCGTGGACGCCGATCTCGGTGCGCGCGTCGAGCACGTCGCGGTAGGCCCGCACGCGGTCGCGGACGTCGCCCATGGTCAGGCGGCCGCCGGAGTCGGTGATGTAGACGCAGTGCGCGCCGTAGGACTCCATGAGCGACGCCTGCTTCGCGAGGTCGGAGGCCGACGTCATGTGGGACATCATGAGGAAGCCCGAGACGTCCATGCCCAGCCCGCGCGCCGTCTCGATGTGCTGGGCGGCGACGTCGGCCTCGGTGCAGTGCGTGGCCACCCGCACCGAGCGCACCCCGAGCTCGTGCGCGCGCCGGAGCTCGGCGATGGTGCCGATACCCGGCAGCAGCAGCGTCGTGAGCACCGGCGAGTTCTCGGCCGCATCGAGGGCCTCGGCCGCCGCGGTGATCCACTCCCAGTCGGTGTTCGACCCGGGGCCGTAGGTCAGCGACGCCCCCGCCAGCCCGTCGCCGTGGGAGACCTCGATCGCGTCGACCCCGGCGGCGGCGAGGGCGGTGGTGATGCGCGCGACGGCGTCCGGAGCCATCCGGTGCCGGATCGCGTGCATGCCGTCGCGCAGCGTGACGTCCTGGATGTAGAGGCGGTCGGTCATCGGGTGTCTCCCGTCCCGGCGGCGGCGATCTCCTCGCCGACCCGGAGCGCGGCGGAGGTCATGATGTCGAGGTTCCCGGCGTAGGCCGGGAGGTAGTGCGCGGCGCCCTCGACCTCGAGGAAGACCGACACCTGGTGGGAGGGCCGCGACGCGGCCTCCGGCAGGAGGGTGTCCACGGACTCGTCGGGGTCGAGGGGACGGACCTGGACCGCCTGCTTGAGGCGGTAGCCCGGCACGTACTCGGCCACCTTCTTGACCATGGCCTCGACGGCCGCGGTGACCTGGGCGGCGAAGGTCTCGTGGTCGAGGTCGGCGGCGTCGACCAGGCACAGCACCGTGTCCCGCATGATCAGCGGCGGTTCGGCGGGATTGAGGACGATGATCGCCTTGCCCCGGGCCGCCCCGCCGACGCGCTCGATGGCGGCCGAGGTGGTCTCGGTGAACTCGTCGATGTTGGCCCGGGTCCCGGGCCCCGCCGACTTCGAGGCGATCGACGCGACGATCTCGCCGTAGGGGACGGGGGCGACCGACGAGATCGCGGCGACGATCGGGATGGTCGCCTGCCCGCCGCAGGTCACCATGTTGACGTTCGGGGCGTCGGCGTCGACGAGGCTCTCGAGGTTGACCGCCGGCACGACGTAGGGCCCGATCGCGGCGGGCGTGAGGTCCACGAGCCGCTTGCCGCGCGGCCCCAGGACCTCGGCGTTCGCCCGGTGGGCCTTCGCCGACGTCGCGTCGAACACGATCTCGATCTCGTCGAACCCGTCGAGTGCGGTGAGCCCCTCGACGCCGGTGTCGACCGCGGCGACACCGAGCCGCCGGGCGCGGGCCAGCCCGTCGGACCCGGGGTCGATCCCGACGAGGGCGACGACCTCGAGATGCTTCGAGAGCCGCTTGATCTTGATCATCAGGTCGGTGCCGATGTTGCCCGAGCCGATGATCGCCACCTTGGTGCTCATGCGTCCTCCCCTCTGCTGAACGTGCAGGAGACCGATCCCAGGCCGCGGATCTCGGCGTCCACCGTGGCCCCGGGTCCGACCGGCACCATCGGGCCGAGCGCGCCGGACAGCACGATCTGCCCGGCACGGAGCGGGTCGCCGTGGCGGTGGGCCTCGACGGCCAGCCAGTGCAGGGCCGCCAGGGGGTCACCGAGGCAGTCGGCGCCCGTGCCCTCGGACGCCTGCCCACCGTCCTTCGTCAGGGACATGGACAGCGCGGGGAGATCGAGCACGACCGGGTCGTGGGTACCGGCGGTGTTCTCGCCGAGCACGTACAGGCCGGACGAGGCGTTGTCGGCCACCGTGTCGCCGAAGGTGATGTCCCACCCGGCGATGCGGGAGTCGACGATCTCCAGTGCAGGCAGGACCCGGCGGACCGCGGCGCGCACGGTGTCGAGGTCGACGGACCCGTCGAGGTCGGCCCCGAGCTCGAAGGCCACCTCGGCCTCGATCTTGGGCTGCAGTAACCGGTCGAGGGGGATCGTGTCGCCCGATCCGTAGGACATGTCCTCGTACAGGACGCCGAAGTCGGGGCGGTCGACGCCGAGCTGGCGCTGTACCGCGGGCGCGGTCAGCCCGATCTTGTGGCCGACCACGCGGCGTCCGGAGGCGGTGGCCCCGTCGCGAAGCAGGGACTGGACCGCGTAGGCGGCGTCCACGTCGGTGCTGCCGATCAGGTCGCGCACCGGCAGGCAGGGCGTCGCGGTGCGGGTCGCGTGATCGATGCGCTCCGCGGCGTGCCGGATCGCTTCCCGGCTCCCGATCGTCGGCGCGGTCACGCCGACACCGCCGGCGTGGTCCCGGTGGCCGTGGACCGGTGCGCGGCGTCGGTCGAGACCGGGTCGAACAGCGCGAAGCACTTGTTGGAGTTGAAGACGTCCGTGGTCACCATCGTCGACCAGTTCAGCGGCGCGCCGAGCTCCTCCATCGCCCCGAGCAGGCAGAACCAGTTCAGCATCTCGTGCTGGCCCGCGTCGACGACGTCCGTGCCGGTCGTACGGCGCCAGCGCTCGTAGTCCCCGGCGATGAAGGCGTCGTAGAGCTCCATGTCGGCCGCGGTGTCGGGCCGGATGTGCCACAGCTTGTCGGTGAGGAACGCGTGCGACCAGCTCGACGACGCCACGAACACATAGCGACGGTCGTCGGCGGCCAGCGCCCGCGCCACACCGCGCCCGAGCTCCATGCAGCGCGCGGGCGAGGGGCCCGACGGGTCGGTCTCCTCCTGCCAGATCTCGGCGAACTTCGCGAGTCCGCCACGGCGGGCGATCGCGTGCCTGCCGTAGCAGTTCACCGTGATCGGGATGATCGGCACGTCGAACTCGCGGCCGGCGTGGTGGTAGTCCAGGAACAGCTGGGTGTTGGCGATGGCGTGCGGGAAGTGCGCCCCCTCGCGCTTGCGGTAGGAGTACGCCATGTCGAATCCGCTGCCGATGAGCCGGTCGGTCAGCGTGCGCGACCACGAGCGGTTGCCGTGCAGCGTGAACGTCATGTCGTCGGCCAGGCCCCAGGCGTTCGGGTTGCCGAACTCGTTCATCACCTCGAACGGGTGCACGTCGATGTCGTCGTAGGCCAGGACGCAGAACGGCGGAACGACCTCCTCGCGGAAGTTCTCGTACTGGTCGTCGCCCCAGACGACGATCGCGTCGGGAGCGAAATCGTCGACGGCCTTCCGGCAGCGGTCGAGGTGCTCCACCAGGTCCGCACGGTGGCCCGGGGCCGCGGCGCGTCCTTCGTCGTCGCCCCATTCGGCCTGCATGCCGGCCGGCCACCGCGACGGGTCCTTCTCCTCTGCGGGGATGTCCGGGTCGCGCAGGGTGCCGCGCAGCAGACCGGCCATGTTCTCGTCGCGGCCGGCCAGCAGCGGGTAGTGGGTCATGCCCAGGCCGAGGATCTCCGCCATCGTCTTCCTCCTAGAGCCGGGTGACGTCGTGACCGTCGGGCCCGGCGATCACTGCATGCTGCTTCCGCCGTTGACGCCGAGGACCTGCCCGGTCACGAACCGGGAGTCCTCGCGGGCGAGCCACGCCACCGCGGCGGCGACCTCGTCGACCTCGCCTGCGCGGCCCATCGGAATCCAGGACACGGCGTCGTCGACCACGGTCCCCAGCCGGGCGGGTGCCCGGCCGGCGGCGATCGCGGCGTCGAGGGCGTCGGTGCGGACGTAGGACGGGGCGACGACGTTGACCGTGATGCCGTCGGTCGCGAACTCGCGCGCCAGCCCGGAGGCCAGCGCATGCACGCCGCCCTTCGCCGCGTTGTAGACCGCGTGGTCGGTCAGGCCGTTGCGCACAGACTCCGCTCCGATGTTGACGATCCGCCCGTAGCGGCGGTCACGCATCGCCGGCAGGAACGCCAGACAACAGCGCAGGGTCGTCCAGAGGTTGTTGGTGATCGTGGCCTGCAGGGTCTCCTCGGTGTGCTCCAGCGTCGGCCGGATGACGCCGCCGCCTGCGTTGTTGACCAGCACGTCGACGGCGCCGAACACCCGCGTGGCGGTGGCGTGCAGGTCCTCGGCGACCCCGGGCTGGGCGAGGTCGCCCACGAAGCCCTCGGAGGCGGGGCCCAGGGCGACGACGGCGTCGTCGACCTCGGCCTTGTCGAGCCCGGCGACGAGCACGGCCGCGCCGTCGGCGGAGAGTCGGGTGCTGATCGCGCGGCCGATGCCGGTCGCCCCGCCGGTGACCACCGCGACCCGGCCCTCGAGGGCCCCCGGCTCCGGCTCCGGCATCACAGGATGATCGCGACGTCGTTGGCGGGCCGGAGGCTGGTCATGTCAAGCATGACCCGCTTGGAGCGGATACGGAGCTGCCCGTCGCGCTCGACGAGCCGGTACTCGTAGCTCCCGACGAAGCTCACGTCCTTGCCGTTGCGCGCCCGCCAGACGATGAAGTTCGCCCGCACCGGGAACTCGGGATCGTCCGACGGGCCCTCGGCGGCTCCGACGCGGACGTTGCCCACCAGGTGCCGCAGGTTCGAGTGCGGGTATTCGCGGTGGGCCTTGCGGCTGTTCAGGCGCTCCACCCGCAGCGTCATCCGCAGGCGGTTGTCGTCGATCAGCACCAGGTCGGTGGAGGGGTCGCCGTCGTGGGTGTCGGTGGCGGGGACGACGTAGTGGCTGTCCTCGGTGTAGAGGGTCAGCCAGGTGTCGAGCTCCCAGGTGTCGAGCAGCTCGGCCTCGAGGAAGAGCAGGTCCTCCACCTCGGCGCGGGTCACCGTGCGGGTGGCCCCGTCGGCGGGGGCGCTCACGGCATGACCCGGAGGTCGTCGCGGTCCATGTCGTCGCGCCAGCGTCGCCAGAACGCCCGCATCTGGGCCTCGTCGTTGGCCTCGGGCTCCCGCGTCATACCGCGGGAGATGTCGTTCCACTCGACGCCGCCGCTGGCGAAGCCCTGCTGGCACGACTCCAGCGCCTCGATGTCGTCGGGGGTGGCGAACCCGCCCGGGCCGAGGAAGGTCAGGAAGCTGTCGAGCCGTCGCTGCCGGACGTCGGCCTGCTCCTCGCGCGGGGCCATCTCCCACGCGGTGATCTCCATGCGGTTCGGCGCGGTCGGCATGAACGTCCGCACGGTCAGCGCCATGATGTCGTTCACGACCAGGTTCGGGTAGATCAGCATGTTCCGGTTGAGGTCGGCCATACGGTGGGCGCGCTCCTCACCGAACCGGTCGACGAGGGTCTGCCGCTGCCCCTGGATCGACTCCTTGGCGTCCTCGCCGAACAGCGGCTCCCACTTGGCCACCGGGCGGCCCCACGGCGCCTCGTACTCCAGGACGGCGTGCCCGTTGCCGAGGTCGTGCGCGGTGCCCTTGACCCCCACCGAGAGGTCGGTGCCAAGCGCGACCAGGTACTTGAAGTACGTGTCGTGGGTCGACACCGCGTGGTAGCCGTCGATCGAGTTCTCGACCAGCAGCTTCCAGTTCGCCTCCATGCCGTACTCGTTGGTGCCGCGGACGATCTCCATGTCGGCCGGGGCCGCATCGATGATCAGGTCGAGGTAGTCCTTCGCACCGGCGAGGTACTCCTCGAGCCCGACGACGTCGGGGTCGTAGCAGCAGAAGACGAACCCGCGGTAGGACTCCACCCGGGCGACCTGCTTGAGGCGCAGGGCCTCCCAGTCGAGATTCCCGCCGTAGGCGTCACGGTCGGGAACGCCGGAGAGCTTGCCCTCCGAGTCGAAGGTCCAGGCGTGGTAGAAGCACTGGAAGACCTTCGCGTTGCCCTGATCCTGTCGGCACACGACCGCGCCGCGGTGGGTGCACGAGTTGTGGAAGACGTTGATGTTCTTGCTCTTGGCGCCGCGCACCATGAACAGGGGCCTGCCACCGACCCGCCGCCGGACGTAGTCGCCCGGGTTCGCGACCTCCGACTCGTGGCCGACGTAGAGCCAGTTGTGGTTGAAGATCTTTGCTTGTTCGTCGGAGAGGATGTCCGGCGAGGTCATGGCGTCGCGGTGCACACGGAAGCGCTCGGGCTCCTCGGCCACCAGCCGGGAGCCGGTGCCGGTGATCAGCCCGCCCGGGGGGTCGTTCAGCAGTGTCATGTGATCACTTCCCCGCGCGGCCGAGGTAGTCCCCGACCACGGCGTTGAACTCGTCGGCCCGCTCGATCTGGGTCCAGTGCCCGCAGCGGGCGAACACGTGCAGGTCGGCCTCCGGCAGCAGGTTGACCATCGTCCAGGACACCTCGGTCGGGACGACGCGGTCCTCGCGGCCGTGCACCAGCAGGGCCGGGGTCGAGGTGGCGCGGACCTGGTCCTCGGTGATGCCGAGATCACCGCCCGCGTGCTTCGGGTCGTTGAACATCGCGGTGTACGCCTCGTGCGCGCCGGGCGCGGCACTGGCCTCGTACCGGTCGCGCACCAGGTCCTCGGTGATCAGATCCGGATCCACCGCGAAGTTGTTCTTGAGCAACGACCGCATGTTGTCGTGCGAGGGCTCGTACGCGCGCAGCGCCTTGAGTCCCTCGGTGATCGTCATGCCGACGCCGGGAGAGCCCATGAGGACCATCCGCGAGATCCGCTCGGGCCGCTCGGCGGCCATCTCCAGGCTGATCCGCCCACCGAGCGAGTTGCCGACCAGGGAGAAGCGCTCGAGGCCCATCGCGTCGGCGAAGTCCCAGACGTGGTCGGTCCAGCTGCGCAGCGAGTAGCGGACGTCGTCGGGCCGCTCGGTGTGGCCGAAGCCGACGATGTCCGGGGCGAGCACCCGGAACCGGTCGGCCAGCACGGGCAGGTTCAGCCGCCAGTTCGCCCACGCCGACACCCCGGGCCCGGAACCGTGCAGCATGATCACCGGATCGCCGGTGCCCGCGTCGTGATAGTGGGTGCGCACCCCGCGCACCTCGGTGTAGAGGCCAGCACTGACGTCGGCCGTCGTGGTCATCGTGGCTCCAGTTCTCCGGCGGTGGTGCGGGTCATCAGGGTCTCCCCGTTCACGGCGCTGATCCGGGCACCCAGGCTGGGGTCGAGGTCGTGCAGCACGGCACCGGCCGGTGCCTCGCGGGCGGCGAAGGGGTAGTCGGTGCCCAGCACCACGTGGCCCTCGCCGAACCGGTCGAGGACCAGGCGCAGGCTGGTGGCGTCGTAGGTCAGCGAATCGGCCCACAGCCGGCCGGCGCGGGCGAGCGCGGTGTCCGCCTCGGGAACCGGTCCGCGGCCCGCCGCCGCGGCGGCGATGTTCTGGCCCTTGGTGACGCGCGGCAGGATCGCGGGGAGCGCCCCGCCGCCGTGGGCCAGGCACACCCGCACGTCCGGTCGGCCGACCAGTGTTCCCGCGGTGAGCAGCCCGGCACCGGCGACCGCGGTCTCGTTCGGCATCCCCGCCCCGAACGCCACCCCCATGGCGGCCAGCCGCGGGTCGAGGGTCTCGTCCACCGGGTGGACGAACACCACCGCACCCAGCTCGTCGGCGGCCTCGAAGAACGGGTCGAACGAGGGATCGGCGAGCTCGAGCGGCCCGACCCGGGTGCCGACCTCGACCCCCGGGAAGCCGAGCTCGAGCACGCAGCGGCGCAGCTCGGCCACGGCGGCGTCCACGTCCTGCAGCGGCACCGCGCCGAGGGCCCGGAACCGGTCCGGGGCCTCGGCGACCAGGGCGGCGAAGAACTCGTTCTGGGCCCGCGCCAGCGCGGCCGCTCCACCGGGAGGGGCGTCGTGACACAACGTCACCGGCATCGGGGAGACGACCTGGACCGCGACGCCCTCGGCGTCCATGTCGGCGATGCGGCGGCTCGCGGACCAGCACCGGTCGTCGATCTCGCGATAACGCCGGCGGCCCACCCACATCGTCGCGCGGGTGGCGTCGACGCGTTCGGCGACGGGCCACGCGTAGTCCGCGTCCTGCCGGTCGGGAGCCTCCAGGTCCGGCGAGACAGCGTGGGTGTGCCAGTCGACGGCACCGGAACCCGGTCCACTGCCCATGAGGATCCCCTCCGCGTCGATGCGACCTGGACCACAGCAAAGTACGAAACCTTCACGAAGATATCAAGAGGTCTGCGAAGAGTTTCGGCAACGGCCGGAGATCATGGGTTATCCTTCATCCAGTTTCCGCTGGTGATCCCCGGTCGTCGTAGGAGAGCCCGATGATGGACACCCCGACCGGCCCCCGGGCGCAGGGATCCCGTGCCGAGCGCATCGCCGAGGCCATGCAGGAAGAGGTCGCCGAGCACGGCCTCGAGGCCGGCGCGCGGCTCGGCCTCCGCACCGAGCTCATCGCCCGCCACGGCGCGAGTCCCTCGGCGATGGACGAGGCGTTGCGGCTGCTGCGCGACCGCGGCCTGATCACCGTGCGTCCCGGACCGTCCGGCGGGGTGTTCGTCGCCGGGACGCCGGCCCAGGTCCGCCTCGGCGCCATCGACGTCTGGTTCTCCACCGCCGTCAAGGATCCCCGGGACCTCTTCGCCGCCCGCACCTTCTTCGACGACGCGTTCGCCGCGCTGGCCGTCCACCGGGCAGGCCCCGAGGACGTGCGGTCCATGGCCTGGGCCCTCGAGGACATGCGGAGCCACCGCGGCGACCCCCGCAGCTACCTCGACGCCAGCATGCGCCTGCACCATGCGATCGCCCGCGCCAGCGGCATCTCCGTCGCGGTCGGGCTCTACGAGACCGTCGTCGCCCTGCTCCGCAACGGGATGGTCCGGGCGTCGTTCGTCGAGCCGGCCGAGTCTCGCGTGTCGCACTCGCTGGAGCTGCACGAGGGCATGGTCCGGGCGATCAGCGACGGTGACACCGAGACCATGCACAAACTGGTCAAGCTTCACGGCGGCGACCTCCAACGCCTCGACGACTGACCACGCCCCGCTACACCCCCGCCGCGGAGACGGTCCGGTTCACCGGCCGGCGTCGAGCGGGAACTGCGCGAACTCGCTCAGGAGCAACGAGCGACGTCGCGCGGCACCGGGCAGCCGGCGCAGCCGCGGCATCCGGCCGGCCAGCTCGGCGAGGGCGACGCGTGCCTCGAGTCGGGCCAGGGGGGCACCGAGGCAGAAGTGGATGCCGCCGGAGAACGCGAGGTGCTCGGCGGCCGTCGGACGCGTCGGATCGAAGGTGTCGGGGTCGGTGTGCACAGCCGGGTCCCGCCCGGCGGCAGCGAGCATCGCGAGCACGGTGGTGTCCGGAGCGAGGGTCCGGGCGCCGAGCTCCACCTCGAGGTGCGGCACGCGGGCGGTGAACTGCACGGGCGGGTCGAAGCGCAGGGTCTCCTCGACGACCGCCGCCGCGGCCGACGGCGGGTCGCCCACCAGCTGGTGCCACGGTTCCTCCGCGTCGAGCATGGCGGCGACGGCGTTCCCGATCAGTCCGCTGGTCGTCTCGAACCCCGCGAGCAGCAGCAGCACGGCCAGGCTGACCGCCTCGTCGTCGGGGACGTCCTCGGCGGCGAGCCGATCCAGGACGTCGCCGTCGGTACCGCCGTGGCCGGCGCGGCGACGGCGGGCGAGCAGGTCCGCCATCAGGGCCCGCAGGGCGACGACCGCGCGTTCGAGGCGGTGCAGCGCACGCAGCGAGCGGACGCCGCCGAGCCCGGCCCCGACCGCCCTGCCCCAGTGGGCGAAGGCGTCCGCGTCCGCGTCGGGCACGCCGAGGATGTCGGCGATGATCGCGACCGGCAGCGGGACCGCGATGTCGGCGACGAGGTCGAACCGGTCCTGCCGGGCGGCATCGTCGACCAGTCGCGTTGCGGTCCGGACGACGAGGTCCTCCCGGGCCGCGATCCTCGCCGGGGCGAAGACCGGGGCCACCACGCGCCGCAGCCGGGTGTGGTCCGGGGGGTCGAGGCCCAGGACGGAGAGGTCGACCGGCTCGAGCAGCGGATCCCGCACCCCGTCCGTCGCGCCGCCCGGGGTGCCGCCGGCGCGGGTGCGGACACCGTAGCGACGGTCACGCACCACCTCCTGGCACGCCTGCGCGGTCGCCACGACCATCACCCCGCTGCGGCTGGCGTAGGGCTGCGGTCCCGCACGCAACCGCCGGTGGACAGCGTGCGGGTCGTCGATCCACGGCCGGTACATCAGTCGCAGCACCGGGTCACCGGCCAGCGCGAGCACCCGGCCGCCGCCGCGCATCACCGCCAGGCGACCACCCAGCCGCAGGTCCCGGATCAGGTCCATCGGCCCCCTCCCCCGCGCTCGGTCTCAGCCCATCACGGAGCACCTCCCGGCGCTGCGGGATGAACCACCGGCGGCAACGCGCGCGCAGCCCCCGGATAACGCTTTGGAACTAGCCGATCGCGGGTGTTTCTCACCACACGTGATCGGACTACTCTCATCGAGTCCGACATGGCGGAGCTTCCCCGCCCAAAGACGACACTCCGTGAAAGGCAGCAGCCATGCAGTGGTACCTCAAGGCACTGAAGCAGTACGCCGACTTCGGCGGGCGCGCGCGCCGGACGGAGTTCTGGATGTTCATCCTGATCAACGCCCTCATCTCGATCGTGCTCGGGATCATCGACACCGCGACCGGCACGGCCAACGTCTACGCCACGGGCGGGATGGCCTCCTACAGCCCCGGCATCCTCGGCGGGATCTACGGCCTCGCCGTGCTGATCCCGACCATCGCGGTGACGGTGCGCCGGCTGCACGACACCGACCGCTCGGGCTGGTGGTTCTTCATCCAGCTGATCCCGGTGGTCGGCTCGATCGTCATGCTCGTCTTCATGTGCATCGAGGGCACCCGCGGTCCCAACCGGTTCGGCCCCGACCCCAAGCTCGTCACCATGACCGACGACCAGGCCGGCCACCCCGCCACGCCGGTCTGACCTGGCGTCACGCCAGATAGATCCCCGGCCGCAGGCACGTCCCGGCGGGCCCGCACGGGCCCGCCGGGACGTGGTGCGTGAGCACCTGCCGCCCTCCGGCGCCGCGAACCCGTGCGCCGCGGAAGGACGTGGTCGATGCAGGACGCGCACCTGCTCGAGGTCCTCGTCGTCGTGCTCGCTGCGGTCCTGGTCCTGAGCGTCGTCGCGCGAAGGCTGCGCCTCGCCGCCCCGCTGGTGCTGCTGGTAGGCGGCGTGCCGCTCGGCTTCGTGCCGTGGACCGCCGGCGTGGCCCTGCCGCCCGAGGTCGTCCTGCTGCTCTTCCTGCCGGCGCTGCTCTACTGGGAGGCCCTGACCACCTCCTGGCGGGAGCTCCGCGCGAATCTGCGCGTGGTGGTGCTGTCCTCGGTGTTCCTCGTGCTGGCGACGGCAGGTGTCGTCGCGGTGGTGGGGCATGCGCTCGGGTTGTCCTGGCCGGTCGCGTGGGTGCTGGGGGCAGTGGTCGCGCCGACCGACGCGACCGCGGTGACCGCCATCGCCACGGGGCTCCCGCGGCGGTTCCTGACCACGCTGCGCGCGGAGAGCCTGATCAACGACGGCACGGCCCTGGTCGTCTTCGCGGTCGCCCTCGCGGTGGCCACCGGCGCACAGTCGTTCAGCTGGGTGGGCACGCTGGGCCACTTCGGGCTGTCCTACCTCGGTGGAGCGCTGGCCGGGGCGCTCGTCGCGTGGCTGTCGGTCCGGGCCCGCCGCATCGCCGCCGATCGGCTGCTCGAGAACACCATCGACGTGCTCACGCCGTTCGCGGCCTACCTGCTCGCCGAGCTCGTCGGGGCCTCCGGGGTGCTGGCCGTCGTCGTGGTCGGGCTCGGCATGGCCCGGATCGGGCCACGGATCACCGCGGCGCGTACCCGCCTGCAGGCCCGCGGCTTCTGGCAGATCACCACGTTCCTGCTCGACGGCGCCCTGTTCGTGCTGGTCGGCCTGCAGTTGCGGCGGGCGCTCGACGCGTTGCAGAGCTACACCCTCGGCCAGGCCGTCCTCGACGCCGGGCTCGTCGCGCTCGCGGTCATCGGCACGCGCTTGGCGTGGAACTACACGACCCCGTACGTCATCCGCGCGATCGACCGGCGCCCCGTGCAGCGCACCCGCCGGATCGGGGCCCGGCAGCGGCTCGTCGGCGCCTGGGCCGGGTTTCGCGGCGGCGTCTCGCTGGCCGCCGCGCTGGCCGTCCCGACCGTGCTGGTCGACGGGAGCCCCTTCCCCGGCCGCGATCTGATCATCGTGGTGACCTTCGGCGTCATCCTGGTGACCCTGCTCGTGCAGGGCCTGACCCTGCCCGCCGTGCTGCGGTTCGCGCGCCTGCCCGAGGACTCCGGGTTCGCCTCCGAGGAACAGCTCGCGCGGCGCGCCGCCACCCACGCGGGCCTCGAGGCCCTGCCCGACACCGCCGCCCGGCTCCGGGTCTCCTCCGCCGCCGTCGAACGCGTCCGCGAGGACTACCAGGAGCACCTCCACCTGCTGCACGACGACGCCGACCGCGAGGGCGACACCGATCACGCCGAGCGGGACCGGGCCGACCAGGAGGACTACCAGCGCCTGCGCGCCGCCCTGCTCGGCGAGAAGCGCCGGGCCGTGCTCGCCCTGCGCGACGACGGCACGATCGACGACATCGTGCTGCGCCGCGTGCAGACTGTCTTCGACACCGAGGAGATCCGGTTGACCGCCGCCACGGAGCCCGACTGACGCCGATGAACTGCCCGGGGACACACCTCCCGCGCCGCCGACTCCTGGGCCTGCTCCGGCCTGGGCGCGGTCGCCGTCCTGACCGGCCTCGCCGGCGGGTCGGGCACCGGCACCGTGCCGGCACCCGCCGACGCGGGTCCAATGACCGCGCCTCCCCCGCGACCGCCGCTGCCTCCTCTCCCGGCTCCGCCGGAGGCTCCGCTGGCCGGCGGCCCGGCGATCCTGAGTGAGGGCCCGACGACGATGAACCGGATCGCGCTCACCGTCGACGACGGGTACTGCGTCGACTGCGTCGCCGCCTACACCGACTTCGCCGTGCGCACCGGCATCTGCCTGACCTTCAGCCCCAACGGCGTCTACGGCCCCGCCTGGGAACCGTGCGGCGCGGCGCTCGCCCCGCTGGTGGAGCGGGGACAGCTGCAGATCATCAACCACACCTTCACCCACCAGGGCCTCGTCGGCGCCGGCACGTCCATGGTGCGCGACGAGCTCGAGCGCAATGAGGCCTGGATCGGCACGACCTTCCGCGCGGTCGCCCGACCCTGGTGGCGGCCCCCCTACGGTCAGTACGACGATTCCCTGGCCGATGACGCGGCCACCCTCGGTTACGACCGGCTGGTGATGTGGAGCGGGTCGTACGCCGATGCGCAGCTGGTGACCCCGGAGTTCCTGCTCGCCCAGGCCTCGGACGCGTTCCGGCCGGGCGGGATCGTGCTGGGCCACGCGAACCATCCGACGGTGCTGGGTCTGTTCGGGCCGCTGGTCGAGATGCTGCACCAGCGCGGACTGCAACCGGTGACCCTGCGTGCGCTCCTCGACGGCCACGGCCGAGTTCGGGAGCAAGGCCCGGGCGGGGAGCGCTAGCCCACTCGATGGCATGGTTTCCCGCTCGATCGGGTGTACTCGCTACGCCTTCTCACTACGGCGGGGCAGGCTCCGTCGTACCCGAGGTCACGACGTCGGGGCTCCCGCGGACCGCTGATCCGGTCATCGGGTCGCTCCCCGTCACGGCCCGGGACGACACCTGACGAGGGGGGCTGTGGTGGGGCGAGCGACAGCGGTTCACGGACGAGCGGTACGCGTGGGGGTCCTGGGGGCGGTCGGTGCCCTCGCGGTCGGGCTGATGATCCCGGCGGTGGGCGCGGCCGCGCCGGGTGCGGCGCCGCCGCGCGGTGCGGTCGTCGTCGGGACGCCCTCCGCGAGCTGCCCGAAGCCGACCTTCACGGCCATCCAGCCCGCAGTCGACGCGGCCCGGCCCGGCGCGACGGTCTACGTCTGCGCGGGGACCTACACCGGCCGCGTGAGCATCACCAAGAAGCTGCGGCTGCTCGGGGCGCAGTACGGCCGCGACGCCCGGACGGGGCGGACCACCACCGCGCAGGAGTCCGTGGTCACCTCCCCCACCGGCGGGTTCGTGGTCGGTCCCGTCGATGGGTTGACGGTCGACGGGTTCACGTTCTCGGGCAGTGGCGGCGACGGGATCGACGCCTTCAACCGGGGCTCGGGCTTCACCGTCGTCAACAACGTGTTCGCCGACAACCACAACGGCATGAACGTCAACGCCACCGGCCCGGCGCGCTCGACGATCGCCCGGAACCGCTTCACCGCGAACAACCGCGGCGGCGGCGACGACTCGGGCACCGGGGTGCTCTTCACTTCCGGACCGGCGAACGCCGTGACCGTCTCGGACAACCTGTTCGAGCGCCACACCAGCGCCGCGGTGAACAGCATCGGCGACCCGGACCCGGCCCACCGCTCCACCGGCATCGTCATCCGGGCCAACCGCAGCGTGGACGACTCGAGCTTCGCCGTCGTCAACAACGCCGACGGGGCCGTCGTCGACGGCAACCAGGCGACGAAGGCCCCGTCCGCGGTCGACGGCACGATCATCTACATCGTCGGGAACACCGATCACCTGACGGTCAGCCGCAACATCCTCTCCGGCGACACCGGCACCGGGATCTCGGCCAACGCCGCGTTCGGCGCCGTCGCGAGCACCAACCTGCTCATCGACGGCAACGTCGTCCGGAACCGGACGACCGGCATCTCCATCAACGCCGACCACCGCAGCGTCACCATCCGCAGCAACGTCGTCCAGGGCTCGACCCGCTCGACGACCGCCCCCGGACGCGGCATCCGGCTCGCCGCCGACTCGAAGGGCGTGACCGTCACGGGCAACGCGGTGGTCGGCAGCAGCGACGTCGACTGCGCCGACGAGTCCACCGGGTCCGGCACCGCGGGCACGGCGGACACCTGGACCAGGAACGTGGGCCGCACGTCGACCCCGGCCGGGCTCTGCATCCCGGGCCGCGCCCCTGCTGGTCTTCCGGGGTAGCCGGCCCGCCGCCGGATAGGGCGACAATCGGACGGTGGAGCAGCGGCTCGATCAGGCGGTGTCGGCCGACGGCACTGTCGTCGCGTATGCCTCGGTCGGTCGGGGCAGGCCGTTGGTCTACGTGACGGGGTGGCTCACGCACCTCCGGCTGAGCTGGGAGCTGCCTGCGGAGCGGGCGCTCTACGAGTCGCTGGCGCAGGGCTGTCGACTCGTACGCTACGACCGCGCCGGGTGCGGGTTGTCGGCGGCGGTGGATCGCCCGGCGTCGTTGGCGTTCGAGCTCGAGCAGCTCGGGGCGATCGCCGCGGCGCTGGGCGAACCGTTCGACCTGATGGGCACCTCGATGGGGGCTCCGGTGGCCGTGGCGTGGGCCGCGGCCCATCCCGAGACCGTCCGGCGCCTGGTGCTCTACGGCGGCTGGGTTCGCGGCAGTGACCTGTCCCCGCCGGCCGTACGGGAGCACGTCCTGGGGCTGGTCGAGTCGCACTGGGGGCTCGGCTCCGATGTGCTCACCGACATCTTCGCCCCCGATGCCGACCCCTCGTTCCGGGCCGGGGCAGCGCGCTACCAGCGCGCCTGTTCGACGGCGGCGACCGCCCGGGCGCTGCTCGCGCTGAGCTACGAGCTCGACGTCAGCGACCTCGTCGGCCAGGTGGCCGCGCCGACGTTGGTGGTGCACCGCAGCGGCGACCGCGCCGCGCCCGTCGCGCAGGCCGAAGCGCTGGCGGCCGGGATCGACGGGGCCCGGCTGGTGCTGCTGCCCGGCCGGTCGCACCTCCCGTACGCGGGTGACCGGGACGAGCTGGTGCGTGTGGTCCGCCGGTTCCTCGGCCTGCCCGTGGCACGGCGCCGCGCCGACGGGTTGACGGTGCGCCAGCGTGAGGTGGCGGAGCTGGTGAGCCGAGGTTGCACGAACCGCGAGATCGCGGCCCGTCTGGGGATCGACGAGCGCTCGGCCGAGGGGCACGTGGAACGGATCCGGCTGCGCCTCGGATTCCGGTCCCGCGCGCAGATCGCCACGTGGTTCTCCGGGCAGCGCTGAGCGCTCGAACTGGGGTAGTTCCACGCCTGACTCGCGGGCCGGGTCGGCGGAGAGTGCGTCCCATGACGACTTCGCCCACGACCACGTCCACGACGACCGGCTTCGAGGTGCACGGGGGGCGCGGACACTTCAACGCCGCGTTCTTCGGCGTGATGGGCCCGTACCTCGAGTGGCACCTGCGCCCACACAAGCGGCGCGTGTTCGCCGAGCTACCCCGGACCGTCGTCGAGCTCGGGTCCGGAGTGGGCGCCAACCTCGGCTACCTGTCCCCGGGGTCGACGCTCGTCGCCGTCGAACCCAACCTCCCCATGCACCGGCGGCTGCGGGCCGCCGCCGCGCGCCGCGGCGTGCACCTGGATCTCCGCGAGCGGGTCGCCGAGCACACCGGCCTCCCCGACCGGAGCGTCGACACCGTGATCTCCTCGCTCGTGCTCTGCACCGTGACCGACCCCGCCGAGGTCCTCACCGAGATCCGGCGCATCCTGCGGCCCGGCGGCACCTACCGCTTCGTCGAGCACGTCGCCGCACCGGCCGGCACGCCCACGCGCGCCCTCCAGCGGGCGCTGCGCCGGCCGTGGGCCTGGACCTTCGAGGGGTGCTCGTGCGAACGGGACCTGGCCGGTGCGCTGCGGGCAGCCGGGTTCGCCCGCGTCGAGATCGAGCCGTACCGACTGCACTCCCCGTTCGTCAGCTTCAACACCCAGATCGCCGGCGTCGCCCACGCCTGACCGGCCGGGACCGCACCCATCGCCCCGGGAGCGCAGGGGCGGTCACGGACGTACGCCCAGCCAGGTCAGGACGGCCAGCACGCGGCGGTGGTCGTCGTCGCACGTGGTGTGCAGTCCGAGCTTGGTGAAGATCGACGCGATGTGCTTCTCGACGGTGCCCTGGCTCAGGGTCAGGCTCCTGGCGATCGCGGTGTTGGTGCGGCCCTCGGCGACCGAGGCGAGCACCTCGTGTTCCCGGGGGGTGAGCGTGGCCAGGGGGTCACGCCGGTCGCGGCCGGCCAACAGGGTCGAGACGACCTCCGGGTCGAGCACGGTGCCGCCGCCGACGATCCGGTCCAGGGCGTCGGAGAGGTCGGCGAGGCGGCTCACCCGGTCCTTGAGCAGGTATCCGACACCGCCGCCGTGGACCAGCAGATCCGTGGCGTAGGACGTCTCGACGTACTGCGACAGGACGAGGATCGCCGTGCCGGGAAGACGTGCGCGGATGTCGAGGGCGGCACGGAGGCCTTCGTCGGTGAACGTCGGGGGCATCCGCACGTCGACCACGGCGACGTCGGGTCGGTGGGTGTCGACGGCGTCGATCAACTCCGGACCGTCGCCGACAGCCGCCACCACGGTGACGCCGAGCTCGTCGAGCAACCGGACGAGTCCCTCCCGGAGCAGCAGGGAGTCCTCCGCCAGCACCACGCGCATCAGCGCGACGTCTCCCCTCGGGCCTGGCCCACCCCGGCCAGCGGGATGTCCGCGGTGAGGACCGTGGGCCCGCCCTCGGGGCTGGTCACGGCCAGTCTGCCCTCGATCGTGGCCAGTCGGTCGGCGAGGCCGGCCAGGCCGTGGCCCTTCCCGAGGTGCGCGCCTCCTCGGCCGTCGTCTTCGACCTGCACGGTGATCCGGTCGTCGTCGACCCTCACGACCACGCCGGCCCGGGACGCCGTCGAGTGCTTGGCGATGTTGGTCAAGGCCTCGGTGACGACGAAGTAGGAGGTGTTCTCGACCGCGGCGGCGGGCCGCGGACCGTCGGGCAGGGTGATGTCGAGGGTCACGGGGACCGGGCAGCGCGCAGCCGCCGCAGTGATGGCCTCGGCCAGGCCGCGGTCGGCGAGGATCGGGGGCGCGATCCCGCGGGAGAGTGCGCGGAGCTCGGCCAGTGCCTCACGGTTCCGGGCCAACGCCTCGGCGAGCAACGGCCGCGCCTTCTCCGGGTCGTCGTCGAGACGCCTGCCGATGGTCTCGAGGTCCATGTCCAGGCGGACCAGGCGCTGTTGGGGACCGTCGTGCAGGTCGCGCTCGACCCGGCGCAGGGTCTGCGCCTCGGCGTCCACCGCGGCGCGGCGAGCGGTCGCGAGCTCGCCGGCCCGGGCGCGCAGCGCCGCGGTCTGGTTGGTCAGCAGGCCGCGGGCCAGGCCGGCGCGGACGGCGACCAGGGCTCGCACCACCAGCGGGAACGTCAGCAGCACGAGCGCACCGAGCAGGGTGTCGACGCCGATGTCCGCGGCCCGGGAGTCGATCCCGGTGACGAGATCGAGCAGTCCCCGGTAGTCGCCGTCGCGCGGCAGCGCCCACTGCCAGGTGATGGAGAGGAGAGCGCCCAGACCACCGAGCCCCCAGCTCAGGGTGACGACCGCGGCGGCAAGCCGGACCGGGAACCCCACCAGGGCGTGTACCAGGTCCCGCCAGGACTGCGGATCGGCCAGCTGGGCGAGCAGACCGGCCGCGACGCCCCGATCGCGGCGAGGGCCGACGGGGAGCCGGTAGTGATGCGGCGGCAGGTCGTGCGCGGTCGCCGCGACGGTGGCCCGCCGCTCGACGACGGCCAGACCGCGGCACGCCCGCAGGGTCGCGACCAGGATCGGAAGTCCCAGCCAGACGACCAGCGTGCTCACCCCGACGCTGAAGCCGGCCACGGCGACCACGAACGCCGCGACTCCCAGTGGCAACCCCGCCACCAGATATCCCGCCTCACGCAGCCACCGCGGCCTCGAGGCACGCGGGCCCGTCGCGGCGTCCTCTCCCATCACGGCGCTGGTCGGTGTCGTCCCGGTCATGGGACCCAGCCTCGCCCCGACACCGGGTCCGGCCAAGCCTGTCCGCCCCCACCGTCTCGTGGGGGCTGTCCCCCACCCGCTCCGGAGGGCCACCGGCTGGTTCACGGCGTTCACGCCGAGCACCGTGCGTCGCCATGACCAGCAGAGAAGCCCGGCCCGGACGTCGGCGGCGCGGCAGTGTGATCGCGGCCCTCGTCGCCGTCGCCGCCGTCATGGTGAGCCTGACCGCTACCGCGTGCGCCCCGACCGGTGCGGCGTCCGCCGCAGCCCCCGCATCGGCCGACCGATGCACCCGCACCGATCGAGGCCGCTTGCTGTCCACCACGCCGACAGCGCACCTCGGCGAGGCCCAGGTGGCCCGGGCGCTGACCGCCGCCCATCTGCCCGGCGCGGCGCGGGCCGGCGTCGACGAGTACCGGGTGCTCTACTGCACCCTCTCGCCGCAGCAGGCGCCGACCGTGGCCAGTGCCCTGCTCGCCCTGCCGGACGCGGCGCACGGCGCCCTCCCCCTCGTCGCCTACGAGCACTCCACGGTGGTGGCGACCCAGGACGCGCCCTCGTTCCACGCGACGGGCGACGGCCTCCTGGCGCCGCCCTACTTCGCCACCGACGGATTCGCCGTCGTCGCCCCCGACTACCTGGGCCTCGGCGCCTCACCCGGCCCGCACCCGTTCATGCACGCAGCGTCGGAGGCCTCCGCGACACTCGACCTGCTGCCCGCCGCCGATCGGGCCGCCGCCGGCCTGGGCGTCCGCCTCTCGCACGATGTTCTCCTCTCAGGGCACTCCCAGGGCGGCGCCGCGGCGATGGCGGTCGGGGAGGCGCTGCAGCAGGAGAACGGACCGTGGCGGTTACGGGCCCTGGCCCCGATGGCCGGTCCCTACGATCTCGGCGCGGCCGAACTGCCCGCGATCACGAATCCCGCGGCGGTCGATCCCCACCGGGCGTCGGCCTATCTCGCGTACCTGTCGATCGAGTGGAACACGCTCTACCCTCTCTATTCCGACCCCGGACAGGTGTTCACCGCGCCGTACGCGGGCAGGATCGACGCGCTCTTCGACGGCACCCACGAGTTCACGGAGATCGCCGGCGAACTGCCCGCGCCGCAGCAACTCTTCCAACCCGCGTATCTGGCGTTGATCGCGCACCCGACCGGTCCGCTGGCAGCCGCCCTGAGTGCCAATGACGTGTGCGAATGGGCACCCCGTGTGCCGACGGAGTTGTTCGCCGGGCGCGCGGATCGCGACGTGGTCTTCGCCAACGCCCAGCACTGTCGCGCACAGATCCTCGCGCACGGTGGTGAGGCCACGATCGCCGACATGGGCGACGTCGACCACGTCGGGACGGCGATCGCCGCGCTGCCGGTGATCCGCACCTGGTTCGCCTCGCTCGCCGTGCACTGACCCCGGCACTCCGTCCCACCGCTGATCCGCGGCCGTGGCGGCCCCTCGAACCGGTTCGCGGGGCCGCCTGGCCATCCGACCTATCGGTGACGCGGGCCCACGGGTTCACTCACGAAGCGGTCGGGGGTGCCGGTACGGCACCGAGCTGCTGCATCAACCCCATGACGTCCATGATGATCCGGCTCTCGATCATCACCCCGTCACGGAAGCGGTCGAGTGTCCAGGCCTCGACCGACACATGCCTACCGGTCGCCGGGACACCGAAGAAGGCCCCCGCGTGGGTGCCGCTCCAGACGGACCAGGTAGCCACCCGATCATCTTCGGCCACCATCTCCTGAGGATGCCATTCAAGATCGGGGAACGCGTCGAACATCGCCCCGAGGAAATCCCGCAGTCCGTCCCGACCCGGTCCCTGACCGGGCGGTGGATTCTGCTCGAGGAAGTCCTCCGCGACCAGCTCCGAGAGAACGGCCATGTCGTGCTGACTGAGCACTTCACTCGCGAAGCGGCGAGCTGCCCTCTTGTTCACCTCGCGTGCAGCATCGGTGACATCGGGTGATATCTGCATCGTCACTCATCCCCCTCATGGCCCGCCGGGCCGTCGCTGACCTGCACCATCAGACAGCGGAGCACCGCCGGGGTCAAGCTTTGACTTGACTTGTGTCCAAGCGATCGCTTGACTGCCATCCCAATGAAAGAGAAGCGTTCGTACCGGATGTCCGCGCGCGCCGAGGCCGCCGGGCAGACCCGCGCCCGCATCGTGTCGGCAGCCCGGGAGCGGTTCCTCGACGCGCCCTACGACGATGTGACCCTCGCCGGGATCGCAGCGGACGCCGGGGTGAGCACACAGACGGTGCTCAATCAGTTCGGGACCAAGGAGGATCTCTTTCTGGCGTTCGCCGCCGAATTCATTCCCGAGATCGACGCCCTCCGAGCGACCGCACGGCCTGGTGATGTCCGCGCGGTGGTGCGAGTCGTGCTGCGCCAGTACGAGCTGATGGGCGACCTCAACGTGCGGGCTCTCGAGCTCGAGCATCGCCTCCCCGCTCTCGCCGAGATCTCACACACCGGCCGGATCAACCATCAGGCCTGGCTCGAACAGATCTTCGCCGACGAGCTGCCCACGGGACGCGCCGCACGGCGGACCACGGTGCACGCCCTCTACGCCGCCACCGACGTCTACCTGTGGAAGGTGCTGCGCCGCGATCTGCGGGCCTCGCTCGCCGAGACGACCCGGGTGATGGAACGCCTCGTCCGCGGCGCGCTCGTCGACTCCGTCACCACGGCCACGTCGCCCGACCACGGCGAGACCGACCGCCGGACCGGTCAGAACCATCAGAAGGGCACACCACCATGAGGTATCTCGTCACCGTCTGGGACGCCGGAGGGAGCGTGCCCCCGGAGCTGGCCGTCGTCCGGCGACTCGTCGCGCGCGGTCATTCCGTGGCGGTGCTCGGCGGACCCCCGCTGCGACGCGCCGTG
>NZ_DASXJS010000012.1:0-34302 GCF_036497245.1 Actinomycetospora sp. | reverse complement strand
AGGTCACGACCGAGATGTCGCGGGTGCTCGCCGAGCACGGCACCCGGCTCACCGAACTCGACGGAATCGGGCCGGTGGTCGCCGCCCGGTTGCTCGGGCGCACCGGGCATGCCGGCCGCTTCGTCAGTGCCTCGGCGTTCGCGAACTACGCCGGCGTCGCTCCGGTCGAGGTCGCCAGCGCCCAAAAAGCGCGCCACCGCCTGCCCCGCGGCGGGGACCGGCAGCTCAACCTCGCGCTGCACGTCATCGCGCTGACCCAGGTGCGGATGCGGGCCAGCGCCGGCCGCGCCTACTACGACCGCAAGATCGGCGAGGGCAAGACCCACAACGAGGCCATGCGCTGCCTCAAGCGCCGCCTCGCCGACCGGGTCTGGCGAACCATGATCGCCGACGAACGAGGTTCCGGGGCGGATCCGGGAGGACACTCGGGGGCGGCTCTGTCGTCCAGCGCGGCTGGCTTGACCCCGAACACCAGCTCTTCGGACAAGTCACTTCCCGGACCCGCCACCGCCGAGCCTACGACCTCAGATCCCGCGGCTTGACAGACACAGAGGAACCCCGGCATGTCCGGAGACCAGTCCGTCTGAGGAGATCGGACGGGTGCAGCGGTGCCGCAACGTCATCGTGACCGGTACCGACGGTCCGACGCGTGTATCCGGGACCCAGGGGGCCAGGCGTGCCTGTCGACTTGCGGGTCGGTCCGGGCGTGCCCGTGCTGCGCCGGGAAGCGATCCTCCCGGCGGCCGACGAGCTGGCCACGGTTCTGGCGGCCGTGCACATGCTGGTCCCGCGTTGCCCTGGCTAGTCAGCGGAGTCGGCGGCGGCCGTGTGGTCGGGGTCGACGGGCTGGGAACCTGCGCCGCTGGGGAGGGCGAGGCGAGTGATGGTGGCCAACACGTTCCCGTACTGGCGGTGGAGCGGCCCGCTTGTGTAGGGCAGCCCGTAGCGCTCGCACAGTTCGCGGACCTTCGGGGCAACCTCGGCGTAGCGGTTCGAGGGCAGGTCGGGGAACAGGTGGTGCTCGATCTGATGCGACAGATTTCCGGTCATCAAATGCAGCAGCGGGGACCCGTCGAGATTGGCCGAGCCGAGCATCTGGCGCAGGTACCACTGGCCGCGGGTCTCCCCGTCGAGCTGATCCTCGGTGAAGGTCTCCGCCCCGGCTGGGAAGTGCCCGCAGAAGATCACCGCGTGGCTCCACACGTTGCGGGTGACGTTCGCGGCCAGGTTGCCGAACAGCGTGGTCGGGGCGGCCAGGCCCGCCAACAGCGGAAAGCCGACGTAGTCCTTGAGGAGCTGGCCGCGAATCTTGCGCCACAGCCCGCCGAGCTCAGTGCGCGCCTGCGCCCAAGGCTTGCGCCCGGCCGCCACCTCCTCGAGCTCGATGTCGTAGATGGCGATGCCGTACTCGAAGCCGGCAGCTAGCGCCATGTTGTAGATCGGCTGGAGCAGGTGCCAGGGCTTCCACTCCTGCTCCGGTTCGACCCGCATGATCGCGTAGCCCAGGTCGCGGTCGCGGCCCAGCACGTTGGTGTAGGTGTGGTGGACGTAGTTGTGGGAGTACTTCCAGCCCTCGGCCGCCGAGGCGGAGTCCCACTCCCAGACGGAGGAATGGATCTCGGGGTCGTTCATCCAGTCCCACTGCCCGTGCAGGACGTTGTGCCCGATCTCCATGTTCTCCAAGATCTTCGACACCGACAGGGCCGCGGTGCCCGCTAGCCAGGCCGGGGGCAGCAACGAGAACTGCAGCAGCCCGCGGCCGCCGGCCTCGAGCCCGCGCTGGACGGCGATGACCCGATGGATGTAGCGGGCGTCATCGTCGCCGAGGTCGTCCATCACGCCGGTGCGGATCGCGTCAAGCTCGGCGCCCAACGCCTCGATGTCGGCGTCGGACAGATGCGCGGTGGTGCTGGTCGTGGCGGTGGTTGTGCTCGGGGTCGTATCCAGGGTCGTACTCATCCAGGGTCCTCCCAAGGCCCCTGAGGGGCACGGATCGGGAAAAGCCGAGGGGACGAGGTCCAGGCCACCGCTCGGTACACGTCGACCGTTAATGTCAGGTTTCTCGGCGACGCCGGTCGCTGAAACTGATCAGAGGCCCGAACGTGGTTCGGCCCACACCGGCCGACCGGGCCCCGCTGATACCGCCGGGCGGGCGGCAGGCACGGACACCGTGACGAGACTCCTCGTGAGTGACTGTCGCTCCACAGCGGCGGGCTTGCAGGTCAGCGGACATGGTGTGGAGCGACGCTGAAGTGGCACGGGGAAACGACGGTTAAGTGGGCGAGGCCCTGTTGGGTAACCGCTCGTAGCGTCGGGGTGCAGTGGTCATGCAAGGTCGGTGACGCTGGAGGTGGCGTAGCTGGCGGCGAACGGGCTGGCTGGCCGGACCCCGTAGAGGGGCCGCGCGGCGAGCGGGGCCTCGAGACCAGCGCGGACTTCTGAGCCCGCTCACTCGGCGAGCGTTGGCGCGGCTCCCGACCATCGTCGGTCGTCGACCTGGCGGGCGATGAACTCCGCCAGGTCCTCCCGGTGGACCCGTGACCCACCCGCCGGGACCACCCCGTCTTCGACGCGCACCGCGGCGGGCCGCTCGCCGTCGTGGATCCGGGAGGGACGGACGGCGGTCCAGTCGAGCCCGGCCGCAGCGAGCGTCTCCTCCATGCGGCGCATGTCGTCGTAGAGCTCGCGCAGCAGGGTCCGTGCGGCCACTCGGTACCAGAGCGCGAACCCGGGATCGTCGTGTCGGACCCCGGCCGAGGACATGACGACCACCCGCGCCGCCCTGGCGGCCACGACGGCGTTCGCCGTCGCCGAGTAGAGGCCCTCCGCGCGACGCCCCGGAGGGCCCACGGCGCAGACGACCGCGTCGTGACCCGCGGCAGCCGCCCGGACACTCGCCGGATCCCGGACATCCACCCGAGCGACGGTGATCCGGCCGATGCCGGGGTCGACGCCCGCCGGGTCGAAGCCCTCCGGCGTGCGCACACCCGCGGTGGCCTCGTGACCGAGGGCCACGGCGTGAGTGACGACGAGGCGGCCGGTACGGCCCGCCGCGCCGAGGACGAGCACGGAACTCACGACGGATCATCTCGCATCGGCACGAGGGCCAGCCTGCCGTGAAGCGCCGGTCAGGGCGAGCCTGCTCCGCCGCGCGGGGCGGACGCGACCAGCCCTAGCGTGATCACGTGCTCGCCTCCCTCATCCCGCCCGACGATCACACCTACGTCCTCTGGCATTGACCTCGTGAGCGCCGTTCGACCGTTGCTCCACACCTACTGCGCCTGACCGGGGCGTTCAGGCTGGAGACGGCGTTCTTCGCCGCCCGGGACACCGCCCGGCTGACCGCTGAGGTCCGCGAGGCCGTGGTCGACGAGCTCGACGCGGGGAGCGTGACCGCGCACGACGTCGTCGCACTGGCCGAGCGGATGCCCGGGATGGCCCGGACCCTCGTGGACCTGCGGGCCCGGCTGGACCGGCTCTCGGCGGCGGTCGGGACCCGGGCGGAGAGCGTCGAGGGTCCCGCGGGGCCTGCTCGCGCGCCGACCGCGCACGAGCGGTACGGGACTTCTTCTCCCGGCGCCGCAACCACGTGGCGGCGCTGGAGGGGGCCGCCGAGCGGCTGGCGGGGCGGATCGGGGTGCGGGCGGGGGAGACCCGGGCGGCGCTGGTGCGGCGGCTGACCGAGCACCACGGGGTGCGGGTGCTGGTCGGGGGCCTGGAGGGCGCGGCGTCGGAGGAGTCGGCGGGCGAGCTGCACCGGTTCGACCCGGATCGGGCGGTGCTGCGGCTGGCACCGCACCTGCGGCCCGGTCAGCGCGCCTTCCGGGTGGCGATGGTGATCGCGCAACTGGAGTTCGCGGACCTGATCGACGCCGAGGTGTCGGGCCCGGAGACGGAGGACCCGGCGACCCGGGCGCTGGCGCCGATCGGGCTGGCGCACTACGCCGCGGCCGCGCGCTGGTGCTGCCGTACCGGGCGTTCCGTACCGCGGCCGAGCAGGTGGGCTACGACCTCGAGCGTCTCGCGGACCATTTCGGGTTCGAGACGGTGGCGCACCGGTGCTCGACGCTGCAGCGCCCTTCGCTGCTCGGGGTGCCGTTCTCGTTCGTGCGGGTGGACCGGGCGGGCAACATGTCCAAGCGCCAGTCGGCGGCGGCGTTCCACTTCTCCCGTGCCGGCGGGACGTGCCCGCTGTGGAACGTCTACGAGGCGTTCGCGTCGCCGGGGCGGGTGCTATCCCAGGTCGCGGAGATGCCCGACGGTCAGCGCTACTTCTGGATCGCGCGCACGGTGTCGCGCCGGCGCGGGGCGTGGCACGCACCGACCAAGACCTTCGCGGTCGGGCTGGGCTGCGAGCTGCGCCACGCCGAGCGGCTCGCCTACTCGCGGGGCTCGACCTCTCCGTTCCCGCCGTTGGGCCGACCGCTCGACGTCGACCCCGACCACAGCACCTTCGTGCAGTACCCGGTCGCGCAGCAGGACCGACGGTGCAGGTGGCGGTCAGCCGTCAGGCGATTGCTCCGGTTGGCGACTGGTGTCGTTCGAACAAGTGTTCGATACTTGAGCCATGGCGGCGCCGGTCCAACCCTCGGACCCTGAGTGGGGGCTCGGGGGTGACGGGCTTCCCGTCTGGCCCCCGGCCGACGAGCCCTGGACCGACGAGCCCTGGACCGACGAGCCGTGGGATGACGGGAGCTTGGACGACGACGGGTTCTCCCGCGACGCGGAGTCGCCGCCGACGCGCGCGGAGCTCGAGGTGATGTTCCCAGAGTGGTTCCGAACGCCCGCGCCGGCTCCCGACGACGCCGGACCCCGCTGGGCGGTTCCCGGCGTCGTCGACGACGACGAACGGCCCGGTGCAGGCGGGCTGTCGGCGGGTTCGACGGCCGTGCTGGCCGAGACCGCGCAGGCCGTGCGGGCTCTGCGGCTGGCCCAGGCGCGTTGCTACCGGGCGCTGTACGCGCTGCAGAACTCCGACGCCCCTTCGGAGTCGGGCTACCGGCATCTCTCGCGGCTGCTCGAGGACCACGTGCGCCTCAGCCCCGATGAAGCCCGCCGCCTCGCCCGCCACGCGGTGGCCCTGACCGCGGTGGTGTCTCCGAGCGGGGCGACCGTCCCGTCCGAGTTGCCCACCACCGCCACGCTGGTCGAGGAGGGGGTGATCGGCGACGGGCACGTCGACGTCATCCGCCGGACGATGACCACCCTCGACGCGGTGGTGCCCGCACTCGCCGAGGAGGTGCTGGCCACCGGTGAGGCCCAGCTCGCCGACCTGGCCACCACCCACTCCCCGGCCCAGCTCAAGAGGGCCGCACAGTCGATCCTCGCGCGACTCGATCCGGACGGGACCGCCCCCGAGGACGACCCCCCGCCGGAGAACGAACTGCACTGGTCGCGCCGCAAGGACGGCACCGTGCGCGGCAGATTCGCCTATCGCGACCCCGCCGCCGCCGAATTCCTCCTCACCGCCCTGGACAGCGCGACACCTCTGCCCGAGAGCACCGGCCTGGCAGGCCCCGACGGGCGCGGCCCGGTCGGGGAGCACGGGGAGCGCGGCGAATCACCTGACGCGCACGCCCACCGCACGCTCCCGGAGCGCCGCGCCCAGGCCCTGCTCGACCTCGCCGGCGAGGTCTACACCCGCGGCGGGCTCGACACCACCGACCGGGACTCGGCCCCCGATGACGGCGCCGGCGGGGATGACGCCACTGTCCGGGGACTGTTCGCCCCCGACACCGATGACGGCGAGGAGCCCGCATCGCCGACGGAGCGGAACCGCGCCGCATCGGAGGGCGGCGAACGCATCGCCCTCTCCCTGACCGTCGACTTCGAGACGCTGCGACGCCGGCTCGACGAGCAACCCACCCGCGAACCGGACGGTCCGGACCTCGCCCTGCTCGGCGAGAACACCTACGTCCGCCCGGAGACCGCCCGCAGGCTCGCCTGCGACGCCGAGCTCATCCCCGCGGTCATGGGCAGCGGAGGCCAACCCCTCGACGTCGGCCGCAAGCACCGCATCGTTCCGCCCCACATCCGTCACGCCCTCTACCTGCGCGACCACCACTGCGCCCACCCCGGATGCCGACGACGCGCCCGGAAGTGCCACGCCCACCACGTCCTCCACTGGATCGACGGCGGAGAGACCTGTCTTCTGAACTGCGTCCTTCTCTGCTCGTACCACCACGGGCTGCAGCACCGCAGCGGCTGGGAGATCGTCATGATCGACGGCATGCCCTGGTTCCGACCACCCCGCTGGCTCGATCCGTCCCAGCGGCTCAGACACAACAGACCGTGGCAGCGGGACGCCGCGGTCGCGTGACGGGCGGATTCGCGCGCGCCCGCATCACCGGGCCACCCTCGGCGGCATGATCCCCCACGAGGTCCGCGTCCACCCCAGCGAGGACCGGCTCGCGCGCGTCGATCAGCTCGCCTGGCGGCTCGCCGAGCTCGCCGCCGACCCGGTGGAGCCCGAGCCCGCCGTCGTCGACATGGTCGTCAACCGGCTGATCGACGACGTCGCCGTGGCCACCGCCGCGCTCGCCCGCCACGCCCCGACGACGGCCCGGGACCAGGCGCTGCGCCACCCCTCCGGGCCGGGCGCGACCGTGCTCGGCATGGCGCCCGGCGTCCGCGTCTCTGCGGAGTGGGCGGCGTGGGCGAACGGTACCGCCGTCCGCGAGCTGGACTTCCACGACACGTTCCTCGCGGCGGACTACTCCCATCCCGGCGACACGATCCCGCCGCTGCTCGCGGTCGCGCAGCACACCGGAGTCTCGGGGGCGGAGCTGACGAGGGCGATCGTCACCGCCTACGAGGTCCAGGTCGCCCTGGTCCGCGGCATCTGCCTGCACTCCCACCGGATCGACCACGTCGCCCACCTCGGACCTGCCGTCGCCGCCGGTCTGGGGACGCTGCTCGATCTCGACCCGGCGATCACCTGGTCCGCCATCGGCCAGGCCCTGCACACGACGACCGCGACGAGACAGTCCCGCAAGGGCGAGATCTCGAGCTGGAAGGCGTTCGCGCCTGCGTTCGCAGGCAAGGTCGCGATCGAGGCCGTCGACCGGGCCGTGCGGGGCGAGGGGGCGCCGAACCCGATCTACGAGGGCGAGGACGGCGTGCTCGCCTGGATGCTCGACGGCCCGAAGGCGGCCTACACGGTGTCGCTGCCCGGGGTGGGCGAGTCCCGGCGCGCGATCCTGAGCACCTTCACCAAGGAGCACTCGGCCGAGTACCAGAGCCAGGCGCTCATCGACCTCGCCGTCCGGCTCCGGGAGCGGGTCCCCCTCGAGCGGGTCACCGACGTCCTCGTCGGGACCAGCCACCACACCCACCACGTCATCGGGTCCGGGGCGAACGATCCGCAGAAGTACGACCCCGGGGCGAGCCGCGAGACCCTCGACCACTCGATCCCGTACATCCTCGCGGTCGCCCTGCAGGACGGCGCCTGGCACCACGAGCATTCCTACGCTCCGGACCGCGCCCGGCGCCCGGACACGGTCGCCCTCTGGCAGCGGATCCGGACCGTCGAGGACCCCCGCTGGACCGCGGCCTACCACCGCGACGAGCCCGAGTTCGGCGGCCGGGTGACGATCACGCTCGAGGACGGCACGCAGGTGGCCGACGAGATCGCGGTCGCCGACGCCCACCCGCGGGGCGCCCGGCCGTTCGGGCGCGAGCAGTACGTCGGGAAGTTCCGCACCCTCGCCGACGGGGTGCTGGACGCGGCCGAACAGGAGCGCTTCCTCGAGCTCGCCCAGCGGCTGCCCGACCTCGCACCGGCGGAGCTCGCGGGGCTCACCGTGGCCGCCGACGGGCTGCCGACCGGGGATCGTGCGGGGATCCTCTGATGCTGCACACGACGACGACCGCCGCCGAGCGCCGGGCCGCCTTCCGCGCCGGGCTGTCCGCCCCGGGGCTGCTGCGTCTGCCGGGAGCGCCGAACCCGCTGGGCGCCCGGATGATCGAGGCCGCCGGGTTCGAGGGGGTGTACGTGTCCGGGGCGGTGGTGTCCGCCGACCTCGGGCTGCCCGACATCAGCCTGACGACGTCGTCCGAGGTCGCCGCCCGCACCGCACAGATCACCCGGGTCACCGACCTGCCGGTGCTCGTCGACGCCGACACCGGCTTTGGCGAGCCCCTCTCCGCGGCCCGGACCGTGCAGCTGCTCGAGGACAGCGGTGCCGCGGGCTGCCACCTCGAGGACCAGCAGAACCCGAAGCGCTGCGGGCACCTCGCGGGCAAGGTGCTGCGCCCACCCGAGGACATGGTCCGCACCGTGACCGCCGCGGTCCGGGCCCGCCGCGACCCGGACTTCGTCGTCTGCGCCCGCACCGATGCCGCGGCCGTCGAGGGCCTCGACGCGGCAACCGACCGGGCCCGTGCCTACGTCGACGCCGGAGCCGACATGATCTTCGCCGAGGCGATGGCGGGGCCCGACGACATCGCCGCGTTCCGGGCGGCGACCGACGTCCCGCTCCTGGTGAACATGACCGAGTTCGGGCGCAGCGAGCTCCTCACCGCGGCGCAGCTGACCGACCTCGGCGTCGACGTCGTCCTCTATCCCGTCACGCTGCTGCGCCTGGCGATGGGCGCCGTCGCGGACGGGCTGCGCACCCTCGCGGACGAGGGGACCCAGGCCGGGCTCCTCGACCGGATGCAGACCCGCGAACAGCTCTACGAGGTGCTCGACTACGACGCGTACGCCGCCTTCGACGAGGGAGTCGCCGGCTTCCGCTGACCCGGTCCCGGTCCCGATAGGGTCAGCGCGGCTGGATCTCGCCCATCGGCACGAAGCCGTCGTGCGGCGTGTCGATGTAGAGGATCTGCGGCTGCGCCGACACGAGGTCGGGGGCCGCGTCGAAGAAGTTCTTCACGTACGGCTGCGCAACGTGGGTCGCGCCCGCGTCGGCGTCCTTGAACCCCTCGATGCAGACGAACTCGTTCTCGTCGGTGAGGCTGCGGGAGAACCTGAAGTAGAGGCAGCCCTCCTCCGAGTTGACGTTCTTCGCGTAGGAGTCGGCGAGTGCCAGCCACTCGTCCATCTTCTCGGGACGGATCGGCATCACGATGTTGATCACGATCATGGGGCGCGCTCCTTCGTCGTCGGCGTCGCCATGGTTGTGACCCCGCCCACGGCCGTCAACATCGGCCGGCGATGTGCAGACGCTTCCCGGAGCCCGTGTGGCGCGGGTGCCACCACGGGGCCATCGGCCCGGGGAGTGCGGCGAATCCTGCGTTTGCGGCGGGAGCGTGCACGGTCATCCGGCCTCTGGTTGAGCCCCAGCCGAGACCGGCGGGCGGCGCCCGTGCAGGGCGCCGGTCTCCCGCGAACAGCCGCGTCCCGGTTCCGGGGCGCCCTCATGATGGCTGGGGCCGACCTGTGCCTTCCACCCTGCCGCCGGGCGTCGGCGACACGCTCGCCGAGACCGTCTCCGGATTCGTGCTCGATCCCGCGCCCGCCGCGCACACCCTGACCAACTGGCGCGTGCTCGCCCGCACCGCGGAACGGGATCTCGACGCCGCCCGCCTCGCCGAGGCGCACCTCGACGCCGTCACGACCCTCGCGGACCTCCGCGTGCCGGCCGTCCCACCGGCCTCCCTGTGGGGCGTCTGGGCGGCCGGTGGACCAGGGACGGGACTGCGGGCGCTGCCGCACGCCGACGCCTGGTATCTCACCGGCACCAGGGCGTGGTGCTCCGGTGCCGATCGCTGCACCCACGCCCTGGTCACCGCCGAGGGCCCGGACGGCGGGCGCCTCTTCGCCGTCGACCTCGCCGACGCCGGGGTGACCCGGGGTGAGGACTCCTGGCGCGGGCTCGGGATGCGGGGCTGCGGGACGGCCGAGGTGCACTTCACCGCGACCCGCGCCCGGCCCGTCGGCGAGCCCGGCGAGTACCTGTGGCGACCGCGCTTCTGGCACGACGCGATCGGGGTGGCCGCCGCGTGGTTCGGCGGCGCGGTCGGCGTGAGCGCCCCGCTGCGGGACCGGCTCGCCGGTGACCACGGCGACGAGCACGACGCCGCCCACCGGGGCCGGGTCGAGGCCGCGCTCGGTGCCGCCGCCGCCGCGTTGCGCGCCGCGGCCGCGGCGATCGAGGCCCCCGCGTCCGCCGCCGAACCCGTCGCCACGGCCCGGCGTCGGGCGCTGTCGGTGCGCGCCACCGTCGAGGCGGCGGTGGAGGTCGTGCTCCGCAGCACCGGGCGCGCGACCGGCCCCCGGCCCCTCGCCCACGACGCCGAGCACGCCCGCCGGGTCGCCGACCTCGAGGTCTACGTCCGGCAGAGCCACGCCGAGCGGGATCTCGCGGCCCTGGGCCGGCTGGCGGCCCAGCTCGACGGCCCCGGCCCGCGGGGGATCCGGCTGTGACCCCCCGGGACCTCACCGGCCCGGGCACCGCCGAGTCGCGGTGGCTCTCGTCGAGCCTGTTCGCGGCGCTGCCCCGGGTCGGGCCGTCGCAGCGGCGCCCGCCGGGCCGGGCCGTGGTGCTGGCTCCACACCCCGACGACGAGACCCTCGGCGTCGGCGGGACCCTCGCCGCGTGGGCCGCCGACGGCGTGGAGATCCTGGTCGTCGCGGTGACCGACGGCGAGGGCAGCCATCCCGACAGCCCGACGCTGACCCCGGAGGAGCTCGCTGCCCGGCGCCACGACGAGCGCCGGGCGGCCCTCGCGGAGCTCGGGTGCGGCGCGGCGTCGGTCCTCCGCGCGGGGTTGCCCGACAGCGATGTCGGCCGGCATCGCGACGCGCTCCGCGAGTACCTGCTCCGGGTCGTCGTGCCCGGGGACACCGTGCTCGCCCCGGTCCTCGGCGACGGGCATCCCGACCACGACGCGGTCGCCGACGTCGCCCGCGAGGCCGCGACCTGCCGGGGCGCCGCCGTGTGGCACTACGCGGTGTGGCTGTGGCACTGGGCCGACCCGGACGAGCCGTCGGTCCCGGGCGACGGTGCGGTCGCGGTGGCGTTGCCCGACCGCGCGCGACGGGCCAAGCAGGCCGCCGTCGCGTGCTTCACCACCCAGATCGAGCCGCTCTCCGACGATCCCCGCGACGCCGCGGTGCTGCCCCCGCCCGTGCTGGCCCGGCTGACGCGGGAGGTCGAGGTGCTGTGGACGAGCCCGTGACCCCCGACGCCGTGACCCCCGACCCCGTGACCCCCGACCCCGAGCGCTCGCTGGGCCTCGCGCACTTCGACCGGCTCTGGGCGAGCGAGAACGACCCGTGGGGCCTCGAGTCGTCCTGGTACGAGGACCGCAAGCGCGCCCTGTCGGTCGCGGCCCTGCCCGAACCCCGCTACCGGCGGGCCCTCGAACCCGGCTGCGCCGGCGGCGCCCTCTCGGAGCTGCTCGCGCCACGGTGCGCGGAGCTGCACTGTCTCGACGTCGCCGACCCGGCGCTCGAGCGGGCCCGGACCCGCCTCGCCCCGTACCGGCACGTTCGGGTCGGGCGCGGCGGCATCCCCGACGACCTCCCGGCCGGCCCGTTCGACCTCGTCGTCGTCTCCGAGGTCGCCTACTACCTCGGGACGCCGGATCGCGCCGCGCTGTGGCGCACCGTCGTCGACGCACTCGAGCCCGGCGGCACGGTGCTCGCGGTGCACTGGATCCGCGAAGCGCCCGAGTACCCGGTCACCGGGGACCAGGTGCACGACGAGCTCGCCGGGATCGACGGGCTGGCGCCGCTCGCCGACCACCGGGAGGCCGACTTCCGCCTCGACGTCCTGGTGCGCACCCCGCCCCCGGCTCGCTCGGTGGCGCTGCGGGCAGGGGTGCGGTGACCCGGCCCCTCCCGGTGCTCGGCGTGGTGATCCCGGCCCACGACGAGGCGGCCCTGCTCGGCGACTGCCTCGACTCGGTGGCGCGGGCGGCCCGCTGGGTCGCCGACCGGGCGCTGGTGCGCACGCTGGTCGTCCTCGACGCGTGCGCCGACGCCAGCGCCGAGGTGGCGCGGGCCCACGACGTCGCGACCCTCGCGGTGGACGCGCGCTGCGTGGGACGCGCCCGCGACGCCGGGTGCCGGGCGCTCCTGCGCGGCCGGCCGCGGCCGGGGTGGCTCGCCACCACCGACGCCGACTCCCGCGTGCCCCCGGACTGGCTGCTGGCCCAGCTCGACGCCGACGAGGCGGGCGTCGACGCCCACGTCGGAGCGGTGTACGTCGACGAGTGGGGCGAGCACGCCCCCGGCACCCGCCTCTGGTTCCGCGACGTCTACGACCGGGCGGGCGATCCGCACCCGCACGTGCACGGGGCCAACCTCGGGGTCCGCGCCGAGGGCTACGAGCGGTGCGGTGGGTTCCCCGACCTGCCGAGCGGTGAGGACGTCGCGCTCGTCACCGCGCTGGCCGCGGGTGGCTTCACCGTGCAGCGCACCCGCCGCAGCCCGGTGCTGACCAGCGCCCGACGGGTCGGGCGCGCCGTCGACGGCTTCGCCGGTCGGCTCACCGAGCTCGGATCGACGGTCACCGCGGACCCGGTCGACCACCGGGTGTCGCCCTGACGAGGTGGCGTCAGGGCAGGTCCCGCCGGCCGAACAGCCGCGTCGTCAGCCGCGCCGGATCGCCGCCGCCCGCCCGGGCCGTCCGCGTCGCCCGGGCCACCGCGCGGGTCCGCCGGGCGGTCCCGGCCACGCTGCTGACGACGCCGTGGTCGGCGCAGGCGAGCAACGGCTCCGGGGGACCCTCCCCGGTGAGGTGGACGACGGTGGCCGCGCGGGCGAGCGTCGCCGCGTCCGGCCGGCCGCCCCGGACCGGCGCGGTCGCCGACCGGACCGCGGGCCACCAGACCCCGGCGTCCGCGTCGACGTGTCGGACGGCGGCCACCGCGGTCGCCACCGCCTGCGGATCGGGGCTCTCGACGACGACCACCGTCGCGGGGTAGCGCGAGGACGTTCCCCCGGGACGGGTCGCCGGGTCGGGCAGGAGGCGGGCGAGCATCCGGTGCTCGTCGTCCTTCGTCCGGGAGTCCTGCCGTCCCGCCCAGTCGGGCCCGACGTGCCAGGCCGCGGCCGCGGGGACGTGGGCGAACAGTGCGCCGGCGTGCCAGGCGCGGGCCGCGAGCTCCCAGTCCTCGCCGCCGTAGCTGCGGAACTCCTCGCAGAACCCGCCGGTGTCGGCGAGCAGCGTGCGGTGCATCGCGAGCACGGCGCTGATCACGTAGCGGTAGGAACGCTCGTCGGCGTCGCGCAGATCGCGGCTGCCGGCGTAGCCCTCGGCGAGCCAGCCCGGTTCGGGCAGCGGTTCCGGGGCGGGCACGGTCCCGGCGAGCCAGTCGCGGATGGCGGCGGCCTCGGCGTGACGACGGCGGCCGACGACGAGCGCGTCGTCGCTCAGCGACGGCAGCCGGCAGAGCGCGGTCAGATAGCCCGGCTCGGGGACGGTGTCGCCGTCGAGGAACGCGATCACCTCACCGTCGGCGACCCGTGCGCCCAGGTTGCGGGCGGTGCCGGCGCGGAAGCCCTCGTCGGGCTGGCCGACGGCACGGACCGCGACGGGGCCGGCCGCGTCGAGCCGTGGCGGGCGGGGGGACCCGTCGTCGGCGACGACGATCTCGAGCCGGGACCGGGGGTGGTCCTGGCGGGCCAGGCCTGCGAGCACGAGGTCGAGGTGGTCCTGGGCGTCGTAGTAGGGGATGACCACGCTGACGTGCGGCGGGTCCGGGGCCGACAGGTCGTCGAGCAGGTCGGTGCGGTTGCCCGGGACGGTCCAGCGGCCGCCCACGCGCAGCGCGGCCGGGGGCCGACAGGCCTCGAGATGGTCCCGGTACCGCCGCGCGACCTCGGTGAGCGAGGGCCCGACGGCGACCTGCGGCGGGATCGTCGTCCGTGCCGGGTCGTCGAGGGCGGCCTCGATCTCGCGGCGCAGCGCCCCGGGCCGGTCGGCGGCGTAGCGGCGCACCGTGCCGGGCCAGGCCGCGTCGATCTCGCGGGTGTACGGGATGTCCGGCACCAGTGGTCGGCGGCCGTGCGCGATCCATGTGGCGATCGAGCCGGAGGCGGACACGCGGCGGTGCGGGGCGACCGGGACGGCCACGGTCGCGAGCCGGCCGGGCAGATTCTCGTCGGCGACGTATCCCGTGACCTCCCAGCCGACGCCCGCCGCGCGGGCCGACCCGGCGAGGTGGTCGGGCTGGTCGGCGTGACCCGCGGCGGTCCCGCCGATGCCGAGCACGTGCGCCCCGTCGGGGGTCTCGGCCAGCACGTCCTCGACGCCCTTGCCGGGGTAGAGGAAACCCAGGACGCCGACGGTCGCGGGCGGGGTGGTGCCGGCCGGTCCGGGCCGGTCCGGCGGCGCGTGGCCCCGGTCCACGGGCAGCGGTATCACCCGGCGCGACCAGGCCGTGTCGTCGAGGTCCCGCGCGTGCTCCAGTTCGTGGCGGCTGCTCACCACCAGCCCGCGCGCGCCCGCCACCACCGTCCGGTAGGCGTCCCGACGACGTCGGGCGAGGGTGTCCTGACCCTGGGGCAGGTCGTGCAGGGTGACCGAGAGGCTCGCGCCGTGCGCCCCGACCGCGCCCGCGAGAGCGGTGAAGGCCTCGGCGGCCTCCTCGCAGGTGGCGCCGAAGAGCCGATCGGTGAAGGGCACGTGGATCACGTCGGCGCCCGCGAGGTCCGCGTCGGCGACGTCGGCCGGCCCCTCGCGCCGCACCACGCGGTGCCCGCAGGCCTCGGCGACGGTCTCGCCGTGCCGCACCACGCCGTGTCCCGCCGGCCCGACGACGAGGTGCACGACGCCGGTCATCGGGCGACCAGACCGGCATAGGTGCGGGCGTGGGCGATCTGCACCTCGCGGCGCTGCTGCTCGCGCAGCTCGGGGTCGGCGGGAGCCGGGGGAGGTGCGGCGAGGGCGGTGGCCACCGCGGCGCGCAACGACGCCTCGTCCAGGCCGTGGTGCTCGTCGTGGGTGTAGGGGACGACCTGCGACCACTGCTCACCGAAGTAGCCACAGCTCGGGGCGACCACGGTGGTGCCGCGGTCACGGCAGAGCTCCAGCCACCCGGAGTGGGTCCCGAAGCGGTAGGGCAGGAGCGCGACGTGGGCCCGGTCGAGGTCGGCGAGCAGATCCCGGTCGTCACGGCGTCCGTGGACCCGCAGGTCCAGGTCCCCCGCGGCGGCGGCGCGGCGCACCGGCGCCAGCTCGGGGTCCTGGTCGGCCCCGGGATGGAGGTCGACGCGCACCCGCCCTCCGGAGCGCGCGGCACCGTCGACGGCCGCCGCCACGACCCGGGCGGGCTCGACGACGTTGGCCCGCAGCGACTTGAGGCTGCACAGCACCAGCCCGGGCTCGGGGGCGCCGACGTCGCGGGTCGCGCCGGGGTGGGTGCTGGGGTGCGGGAGGACCTCGCACCCGACGTCGAACCGTCGGCGGAGCTCGGCGGCGGCACCCTCGGTCAGGGTGATCAGACGGTCGGCGGCGGCGACCAGGACGGCGAGCACCGCGTCGTGGTGCTCGCGGGTGACGTGATGCGGGTTGCGCAGGTCGTGCACCGTCACCACCAGCGGGAGGCCCAGGGCACGCACCCGCGCCGTCCAGCGCGCCATCGCCGCGGCGTCGAGGTGGTCGAACCCGAAGTGGACGTGGACCACGTCGACGTCGGCGCGGACCCGGGTGAGGGCGTCGGGGTCGTAGAGCGGGTCGGGGTCCCACGGCCCGGCGCGGCGCACCGGGGCGGGGACGACCGTGGGCGGGCGGACCGCGTCCAGGTAGTGGTGCGCGGACGGGAACGTCAGCAGCCGCAGCGGGGCGGTGCGCTCCCACCCGCCGTCGGTCTCCCGGACGGCGCCGTGTTCGGCGAGGTCCGCGAGCCACCCCTCCATCGGCCACCAGCCCCACGTCGCGGCGAAGCGCCCGCCGTTGCGGAGGACGTCGTCGACCTTGTCCAGTGGTGGGTGGCTCGTGGGGTGGTGCTGGTGGAACGCGTCGGCCCCGCCGACCCAGCGCAGGTCGACCCCGGCGGCGCGGGCCCGCTGCCCGAGGTCGGTGTCCTCCGCGCCGTAGCCGAGATAGCTCTCGTCGAACCCGCCGATGCGGTCCCACGTGGCGGTGGTGACCGCGAACGACAACGACCAGAACAGCCGATGGTCGCCGTCGACGACCTCCCCGGGCGCCGGGTCCGGGCGCACCGGGTGGGGACGACGTCGCTGCGCCAGGGCACCCGCCGACCACCCGCCGGCCGGGGCCGGCGGCAGGTAGGTCACGGGCCCGGCGAGCACCGCGTCGGGATCGCCCCGCGCCGCCTCGCCGTAGCGGGTCAGGAGCTGCGTGCCCGGCAGGCAGTCGACGTCGAGGAAGACGAGCAGCTCGGCGCCGTGACGCCGCGCCTCGGCCGCGCCCAGGTTGCGCGCGGCGGCGAGCGGCAGGCCCGCGTCGGGCACCTCGATCTCGACGACCACGGTCCGGGGGCCGGAGTCGGGGTCGGGGGCGGGGCCGGGGCCGGGGTCGACGAGGTCACCGGTCGGCCCCATGGCCACGATGACGTGCAGGTCGGGGACGGTGTCGCCGGTGGCCAGGGCGGCGCGCTGGGCACGCAGGTGCGCCGCGCGCCCGGCGACGGGGGTGATGACCGCGCACGGGGTCATGCCGCGGCCGCCCTTCCCGCCGGGGCAGGCGTGTCGGCGGCGACCGCCTCGATCGCCGCGGCCGCGCGGCGCGCCCCGTCGCCATGACTCCACCGCGCCCACCCGCGGCCGCCGAGTGCGCGCGCCCGCTCGAGCAGGGCCGGCCACTCGCCCGGGGTGGGCGCATCGGGCGGGGCGACCGCGATCCCGGCGGCCCCCAGCGCGGCGGCGGTCGCGTGCTGCTCGCCGAACGGGCGGTGCTGCGGCACCACGACCGCGGGACGTCGGGCCGCGGCGACCTCCGCGAGGGCGTTCTGACCGCCGTGACAGACCACGACGTCGCAGGCGCGCAGCGCGGACCACACCTCGTCGCCGCCGGCCCATCCGTCGACGCCGAGGGTGCGCCAGGTCCATCCGGGCGTCGCCGCGCGTGCGGCGTCGACGTCGTCGGGACGCAGCGCCGAGCCGCCCGCGCCGATCAGGACGAGGACCTCGCGCCCGCCTGCCCGCTCGGAGGTCGCCCGGCCGTCGAAGCGGGAGATCGCCCCGCAGTAGGTCGTCCTGCCGGCCGGGACCCGGGTGTGGGGCGGGTCCATCACCGCGGCCGTCCACGGCGCGAGGATCCGGGTCGCGGTGCGGTAGGCCAGGCGGTGCGGCTCGTCGTCCCGGGTCCCGGGTGCCGCCATCACGATCACCGGCACGCCGAGCAGCCGCACCATGACCGCGACCTCGACCGAGGCGTCGACGACGACGGCCCGCGGCCGGGTGTCGCGGACCCACTCGGCGAGGCGCGCCATGCGGGCGGCGTACCCGGCGGACCCGCGGGGCGCCCAGTGCAGCGCGCCTCCCGCGTCCGGGTCGTCGCCCAGGTCTCCGGCGCCGTCGTCGCGGGGGAGTTCCACCCAGCGGGCGAAGGGCTCGGGGTCGGGGCCCGGAGACAACGAGGTCAGGGCGGTCACCGGGACGTCGGTGGCCGCGGCGACGGAGCGGGCGCGGGTGAGATGACCCAGCCCGTGGTGGTGCACGTAGTACCCGATCACGCCGTCGCCTCCCGGTAGAGGTCCTCGAGGCGATCGACCATCGTCCCGAGCGAGCAGTGGGTGACCGCGCGGTGCCGGGCCGCCGGGCGCGGGAGCCGCTCGGCCTCCGCGACGGCGTCGGCCATGTCCCCGACGTCACCGGGACGGACGAGGCGCCCGCACTCCGGGGTGAGGGTCTCCGGGATGCCGCCCCGCGCGAACGCGACCACCGGCGTGCCGCAGGCCAGGGCCTCGGCCACCACCAGGCCGTAGGGCTCGTCCCACATCGGCGTCACCAGCGCGACGCCCGACGCCCCGACGACCTCGGCGAGCGCCCGTTGATCGAGATGTCCCAGGTAGTCGACGCCGGCGCCCAGGCGCGGGCGGATCTCGCGGTCGACGTAGTCCCGGTCGACCACCGGGCCGGCGAGGCGCAGGCGCCGACCGGCTCCCCGTGCCGCGTCGATGGCGAGGTGGGGGCCCTTCTCCGGGACCAGGCGCCCGGTCCACACCAGGTCCGGGCCGCCGGGTCCGGGCGGCCAGGCCCGGGTGTCGACGCCGTGGGGGATGACGCGGGCATCGGGCGCCACGGGCGCCCACGCCGCCCGGACCTGCTCGCTGACGGCGACACAGCGGACCGCGCCGCGGGCCGAGCGCAGCGCGGATTCCAGGCGGGGGAAGGGCGGCGTGTGCAGGGTGGAGACCATCGGTCGCGGCAGTTCGGACGCCCTCGTGTAGGGCAGGTGATGGAGGCTGTGGTTGTGGACGACGTCGAAGGCGTCCGCGAGCTCCCCGCCGAGGCGGTCCATCAGTGAGCCGTAGGCATCCCGCTCGGCCGCGACGATCTCCGGGGTGTCGGAGATGTCCCGGCGGCCCCCCGGGGTGTCGGGCACGCCTCCCGGCTCCATGACCTCGACGTGCAGGTCGGGATCCGAGCCGCCGGCGGCGAACAGCGTGACCCGGTGACCGCGCCGTTGCAGCGCGCGGGCGGCGGTGGCCAGATGGGCTTCCAACCCGCCGGCGAAGGGCTCGCGGATCGGGTAGCGGAACGATCCGATGAGGGCGACGCGCCGGGGTCGACGCCCGGCTCTCATGAGGCGGGGAACGGGGTGGGACAGCACGGAACGCGTCGCATCGAGCGGTTCTCCAGCAGGTCACATCGCCACCGTGACCACACCCCGATCGTCCGCGGACGATGCGGGGAGGTTCCGGCGCCGTAGTCGGCCGAGGAATCCGCCGGTTGCTGCAGCGGCACGTCTCGCAGATGCTTCGGATGACCCCCCGACCACGTTCGGTAAACGTTGCATCGATCCTGCAACGTTTCAGGGCGCGGGCGTTGGGCACCCCTGCTATGACCAGGGCGAGGTGGGCCCGCCAGTACGATCACCCGCAGCCCGAGGCCGCGCGGCGGCGTCCACCCACTCCGCGCCGATGGGCGAGGAGCGAGGCCCGGAATGGTCGGCAGGGAGGGTGACGATATCGACGCCTCCGGTGAACCCGAGCGTCCTGCGGCCGGCGTCGAGCTGACCGCGGGTGCGGTGGCCCGCCGGTTGGGTGTCGCACCGTCCACCCTGCGCAGCTGGGCCCACCGGTACGGCCTGGGACCGGCCGGCCACGAGACCGGGCGGTACCGCCGCTACGCCGAGCGCGACGTCGCCGAGCTCGAGACCATGTGCCGGCTGGTGGGGCAGGGGGTCGCCCCCGCGGCGGCCGCCGCGCTGGCCCGCGGGCAGGAGTCGGGAGACGGCCCGGTGGCGAGCGCGCCCGCGACGGGCGGGGAGCCCGACGGCGGTCGGCGCTCGCGGGCCCGGTTGGTCCGCGGCCTCGTCAACGCATCGCAACGGCTGGACGCCGACGCCGTCGTGGCCGGGGTGAGCGAGCACCTCGCCGCGGAGGGAGTGGTCGCGACCTGGCAACTGGTCTGCCGGCCCGCCCTCGCCGTGCTCGACCGCCAGGTCTCCGAGACCGGCGGGTGCATCCACGCGCAGCTGATGTTCGCGTGGGCCGTCAGTACCGCCCTGCGTCCGATCAGCGCCGCGGCCGACACCACCCCGGACCCGGTCGCCGGCGGCGCCGCGGTCCTGCTGGCCTGCACCGACGGGGAGCAGCACACGCTGGCCCTGGAGGCGCTCCACGCCGCGCTCGTCGAGTCGCGCCTGCCCGCCCGCATGCTGGGGCCCTCGGTGCCCGACGTCGCGCTGGACGAGGCATGCAGGCGCACCCGCCCCGACACCGCGGTGCTCTGGGCCCAGACCCCGCGGACCGCGCGGCCGGGCGCGCTGCGGACGGCGGGCTCGTCGGCCCGGTCGGTGCTGGCGGTCGGACCCGGCTGGGCCGGGCTGGATCTCGTCGACCTGCCCGAGACCGTCGACACCGTCGACGACCTGCCCGCCGCGTTGCGCCACGTCGCCGCCCGTCTCGGCCTGCCGCTCGAGCTTCACTGAACTGCAACGGTTATGCGTCGTTTCAAGTAGCGGCGCAGGGGCTATCCGGTCATAGTCCGAGCGGCGGACCCCAGCGGGTCCGCCCCGGACCGCCCGGCTCCGCACTCGTGGGCCAGGCCCCGAGTTGGACTGTTGACGCCTCGAACGGAGCGTGATCGCCGTGGCGAGCATCGTGCGCCTACCCCGACCGCTGGCGGATATCTGGGACTGGCAGCGCAACGCGGCCTGTCGTGACCTGGATTCCGCGATGTTCTTCCACCCCGAGGGAGAACGCGGCATCAGCCGACAGCGCCGCGAGGACCGGGCCAAGGAGATCTGCGCCGGGTGCCCCGTCCGGCTCAACTGCCTCGACCACTCGCTGCGCGTCGAGGAGCCCTACGGGATCTGGGGCGGGGTCGCCGAGGGCGAGCGCGAGGCGTCACGGCGACACCGCTGATCGCCACAGCAGGTCACACGCCTGCGAACCGGCCCCGAATCCGGGGTGCCCGCCACCGCACGGAAGAGAGTTCATGGTCTCCGCACTTCTGCTCGGCTCCATCAGCACCGTCGTCGACACCTCCGAGCTCCAGCGTCGGGCGTTCAACGAGGCCTTCTCACGGCACGACCTGGACTGGGAGTGGGACCGGGAGCAGTACCGCGCGATGCTCGCAGGCAACGGTGGCAGCGACCGGATCGCCGAGTACGCCCGCTCGGTCGGCGCATCCGTGGACGCGGACGCGGTCCACGCCACGAAGTCGGCGATCTTCCAGGAACGACTGGCGTCCTCGGCGGCGCGACCCCGGCCCGGTGTGGCCGAGACGATCCGGGCCGCGCGGGAGGCGGGGCTGCGCGTCGGTCTGGTGACGTCGACGTCGAAGGAGAACGTCACCGCGCTGCTCGACGCGGTCACCGACGACATCGACGCCGCGACGCTCGACGTCGTGGTCGACAGCTCGCGCGTCGAGCGCACCAAGCCCGACCCGGGCGCGTACACGGTGGCGCTGGGCGAGCTCGGGTTCGACGCCTCGCAGTGCCTCGCCGTCGAGGACAACGTCGGCGGCGTCCGGGCGGCCGTCGCCGCGGGCGTCCCCTGCGTCGCGTTCCCCAACGAGAACACCGGCTCCCACGACTTCGCGGACGCCGCGGGACGCGTCGACCGGCTCGACCTCGCCGAGCTGCGCTCCCTGGCCGACCGCTGACCCCCGATCACCCGAGGAGACCCCCCATGGCCGCCCCGCCCGCACCGACGCTGACCGCGACCGACACCGCCTTCCACGTCGAGGCCTACGAGAAGATCGACTACTCGCTGCTCTACGTCGACGGCGTCTTCTCCCCGGAGAACACCGAGCTCGCGGACACCTATCGCGGCTACGGCCGCTGCTTCATGGTCGTCGACCGGACCGTCCACGAGCTCTACGGCGAGCAGATGCAGGCCTACTTCGACCACCACGGCATCGCGCTCACCGTCTTCCCGCTGCTCATCCGCGAGCCCGACAAGACGCTGCGGACCGTGGAGCGGATCGTCGACGCGTTCGGCGACTTCGGGCTCGTGCGCGCCGAGCCGGTGCTCGTGGTCGGCGGCGGTCTGATCACCGACGTGACCGGGACCGCCTGCTCGATGTTCCGGCGCTCGACGAACTACGTCCGCATCCCGACGACGTTGATCGGTCTCGTCGACGCGAGCGTCGCCATCAAGGTCGCGGTCAACCACGGCAAGGCCAAGAACCGCCTCGGCGCGTTCCACGCCTCGCAGCAGGTCATCCTCGACTTCTCCTTCCTCCGGACCCTGCCCGTCGACCAGGTCCGCAACGGGATGGCGGAGCTCGTCAAGATCGCGACCGTCGGCAACGGCCAGATCTTCGAGCTGCTCGAGAAGTACGGCGAGGACCTCCTGCACACCCGGTTCGGGCACCAGGACGGCACGCCGGAACTGCGCGAGATCGCGCACCAGCTCACCTACGAGGCGATCCGGACCATGCTCGAGCTCGAGGTCCCGAACCTCCAGGAGCTCGACCTCGACCGCGTCATCGCGTTCGGCCACACCTGGAGCCCGACCCTCGAGCTCACCCCGGAGCGGCCGTACTTCCACGGGCACGCGATCGCGATCGACATGGCCCTGTCCACCACCGTCGCCGAGCAGCGCGGATACATCTCGACCAGTGAGCGCGACAGGATCTTCTGGCTGATGAGCCGTCTCGGCCTGGCCCTCACCAGCCCGTACCTCACGGCGGAGCTGCTGACGAAGGCGTCCGACTCGATCGTGGCGACGCGCAACGGCACGCTGCGCGCGGCCACGCCCCGGCCCATCGGCTCGTGCGAGTTCGTCAACGATCTCTCCGACGCCGAGCTCGCCCGCACGCTCGCGGTCCACGCGGACCTGGTCGCCGGCTATCCCCGGGGCGGCGACGGCGAGGACATGTTCGTGGTGCCGGAGGAGGCGGGCGTCGCGTGAGCGCCGCCGTGGTGACCGCACCGGGACGGCCGCGGCCGGTCACGCCCGTCGGCATCCTGGCCGCGACCCTCGACGACGTCCTCGCCGAGGCCGAGCACGGCCCGCTGGGCGCCGACGGGCTCGCGCGCCTGCGCAGGGCCCGGGATCTGGCGGCGGGCCTCGACCCGTACCTGGAGCGGTGCACGACGCCGGAGTCGCCCGCCCTGGCCGAGCTCGCCCGGCGGACCGCCGGGCACGACTGGCGCGGGCACCCCGGCGGCACGGGGCTCGAGCAGGAGATGCTCTCCGGCCACGTCGAGGGTCAGCTGCTGCGGACACTCGTCCACGCCACCCGTGCCCGCGCCGTCCTCGAGATCGGGATGTTCACCGGCTACTCGGCCCTGGCGATGGCCGAGGCCGTCGGGGAGGGCGGTCGCGTGGTGGCCTGCGAGGTCGACGCCGAGGTCGCCGCGTTCGCCCGGGAGAGCTTCGCCGCGTCCGAGGCCGGTGCGCGTATCGACGTGCGCGTCGGTCCCGCCGCCGACACGGTGGGCGCGCTCGCCCGGACCGGGGAGCGGTTCGATCTCGTGTTCGTCGACGCCGACAAGGCGGGCTACGCGGACTACCTCGGGCTCCTGCTCGACGCCGACCTGCTCGCCCCGCGCGCCCTCGTCGTCGTCGACAACACCCTCCTGCAGGGCCTTCCCTACAGCGCCGCCGAACCGACCGCGAACAGCGAGGCCATCGCCGCGTTCAACGACGCCGTGAGCGCCGATCCGCGCGTCGAACAGGTCCTGGTGCCGCTGCGGGACGGCATGACCCTCGTCCACCGCGTTCCGGGGAGGACCGACCCGTGAAGCACCGCGCGCTCGACCCGGTCGGGGCCGAGGTCACCGGCCTCCAGGTCGGCCCGCTCGCCGCCGACGACGTCGCCGCCCTGCGCGATCTGCTCGCCGAGCACGGCGTCGCCGTGCTGCGCGACCAGGACCGGGCGGACGACGGCGCCGACCATGCCTTCACGGCGTTCCTGCGCAGCCTCGGCGACCTCGCGTTCACCACGGGGGAGACGCCGCTGGAGGCGCACCCCGACCTGAACCTCATCTCCAACGTCGGGCGCACCACCCCGCCGCGCAGCACCTTCCACATCGACACCGGCTACGTCGCCCGGCCCCCGGCCTACACCGCCCTGCGTGCGGTCCAGGTCCCCGATCGGGGCGGCCGGACCCTGTTCAGCAACCAGTACCGGGCCCACGACACGCTGCCCGACGACCTGCGCGCCCGGGTCGAGGGGCGCACCATCCGCCACGTCGTCACCGGCCTCGACCTCGGTCCCGACGACGAGGCCGCCGCGGAGCACCCCGTCCTGCGACCGCATCCGGTCTCCGGTCGGATCGCGCTCTACCTCGACGCCCCGAAGCGCTGCGCCGGGGTGAGCGGGATGGACGACGACGAGGCGGCCAGGACCGTGACGGCGCTGCTCGAGCACTCCACCCGCGACGACAACGTCCTCCACCACGAGTGGCGTCCCGGCGACGTCGTCGTCTGGGACAACGGTGCCGTGCTGCACAAGGCCGACCACGACGGCGTCGTCGGGGACCGGGTGATGCACCGGGGGATGGTCGCGACCTACCCGGGCCTGACGTGAGCGCGCTGCGCCGGACGGCGAAGACCCTGGGCATGCAGGCGTTGCTGCTCACCGCGCTGCCGGCGAACCTCGTGGTCACCGGCGCCGCGCTGGCCCGTGCGGCCGTGGTCGGAGCGCCGCCCCGCGAGACACCCGAGCGCCCGCGCACCGTGCTCCTCAGCGGCGGGAAGATGACCAAGGCGCTGGCCCTGGCCCGTGCCTTCCATGCGGCCGGGCACCGGGTCGTCCTCGTCGAGTCGGCGCGCTACCGCCTGACCGGGCACCGCTTCTCCCGCGCCGTCGACGCCTTCCACACCGTCCCGGCTCCGGAGGACCCGGGCTACGTCGACGCGCTGGTGGACGTCGTGCGCCGCGAGGGCGTTGACGTCTACGTGCCGGTCTGCAGCCCGGCGTCGAGCTGGTACGACGCGCTGGCCAAACCCGTGCTCGAGCAGTACTGCGAGGTTCTGCACGGCGACGCCGAGGCCATCGCCACCGTCGACGACAAGGCCGCGTTCGCCGCCGCGGCGCGGTCCTCCGGGCTGGCCGTGCCGGATACGCACCGGGTGACGAGCGCCGACGACGTGGCCGAGTTCGATTTCCCGCCCGGCGGCCCGGCCTACGTGCTCAAGAGCATCCCGTACGACCCGGTCGCGCGGCTCGACCTCACCCCGCTGCCGCGACCGACCCTCGCGCAGACCACGGCGGTGGCCGCGGCCAAGCCCATCTCGCCCGGGACCCCGTGGATCCTCCAGGCCTTCGTGCGGGGCCAGGAGTACTGCACCCACGGCACCGCGCGCGACGGGCGGCTCCAGGTGTACTGCTGCTGCGAGTCGTCGGCCTTCCAGCTCAACTACGCCGCGGTCGACCACCCGGAGATCGAACGGTGGGTGACCCGGTTCGTCGCCGAGCGCGGGCTCACCGGCCAGTACTCCTTCGACCTCATCGTCGACGACGACGGGCGGCCCGTCGCCATCGAGTGCAACCCGCGCACCCATTCCGCGATCACGATGTTCTACGACCAGCCCGCGGCGCTCGCGGCCGCCTACCTCGGCGACGTCGACGGGACCGTGCGCCCCAGCACGACGAGCCGGCCCACGTACTGGCTCTACCAGGAGCTCTGGCGGCTGCTGACGACACCCACCACGGCCCTCGAGCGGCTGCGGGTCCTGCGGCGCGGCAAGGACGCGATCTTCGACCTGCACGACCCACTGCCCTTCCTGCTGGTGCATCACCTGCAGATCCCGGCGCTGCTGTGGGCGACCCTGCTCGCCGGACGGGACTGGCTCCGGATCGACGTCAACATCGGCAAGCTCGTCGAGCCGGCCGGGGACTGAGGACGACGTGGACTGGCCCACGGTGCGTCTGCTGCACCTCGTCGGCTCCCCGACCAGCGAGTTCCTCGCCGAGCTGTCCCGGCTCTACGCCCGCGACGCCGTGGCGGCCACCGCCGACCCCGCCCGCTACGAGGTCGCCGTCGCCCACGTCGCTCCGGACGGGATCTGGCGGTTCCCCCGGTCGCTGGGTGCCGCCGCGCCCGACGACGGCCCGGCCCTCGACGTCGGCGGGGCACTCGCACGGGTCCGGGAGATCGCGCCCGACGTCGTCGTCCCGCAGATGTTCTGCCTGCCCGGCATGACCGCCTACCGTGCGCTGTTCGACGTGCTCGGCATCCCGGTCGTCGGCAACCCGCCCGAGGTCATGGCGCTCGGCGCCGACAAGCCGCGGGCCCGCGCCCTCGTCGCCCACGGCGGGGTCGACGTGCCCGACGGTCGCGTGGTCCGGTCCGCGTCGTCACCGGGGGAGCCGCCGCCGCTGCCCGTCGTCGTCAAGCCCGCGGACTCCGACAACTCGCTCGGCATGACGCTGGTGCGCCGCCCCGAGCAATACGGGCCGGCCCTCGCGGCCGCGCTCGAGCACTCCGGCGCGGCGCTGGTGGAGCGCTACGTGCCGGCCGGCCGCGAGGTGCGCTGCGGTGTGATCGAGCGTCACGGTGAGCTCGTGTGCCTGCCGCTCGAGGAGTACCCGGTCGACGAGGACGCGGCGCCCGTCCGGCTCCCGGCGGACAAGCTGGCCCGCGACCAGGAGGGGGAGCTCGGCCTGGTCGCGAAGGGCGCGGGCCGGGCCTGGACGGTCGACGCCGCCGACCCGGTCACCGGTCCGGTCCAGGAGGCGGCCCGGCGCTGCTACACGGCGATGGGCTGCCGCGACTACGGCCTCTTCGACTTCCGGATCGACCGACAGGGCCGACCCTGGTTCCTCGAGGCGGGCCTCTACTGCTCGTTCGCGCCGGGCAGCGTGATCACCGCGATGGCCGAGAGGGCCGGGATCGGGTTGCCCGACCTCTTCGCGGAGATGGTCGCGCGCGCGGCCGCCCGGGCCCCGGCGACGAGCGGCACGGGCGCCGGCCACGGCTCAGCACCCCGATGAACGCTCGGGCGGCACTCTCCCGGCCGAGTGCTCACGCCTGACCCCCGAGCCCGGGGTATTCGTCGTGGGCCGTGGGTGTCGGCCTGACGAAGTCGAGGGCGGTATGCAGAGCGAGGTAGGCGTCCTCGTACTCGCCCGCCCCGAGGTAGGCGCAGGCGGCGCGGACCGCGACGGCCGGATCGGGCGCGGCCCCGATCGGTGTCCCGGCCGTGAGCGAGCCGTGATGGGTGAGGGTGCTCCGTAACAGGGCCTCGAGGCGTCCGTCCGTGACGTGCTCCGCGACCTGGGCCAGGTTGCCGAGGGCCCGGAGCCCGACCCGGACGGCGACTCCGAGCGTGAGGGGCCCATTCCCGTCGCCTGCCACGTCGGTCACGGGGAAGGCCGCTGCGCACGGGAGGGCGGAGCGGACACGAGGTCGGGACAGGCGTGCAGCACAGCGGGCACCTTCCGCAAGGTGCCCCTCGCCATGACCGTGCACTCGCCGCCGCCGGGGTCGTGACCCGCAGCAGTGGACTCGGTGCACCGGCATCGGCGGGGGCGCTCGGACGGGACATCGACCACGGCTGTTCTCGTCAACCGACCGGCGCGACGACTGTGACACGTCGCACCCCGACAGACAACACGGGTCGGCCGGGTTCGTGTCCGCCGATCGCGGCTGCTTCGGGCGGGCCTCAGTGGCGACGAACGCCGGACCAGCGGGCCCGGCGGGTGTGGACGGTGACCGGCCCGTCGCGGTGCCCGCCGGCGAACGAGGCCACGGACAGAGCGAACTGGCTCCACATGTGGAGCTGGATCTCCTTGGCCAGCAGGAGCCGATCGAACACCAGGGCCGCGGCCCGGTCCCCGGGACGCGACCAGGTCTCGATCTCGAAGGTCAGGTCGCCGCCGCGGTCGTCGGCCCGGAACTCGATCTGCCCGGCTTCGAGGTGACCGCGCAGCGTGGCGAAGCGGAACGAGGTCGGGGTCCGGTCCACGACCCGCACGGGTCCGTCCCAGGGGGCCGGCATCCTGACCCGGTACTCGTCGCCCGGCGCCAGCTCCCCGAGACGTCCCCGCTGCTTGCGGAAGGACACGACCTCGGACGGGGCGGCCCGATCGAGGTCGGGGACCAGGGTGTCGAACAGGCCGGCCGCGTCCAGGCGGGCGTCGCGGACGTGGATCCGGAACAGCCGGTGCAGCAGTGGCCCCGCGCCGTCGTCGACGGTCTTGAGCCGTCCGTCGACGCGCCGGGGGTCCAGCTCCGGCGGCAGGTCGGAGGCATCCCCGGCCTCCTCGCTGCGCCGGACGTGGCGCCGCGACCGGAGGTAGCGGGTGGTGCTCACCGCCAGGCCGACGGGGAAGCGCGCGATGACCGCGGCCCGCCGCGCCGGCCCGGGCTGCGGGGGAACCTCCGTGGCGTGTGCGGTCATCGGATGTCCTCAGAGCCGCCGCGCCCGCGTGCCTCCCGAGCCCTTCACGCCGGCCCGGGGTCCTGCCAGGTCTGGCCGGCGTCGGACCGGTCGAGCCCGTTCTCCATCATGTGCTTGAACGACTCGAGCCCGCGCTCGACCTTCTGCTGCGGGTCCGCGAACAGGCTGGCCACCGCCTCGCCCGCGCGGCCGCCGGGCGGGTCGAAGTGCAGGCTGACCTCGACCCCGGTGGAGTCGCCGTGATCGTCGAAGCGCACGGCGCCGCCGTTGGGGACCGTCGTGCTGCCACCGTCGGCAGAGTCCACGGACTTCCAGGCGATCTTGCGTCCGGCCTCGTCCTCGACGATGCGCGCGTCCCACTCGATGGTGGTCCCGGCCGGCCCGGCGACCTTCCAGTGGGTGCGGTCCGCCTCGGGCGGACGGGACTCCACCTCGGTGACGTCGGGCATGATGTCCGGCAGGTGGGTCAGGGGCCGCCACCAGTCGTAGCAGCGCTGCGCCGGGGCGTGGATCTCGAGGTAGTGCGTCGCGGTACCCATCGGGCACTCCCGTCTCGTCATCGGATGATCGCCGGCCCTCGTGGCCGGTGGACTCTCTGATCGATCACGGGCCTACCCGGCGGTGACGCCACCCCCAAACGTCCCGCCACGGCGGATGTGCGTCGCGGCACCATCGTCGGTAGACAAGGTTTGGACGAGCGGAAACCGGAGGTGCTCGCCGTGGCGACCCGATCCGTTGCCCATCAGCTGATCTCCTCGCACCTGGTCGAGGGCGAGATGGTCCCGGGTGAGGAGGTGTCGATCCGGATCGACCAGACGCTCACCCAGGACGCGACCGGGACCCTGGTCATGCAGGAACTCGAAGCGCTCGGGCTGGAACGGGCCCGGACCGAGCTGTCGGTGCAGTACGTCGACCACAACCTGCTCCAGACCGACGAGAAGAACGCCGAGGACCACGCCTACCTGCACTCGGCCTGCCGCAGGTTCGGACTCTGGTACTCCAAGCCCGGCAACGGCGTCTCGCACCCGACGCACATGCAGCGCTTCGGGATCCCCGGAAGGACGATGGTCGGGTCGGACTCCCACACCCCGGCCGGCGGCTCCCTGGGGATGCTCGCGATCGGGGTCGGGGGGCTCGAGGTGGCGCTCGCGATCACCGGGCGGCCGCTGTCGATCCGCATGCCCGAGATCTGGGGCGTCGAGCTCGTCGGCGAGCTGCCGCCGTGGTGCTCGGCCAAGGACGTGATCCTGGAGATGCTGCGCCGACACGGCACGAAGGGCGGCACCAACCGCATCATCGAGTACCACGGGCCGGGTCTGGCGACGTTGTCCGCGATGGACCGCCATGTCATCGCGAACATGGGCGCCGAGCTGGGCGCGACCACGTCGGTGTTCCCGGCCGACGACGCCGTCCGCGCGTTCCTGCGCTCCGAGGGCCGCGAGGAGGACTTCGTCGAGCTCGTCGCCGACGACGACGCGGAGTACGACCTCACCGAGCAGATCGACCTGGCCGGGATCGTGCCGTTGATCGCGAAGCCGTCCTCGCCGGGCAACGTCGTGCCGGTCTCCGAGGCGGCGGGCGAGCCGGTCGGCCAGGTCGTCATCGGCTCGTCGGCGAATCCCGGCCTGCGGGACTTCGCGATCGCCGCGCGCATGGTCGAGGGCCGTCAGACCGACGATGCGGTGAGTTTCGACGTGAACCCGAGCTCGCGCGAGATCCTCGCGGACCTCACCCGATGGGGCGGGACGTTCTCGCTGATCGCGGCGGGCGCGCGCATCCACCAGGCGGGCTGCATGGGGTGCATCGGCATGGGCCAGGCGCCGGCACCGGGAACCAACTCGCTGCGCACCTTCCCGCGCAACTTCCCCGGCCGCTCCGGGGGAGGCGTCGACGACCAGGTCTGGTTGTGCTCCCCGGAGACCGCGGCCGCGAGCGCGCTGACCGGCGTCGTCACCGACCCCCGCGAGCTCGCCGGGAAACTGGACCTGCAGTGGGGCGACCTCGGGCTGCCGGAACACGCGACGGTGAACACGGCGATGCTTTCCGAGCCCCCCTCCGCCGAGGACGCCCGCGAGGTCGATCTGGTGAAGGGCCCGAACATCTCGGGGCTCCCCGAGCTGGACGGTTTCCCCGACGACCTCGAGATACCGATCCTGCTCAAGGTCGGCGACGACATCTCGACCGACGACATCTCCCCCGCGGGAGCTGCCGCGCTGCCCTACCGGTCGAACATCCCGCAGCTGGCCCGGTTCGCGTTCGTCCGGATCGACGAGGACTACCCGTCACGGGCGGAGGAGATCCGCGATACCGGCCACGCCATCGTCGGGGGCGACAACTACGGCCAGGGATCGTCCCGTGAGCACGCCGCGATCTGCCCGCGCTACCTCGGCCTTCGGGTCGTGGTCGCGAAGTCGTTCGCCCGCATCCACTGGCAGAACCTCGCGAACTTCGGGATTCTCGCGCTCGAGTTCACCGACGACTCCGACCACGACGCCCTCGAGCAGGGCGCGACCCTGTCGTTCACCGGGGTCCACGATGCGCTGCGGGACGGCTCCGAGGTGACCGCGTCCGTCGACGGCCGCGAGCTCACGCTCCGCCACCGGCTCTCGTCGCGCCAGGTGTCGATGGTGCTGGCCGGCGGGCTGATCCGAGAGATCGCGGAGAGTTCCTGAGCGGGTCCGGCTGCTGGGGCCGGCGGCGGACGAGGGACGCGGAGGCCGCGTGTGGCCGGACCCGGGGACGGGGTAGCCGCGTCCCCCCTCAACCGTCAGGAGATCGAGATGACATTGCCCATCCCCGGCTTCGACCATCTCCCGCTGGGATCGGTCGCCGACCGCATCCGTGCACTCGACGAGGATCAGCTGGAGCAGCTCATCGAGCACGAGCAGGGTCAGGCCAACCGGCTACCGGTTCTCGAGGTCATGCGGTCGCGTCGTCAGCAGCTCCGCGACGGTGCCACCCCCTCCTCGGGGCCGCAGGACGGCCTGCGCCCCGAGACCGGTCACACCGAGCACGGCTCACCGGTCACCCCGGACTCGGCGGCCCGACCCGGACCGCCGGATCGGCACGGTCTGCGCCAGGTCACCTGGGGCGGCTGAGGTATCGCGGCGACACCATCCACCGCCGGGGCTCGATCGGTGCCGAGGGCGGGCGTGGCAGTCTGAGCCCTGCACAGGACCCCGGCGGCGTGAAGGACGGATCATGGAGGTCGGGGGACCGGCCCGGCTGCGGGTGATGAGCTTCAACGTCCGGGGATTCACCTCGCCCGCGGACGGCCCGCACCGGTGGCCGCTGCGCGCCGCGCGCAACGTCGCGACCGTGCGCGACCACGCGCCCGATCTCCTCGGGGTCCAGGAGCTCCAGACCGAGAGCCTGGCAACCTACCGCGAACAGCTCCCCGAGTACCGCGTCCTCCTGGGGCCGGCCGGCGGGAACGAACGGCGTCCGGAGTACAACGCGATCCTCTTCTCCCCCGATCGGCTCGATCTGGTCGACGCCGGCGGGTTCTGGCTCAGCGAGACCCCGGAGGTGCCGTCCTCCTCGTGGCGATCACGGGGGGTCCGGACGGTCAACTGGGCGACGTTCGCGGTCCGCGGTACCGACGTGGTCTTCCGCCACGTCAACACGCATCTGGATCATTGGAGCAGTCCCGCCCGGGAACGAGGAGCCGAGCTGGTCCTGCGGCGATTCGCGTGCTCGACCGAGGGGGCGCCACCCACGTTGGTGACGGGGGACTTCAACTGCCCGCCGGGATCCGCGCCGTACCGGTCGTTCCTCGCGAACGGCTACGAGGACTCCTATCTCGCGGGCGAGGGTGACGGCCGGGGCGAAGCCACCTTCCACGCGTTCGGAGGCGTCCGGTCGTTGCTGGTGCGCCACGTCCACCGGGTGCGGTACGGACGCCTGCCGCTGCGTCTGGACTGGATCCTCGTCGGCGACCGGGAGCGACGCTGGCGCATCGACGAATCGGGGATCGTGCGCGACCGCGACCCGGTCACCGGCGCGCCCCCGAGCGACCACGATCCCGTGACCGCGTCGCTCCGCCTGGTCTGATCGGTGGTTTCCATGGATGTCGACGACTTCGACGCCTACCTCGACCGCTGGTCCCGGGCCCACGGCGGGTACGACGTCCGGTCCTCCCGGCCGACCATGGCCTGGCTGCGTCTCGCGCACCGTCTCGCCACGCCGCTGGCCCGCCGCGGCGTCCACCCGACCCGGGTGACCACCGTCGGCGCGGTCGGTGCCATCGCCATCAGCGTCGTCGCATCTCTCGGTGGCCGCTGGGCCCTGCTCGCAGCTGCCCTGGTGATCGCCGTGGCGGTGCTCGACGGCATCGACGGCGCGGTCGCGGAGCTGACCCACACCGCGACCGCCTGGGGCCGGATCCTGGACCAGCTGGTGGACCGCATCGGCGACGTGAGCATGATCGTCGGGCTGTGGGCCCTCGGTGCTCCCGGGCCCCTGTGCGCGGCGGCCGCGGTCCTCACCCTCCTCGACGAGGCGACCCGGGGCGGCGCGGCCGCCGAGGGCATGTCGGAGATCGGCCTGGTGACCATCGCCGAGCGCCCCACCCGCCTCCTGATCGGGGGCATCTCGTTCGCCGCGGCCGGCGCCGTGCCGTCCGCCGCGATCCTGGTGGTGACCGTCGGCGCGGCGCTCTGGGCGGTCATCACCCTGGGCACCACGGTGCAGCTGGTCGTCAACATCCGTCGGCGACTACGAGATCTTCCCCGCAACGTGGCCCGGGCCGACGGTGACGATCAGGACGGTCCGGAGCCCGGTCACCGCACGTAGGTGTCGGTGTCGTCGCCTGGACGTCGTCGACGGCGACCCGGCTCCACGTGTCGGGCGCGGCCGCCCCCGGGTAGCCCGGCCCACGTCAGGTTGACCCACCAGCCTTCCCCCGGAACACCACCCCGGCGGGGTCGAGGTGCGTCCTCGGTCTCGTGAGGAGGCGAAGGACATGAAGGCACTGACCTGGCAGGGCCAGAACGACGTGCGGGTCCAGACGGTCCCCGACCCGGCGATCCAAGCCCCCACGGACGCCATCGTCCGGATCACCAGCACCGCCATCTGCGGCTCGGACCTGCACCTCTACGAGGTGCTCGGCCCCTTCCTGGATCGTGGTGACGTCCTCGGACACGAGCCGATGGGTGTCGTCGAGCAGGTGGGGTCCGAGACCGGGGACCTCGCCGTCGGCGACCGCGTGGTCGTGCCGTTCAACATCTCCTGCGGGCACTGCTGGATGTGCGAGCGCCAGCTCTTCGCGCAGTGCGAGACGACCCAGAACCGCGAGATGGGCTGCGGTGCCTCGCTGTTCGGCTACACGAAGCTCTACGGGCAGGTCCCCGGTGGACAGGCTGAGTACCTGCGGGTGCCGCAGGCCCAGTTCGGGCCGATCAAGGTGCCCGAAGGGCCGCCCGACGAGCGCTTCCTCTACCTCTCGGACGTCCTGCCGACGGCGTGGCAGGCCGTCGAGTACGCCGACGTCCCGAAGGGCGGAAGCGTCGTCGTGTTCGGGCTCGGCCCGATCGGACAGATGTCGGCACGCATCGCCCGTCACCACGGATACCGCGTCATCGGCGTCGACGCGGTCCCGGAGCGACTCGCCATGGCCCGCCGCCACGGCGCGGAGATCATCGACTCGAGCCGGGTGCAGGACGTCACGACGACGATCCGGGACCTGACCGACGGGCGCGGCACCGACTCGGCGATCGACGCGGTCGGGATGGAGGCGCACGGATCGCCGGTGCCCCAGGCTGCGCAGAGAATTCTCGGAAAGCTTCCGGACGCCGTGGCCGCCCCGCTGATGTCTCTGGCGGGCGTCGACCGCACAGCGGCACTCGTCGGGTGCGTGGATGCCGTGCGCCGTGGTGGCGTCGTTTCGCTGTCCGGGGTCTACGGCGGTATGGCGGACCCGCTGCCCATGCTGAAGATCTTCGACAAGGGGATCCGGCTGGCGATGGGACAGGCCCACGTCAAGCGGTGGATCCCGGACCTGCTGCCGTTGGTGCAGGACGAGACCGACCCGCTCGGGGTCGAGGACCTCGAGACCCACGCGCTGCCGCTCGAGGAAGCCGCGCACGGCTACGACATCTTCCAGCGCAAGGCCGAGGGCGCGATCAAGGTCGTGCTCAAGCCGTAGCAGTGTCCCCGTCTCGGCGCCGCCGGTGACGGGCTCGAGAAGTGCAGTCGAACCCGTCCGGAGGAGATCCATGACCGAGCAGCCGCCCCCGCAGTCGCAGGCCTACCCCGGGAGTACCGGTGACATGGCGCCGGAGCCGCGCGACGAGATGATCGGCTATGTCGGCCGCGACCTGTTGTCCGGACGCCGGGCGTTGATCACGGGTGGTGACTCGGGGATCGGCCGGGCGGTTGCGGTCGCCTTCGCCGAGGAGGGCGCGGACGTCGCGT
>NZ_DASXJS010000011.1:0-10791 GCF_036497245.1 Actinomycetospora sp. | reverse complement strand
AAACCGGGCGAGTTCGTCGATGTCCACCGTCGTTTCCTGGGCGCTGCCCCCTTCCGGGCCGGGGAGCACGCGTGAGCGAGATCGTGGGGTTCGTCGGGATGTCCCACTCCCCCTTCGCGAGCCTGATGCCCCCCGGGCCCGACGACCCGGGCGCGACCTTCCTCGCCGACGTCGGGAGGGTGCGGGACGCGGTCACCGCCCTGGCCCCGGACGCCGTCGTCGTGATCGGGCCCGACCATTTCCACGGCAACTTCTACGATGTCATGCCGCCGATCACCCTGGGCGTCGAGGAGGCCGTGGGGTTCGGCGACTTCGGCAGCCGCGCGGGCGCGCTCCCGGTGGCCGGGGCGCTCGCCTGGGCGGTGCGCGACGCGGTGGCGGACGCGGGGTTCGACCTGGCGCTGTCCTACTCGCTCACCGTCGACCACGGGATCGTGCAGAGCTACGAGATGCTGGGCGGGTGGGGTGATCACGGCGAGGGTGCCGAGATCCCGATCGTCCCGCTGGTGCTCAACACCGCGGCCCCGCCGCTGCCCACGCCCGCCCGCTGCGTCGCCCTGGGCCGGGCCCTGGGCGACGCGCTGCGCGGCGCACCGCAGCCCCACCGGGTGCTCGTCGTCGCGAGCGGCGGGCTCTCGCACTGGCTGCCCTCGAACGATCCCCGCGACCCCGCGATGGTCGGCGAGCGGCGGGCCGCCCTCATCCACGGGCGCCGCGACGCGGTCGGGTTCGCCGCGGCGCGGGAGCCGCGGGTGCGCGCGATGGCCGGGGACCCCGACGCGCCGGTCAACGCGGGCTGGGACCGCTGGTTCCTCGACCGGCTCACCGAGGGCGACCTGGACACGGTGGCGGCGCTCGGTCACGACGGGATCGAGGCCGCGGCGGGCAGTGGCGGTCAGGAGATCCGGACGTGGCTCGTGGGCCTGGCGGCGGTGGGCGGCGGCCTGGCGGCCATCGGGTACGAGCGGGTGCCGGAGTGGATCACGGGGATGGGGCTGGGGACGTCCTTCCCGGTATCCGGGCTTCCTCGGCGGCCAGCAGCACTTCGCGCAGCGCCTGGGCCTGTCCCGAGCGCCGCGCGGTCTCGGTGATCAGGTTCAACAGGATCCAGCGCAGCTCGATGTGGCCGCGCCGGTCGTCGCGCACCGCGTCGTCGAGGGACTCCGCGCCTGCGAGCGCGTCCCGGCCCTTCTCGCATGCCTCCTGGTAGGCGCCGACGAGGGCATCGGGATCGTCGAGGTCGCTGACGCGGAAGGCCTCGTCGGAGTCGTCGACGTAGCTGATGGCGTAGGCGGTACGCCCGCCGCGCTCGCCCCAGCGCTCGACGAGCCAGGTGTGCTCGACGTCGGTCAGGTGCTTGACGATCCCGGTGAGGCTGGGCCCGGACTCGGGGACGCGGCGACGCAGGGCTTCGGCGGGCAGGCCGTCGAGGGCGAGGACGACCTGGGCGCGGTAGTAGTCCAGCCAGCCCTCGAGCGCCTCGCGCTCGTCGGCGACCTGCGGAGGCTGCAGGCGCCGTACCGGGGCGCGGAAGACCACCGGGGCGCCGGGGTCGGGCGCGATGTCGGTGGTGTCGTGGTCTGAGAAGCTCACTCTCGTCCCGCCGTCGGGCGTTCCGGGGCCGGGCGTCGTCCCGACAGGACGCCGCACCCGGAGGGGGCGAGGCCCGAGCATGCCCGGCCGGATCGCGCGCGACAACCCACGCGCACTACTCGGCCGGCAGCGTGACCAGCGCTTCGAGCGCGGGCACGGCCGCGGCGAGGGCCTCCCGGTGCTCGGGCGCCAGCCGTTCGAGGCGTTCCGCCAGGACCGCGGTGCGCTCCGTGCGCAGGCGCTCGATCATCGACCGGCCCTCCGCCGAGAGCTCCACGAGCGCCGATCGCGCGTCCTGCGGGTCCGGGGTGCGCACCAGCAGCCCGGCGTCGTCGAGGGCGGCGAGCACCCGGCTCATGGTCGGGGGCGTGACCGCCTCGCGGCGGGCCAGCTCGGAGAGGCGCAGCGGTTCGTGCTCCTCGAGCGTCACCAGCACCGAGGTCTGCAGCGGCGGCAGGACCGCGGCGGCGTCCACCCGGATGCGGCGGTTCAGCCTGCCGATCGCGAGCCGCAGGCGCGCAGGGAGCATCGGGTCGTCGAGCTCCGGCGGGTCGGAGGACCCGGATCCGGGCCGGCCCACGGACGGGGCCACCGCGGACGCAGTGGAGGAGGAAGCACCAGCCATACCCCATCATCGCACTACTTAGGCTGCGCACATACCACCGGGCAGGTGTTTCGTGACTCTTTCGTCCCTTTCCGGAACCCGGAGTACCGCCGTCCGTGGACCGGTCAGAGCTTACGGAGACGAATCCGTCGCACGGAGTGATCAGGACCCTTCGTCAGGACCAGGCCGGCGCGCGACCGGGTGGGGGCGATGTTCTCCCGCAGGTTCGGTCCGTTGATCTCGTCCCACAGCTGGGCGGCCCGCGCCCGCGCGCCCTCGCTGTCCATCTCGGCGTACCGGCGGAAGTACGACGCCGGGTCGCGGAACGCGGTCTCGCGCAGCGCGAGGAAGCGCTCGATGTACCAGCGGCGGACGTCGGCGGGGTGGGCGTCGACGTAGATCGAGAAGTCGATCAGGTCGCTCACCGCGAGCGCGCTCGCCCGCTCCCCGGACTGCGGGGCGGGCTGCAGCACGTTGAGGCCCTCGAGCACCAGGATGTCCGGGCGCGCGACCGGGCGCTGCTCGTCGAGCACGTCGTAGACCAGGTGGGAGTACATCGGGGCCGAGACCTCGGGCTTGCCCGCCTTGATGTCGGAGACGAACCGCAGCAGCGCCCGCCGGTCGTAGGACTCCGGGAACCCCTTGCGCGCCATGATCCCGCGTCGCTCCAGCTCGGCGTTGGGGAGCAGGAAGCCGTCGGTGGTCACCAGCGCGACGTTCGGATGGTCCTCCCACCGCGCGAGGAGCAGCCGCAGCAGGCGCGCGGTGGTGGACTTGCCGACCGACACCGACCCCGCGATCCCGACGACGAACGGGGTGGGCTCCTCGTCCTGGCGCAGGAAGGTGCGGTAGGCCTCGAGCAGGCCCGAGTTCGCCCGGACGTGCAGGTCGAGAAGCCGCGAGAGCGGCAGGTAGACGTCGCGCACCTCGTCGAGATCCACCGGGTCGCCCAGGGAGCGCAGCTCCTCGAGCTCGCCCGCGGTCAGCGGGAGGTCACCGTGCTCGTCCCGCAGCGCGGCCCACGAGGCACGGTCGAAGTCGACGAACGGGGACCCGCTCATGGGCCGACATTCTGGTCATGGGCACCCCCGCGCCCGCCACCGGCTGTCTGCAGGCTCACGTCGCCCCGTATCCGAATCGGCGCACCGCCCGTCCCGGGAGGGCCCCGTGCCCTCCGTCGCTGGTCACGCCCCCACCGTAATGATCACCGCCGGGCGGGTGATCAGGACGCCCCGCCGTAGGCTGGACACCGTGGCGAACACGGCGACGAACGACCGCGTCGGGCGCGAAGAGCTCACGGAGTTCCTGCGGACCCGGCACCACGCGATCGTGGTGACCAGGCGCAAGGACGGCGGCGAGCAGACCTCCCCGGTGACGCTGGGCATCGACGACCAGGGCCGGCTGCTGGTCTCGACCTATCCCGAGCGGGCCAAGGTGCACAACATCCGGCGCGACCCGTACGTGACGATGTGCGTGCTCTCGCAGGACTTCAACGGCCCCTGGGTGCACGTCGAGGGCACCGCGGAGGTGCTCGACCTGCCCGAGGCCCTGGACCCCCTGTGCGAGTACTTCCGCTCCATCTCCGGGGAGCACTCGGACTGGGAGGAGTACAAGGAGGCCATGGCCTCGCAGGGCAAGTGCCTCGTCCGGCTCACCGTCGAGCGCTGGGGCCCGATCGCGACCGGGGGCTTCCCGGCGCGCCTGCAGAAGGACTGAGCACGCGGTGGACGTCCTGCTCTCGGTGCTCGGACTCGTCGGGGTCGTCGCGGTCACGCTCGGCACGGCGGTGTTCGTCGCGGCCGAGTTCTCACTGACCACGCTCGAGCGCAGTCAGGTCGACCACCACGTCGCGGAGGTCGGGGACCGGCGGGCGAAGGCCGTCGCCGCCGCCCACCGCAACCTGTCCTTCGAGCTCTCCGGGGCCCAGCTCGGGATCACGATCACGACCCTGGTCACCGGCTACCTCGCCCAGCCCGCGATCGCGACGCTCATCTCGCCGGTCCTCGAGGACGTCGGGCTGCCCGTGGCCGCCGCGGCGGGCACGGCGGCCGTGATCGCCCTGGTGCTGGCGACGGCGCTGTCGATGGTCTTCGGCGAGCTCGTCCCGAAGAACCTCGCGATCGCCGCGCCGCTGCGCACCGCGCGGACGGTGGCCGGGGTCCAGGCCGGGTTCTCGCGGGTGCTGGGGTGGTTCATCTCCGTCCTCAACGGCGCCGCCAACTGGATCGTGCGCCGGCTCGGGGTCGAGCCCGCCGAGGAGCTGCGCTCGGCGCGCTCGCCCCAGGAACTGGGCTCGCTGGTGGCCACCAGCGCCCAGCAGGGCACGCTCGACGAGGGCACGGCCGCGGTCCTGGCCCGGACGCTGCGCGTCGGCGAACGGACCGCGGACGAACTGATGACCCCGCGGATGCGGGTCGAGTCGCTGACCGTCGACGACACCGTGGACGACCTGCTCGCCGTGGCCGCCCGCACCGGGTTCTCGCGGTTCCCCGTGGTGGAGGGCGACCTCGACGACGTCCGGGGCGTGGTGCACGTCAAGCAGGCGTTCGCGGAGCCGCGGGCCCGGCGCGGGGGCCAGTTCGTCCGCAACCTCATGCGCACCCCCACGACGGTGCCCGACTCGCTCGACGGCGACGAACTGCTCGACCGCCTGCGCGGCGCCGGCTTCCAGATGGCCGTCGTCGTCGACGAGTACGGCGGGACGGCCGGGATCGTCACCCTGGAGGACCTCGTCGAGGAGATCGTCGGCGAGGTCCGCGACGAGCACGACCGCGGGGAGGCCGCCCGGTTCCGCGACGCCGGGCCGGACACCTGGATCGTCTCGGGGACGCTGCGACCCGACGAGCTCTCCGACCTGGTCGGCTGGTCGTTCCCCGACTCCGAGGTCTACGAGACGCTCGCCGGGTTCCTGCTCGCCGAGCTGGGCCGCATCCCCTCCGTGGGCGACCAGGTGACCCACGACGGCCGGACGCTGGTCGTGACGCGGATGGACCGCCGTCGCATCGCCGACGTCCGGATCACCGGCCCGGACCCCGCGGCCGGCTCCCCCGCCGAGCCCTCGAACTCCGCTGGGATGACGCCATGAACGACGGGGTCGCGCTGCTCGCGATGGTCGGGCTCCTGGGTCTCAACGCCTTCTTCGTCGGCGCCGAGTTCGCGCTGATCTCCGCGCGGCGCGACCGGGTCGAGACGATGGTCGACGCCGGCACCTCCGGGGCGGCCACCGTCCTGCGGGCCACCGAGCACCTGTCGATGATGATGGCCGCCGCCCAACTCGGGATCACCATCTGCTCGCTGGCCCTGGGCGCCCTCGGCGAGCCCGCCCTGGCCCACCTGATCGAGGAGGTGTTCTCCCCGCTCGGTGTCCCGGAGGCCCTGGTGCACCCGATCGCGTTCGTCGTGGCGCTGCTCGTCGTGACCGTCCTGCACATCGTGATCGGCGAGATGGTCCCGAAGAACATCGCCATCGCCGGCCCCGAGAACACCGCGGTGTGGCTGGTGCCGCCGCTGGTGATGTTCCTCAAGGTGGCGCGCCCGGTGATCGTGGCGCTGAACTGGATCGCCAACCACGTGCTGAAGCTGCTCGGGGTGGAGCCCAAGGACGAGCGCGAATCGGCGTTCACCCCCTCCGAGATCGCCGAGATGCTCTCGGAGTCCCGACGCGAGGGGCTGCTCGACGCCTCCCAGACCCGGCGCCTGACCCAGGCCCTGCACACCGCCGAGCGCACCGCGGCCGACGTGCTCATCCCGCGCGAGCGGCTGACCGTGCTCCCCGCGAACCCGACCGTCGGCGCGCTCGAGGAGGCCGTGGCCCGTACCGGCTTCTCCCGCTACCCGGTGCAGGCCCCCGAGGCCCCGGACGCCCACCCGCGGCTGGACACCCACCCGCTGGACCCGGGCACCGACCCGGTGCTCCCCCGGCAGACCGGCGTCGCTCCCAGCGTGGAGCTCGCGGGCTACCTGCACATCAAGGACGTCCTCGACCTCGGCGGCGGCCCCGACGAGGTGGTGCCCGCCGAGCGGGTGCGGGCGCTGCCGCGGCTGTCCGTGTCCGCGCCGGTCGACGAGGCGCTCGCGACGATGCGCCGGGAGGGCTCCCACCTCGCCCGGGCCGTCGACGCCGAGGGCACGACCGTCGGCGTCGTCGCCCTGGAGGACCTCGTCGAGGAGTACGTCGGCACGGTGCGCGACAGCACCCACGTGGCCCGTTCGGCCACGCGGGGTACGGCCTGAGGAACCGGCATGGATCCGGACGGGGACGGGGACCTGTCCGGCATGGTCGCCGCCTCCGGGATGTCCGACGCCCCGCACCGTACCGACGTCATCGTCGTCGGGGCGGGCATCAGCGGGCTCGCCTGTGCGCGGGCGCTCGCCGCGGCCGACGTGGCGGTGCGGGTGCTCGAGCGCGCCGGACACCCCGGCGGCCGGATGGCGAGTCCACCGCTGCCTCGCGACACCGACGGCGCCCCCACCACGCCCACCGGCCCTGTCGCCCCCCGGCCGGTCGACCTGGGCGCCGCCTACTTCACCGTGTCCCGCTCCGGTGAGCCCGCCGCGGACGAGTTCGCGGCGCTCGTCGGGTCCTGGCAGGAGCGCGGCCTCGCCCGCCCCTGGACCGACACACTGGCGGCGCGCGGCGGGGACGGCACATGGGAGGCGCGTCCGGGCCCGCAGCGGTGGGCGGCCCCCGGCGGGCTGCGCTCGCTGGCCGCCGACCTCGCCGAGGGCCTGACCGTCGAGACCCACCGCACCGTCGGCTCGGTGACGCCCGGACCTGCCGTCGACGGCGAGGCGGCGTGCGCGGTGGTGCTCGCCATGCCCGATCCGCAGGCGGCCCGGCTCGTGGGCCCGCCCCTGCGCAGCGCCGAGGTGCTCGCGGGACGGGAGTGGGACCCGGTGATCGCGGTCGCGCTGGGCTTCGACGAGCGCTGCTGGGACGAGGACTTCACGGCCCTGTTCGTCAACGACCACCCCGACCTCGTGCTCGTCGCCGACGACGGGTCGCGGCGCGGCGACGGCGCGCCGGTGCTGGTGGCGCACACCACCGGCGAGACCGCGCGCCGCCACCTCGACGACCCGGCGACCGTGGTGCCGACGGTCATCGACGCGGTGTCGGCGCTGCTCGACCTCGACCGTCGGCCCGCCTGGAGCCACGCCCACCGCTGGACCTACGCCAGCCCCGCCGTCCCCCACGAGACCACCGACGACGCCCCGTTCCACCTCGACGACGACCTGATCGCCGTCGTCGGGGACTCCTGGGGCCGCCCCCGGGTGGAGACGGCGTGGCGCTCCGGGACCCTGCTCGGGCGCGCGCTGGCCCGCCGCGTGAACTGCTGAGCTCACACCGGCCGCAGCCCGGCTGAGAGGTTCCCTGAGAACCCGACGGTTCGAGCGACCGCCTGCCGACGCCGTTCTCCCGGCCGTCGTGACGCCGGTGCGGACCGCACTCGCTGCCCTACCGTCGGCCAAGGAACGGTCACGAGAAGGTCACGGCTCCCCACCGTGGTGCTCCCGGCGAGCGACCTCCTCCCCGGCTCCCGGACCGACCCCGACGGTCCGGACGGTCGGCCGTCCCCGGTACCGGGACCGCCCCGGCACCGTGCACGATCACGAAGGGCAGACGTGTCACGGCATCGCTCCCCCCGGGGCCGTGGCGCGGTCGGCATCGACCGCGCATGCTCCCGGCACGACGCTCCCCGCTCCCCCGCCTCCCCGGTCACACGCCTCGGCACCTCCACGCTCGATCCCCCGACGAACCCGCTCGACCTCGCCGCCATCGCCCGCGCGTCCGGCCCCTCGCGGCGGCACCGGGCGGCGGTACCCCCGGCGGCGCCCGCCGGCCGACGCCGTCACGGGTTCGCCGCCGCGGGCGTCACCGCGGCCGCGCTCGCCGTCGTCGGTCCCGCCGTGCTGCAGTTACCGGTCCAGGACGCCCGCCTCGCCCTGTCCTCGGACTCGACGCGGCTCGGCGGCACCGACGCCGCCGCTCCCGCTCCCGCGGTGAGCCCGGTGGTGGCCGTGGACCCCGGCTCCGCCGGTCCGGACGTCGGTGCCGCGTCCGCGGACCTGATCAAGGCCGGCGACCGGGTGCGGCGCCAGGCCGACGACGCCGCGGCCGCCGAGCGCGCCCGGACCGAGGCCGCCCGGGTCGCAGCCGCGGAGCGTGCGGAGCAGGACGCCGCGGCGGACCGGGCCGCGCGGGTGACCAGCTGCGGGGCGAGCGGCGACTACGGCGGCGTCGCGTCCACGGTGCAGACCGTCGGCAACGCCCTGGAGTGCGTCTTCCCCGGCCACGAGCTGCTCGGGGTCGGGAGCCGGGGCAACACCTCCGACCACCCCGGCGGCTACGCGCTGGACGTCATGACGCGCAGCGGGGACCAGATCGCGGACTGCGTGCTCGAGAACCGCGGCGCCCTCGGCGTCAGCTACGTCATCTGGAACCAGCAGATCAACACCGGCTCGGGCTGGGAGGACATGGAGGACCGGGGCGGCGACACCGCAAATCACCGCGACCACGTCCACATCTCCTTCGAGCGCGGCGGAGATCCGGACGTCTCGGCGTTGCGTACCTGCGGCTGATGTCGGCGTTAGGGTGCGGCCGTGCCCCTGGCGATCGTCGGTATCACGGCGGCGACGGGGCACGGGCCGACCCGGATCCCGGACGCGACGAGTCGCGAGGGCATGATCACTCCAGTGTTCACCCCGGTGCGCCACGCGGTACCCGAGTCCTCGGTCGCGGCCGACGACGCCGGGGAGGTGACGGCGTGACCCTGCTGGTGGGTCTCTCGCCCGATGCCCGCGACGACGCGGGCGGCGCCGTCGGCCTCGCGGCGCGACTGGCGATCGCGTGGGCGGAGGACGTGACCGTCGCGGTCGTCGTCACCCCCGGCTCACGCGTGCCCCCCGACGTGGAGGAGGCCGGCGAGGCCATCGACGTCGACGCGCCCGCCTCGGTCCCGGTCGAGGGCGACCCGGCCGCGGAGGTCGCGCAAGCCGCCGTCGAGGGGATCCTCGAGGAGTCCGGTCTCACCGCGCGATGGGTGACCGTCCGGGGCCGGTCGGTCGCGGACGCGCTGCTCGAGGCGGCCGCGACCCCGGGGGTCACCGCCGTCGTGCTGGGCACCGACCCGGACCGGTCGGGGCGGATCGCGGTCCGGGTGGCCCGCAGCTCTCCCGTGCCGGTCGTCCTGGCGCGCGGCCACGGCGCCTTCCCCGGCGAGCCGATCACCCGTGTGACCTGCGCGTTCGACGGCACGACCGACTCGCCGGGGGTGCTCGCGGCGGCGGTGGAGCTGGCCGGCAGGTCGTCGGCGACGCTGCGGGTGGCGTCGTTCGCGGTGCGCCGTCGGCCGAACCTCTCGCCCGCGGAGGGCCCGGACCCGGAGACCTCCGGGCTGGCGACCTCCGGGCTGGCGACCTGGTCGGACCAGATCGCGGCCGCGCAGACCGACGCGCTCGCCGACCTCGGGCTGGCGGCCGAGACCGGGGTGCACGCCGGCGCGACCTGGGACGAGGCGGTCCACGCCGCCGACTGGGAGCCCGGAGACCTGCTCGTCGTCGGGGGCTCCCCCGGCGCCGCGACCCGCTTCTTCCTCGGCGACCGGCTCGGGGCGATCCTGCAGGCGGCCCCGGTACCCGCGGCCATCGTGCACGCGCACTGAGCCGGTCCCGGACCGTCCGTGCTCACACGGTCTTGACGCCGGCCCCGGAGCAATCGTGGGCGGGGACGGCGTGTGGGGGCTGTCCGGCTGGCGGGTGATGTTCCTCGTCGAGGGCATCCCGGCGATCCTGCTGGCCGCGGTGACGTTCTGGTACCTCACCGACCGCCCCGCCGACGCGCGCTGGCTTCCCGACGACGAGCGCGCCTGCTGGTCGCGCGGTTGGAGGCGGAGGCGTCCCGGACCCGGGAGGCCGGTCACTGGACGCTGCGCCGCGCCCTGACCTCCCCGCTGATCCTCGCGCTGGCGTTCGTGTACTTCGGGATCACCTACGGGCTCTACGCGCTCGGGTTCTTCCTGCCGACGATCGTGGCGGGCTTCGAGCAGCAGTTCGGGACGAAGCTCTCGGTGGTCGAGCGGGGCCTGGTCACCGCGATCCCCTATGTCGTCGCGGCGATGGTGCTGTGGGGCCGCCGGGCCGACACGGCGCGCGGGGTGCGGGGGACGTCCCGGTACGTGGCCGCCCCGGCCCTGATCGGCGGCCTCGCGATCCCGGTCGCGCTCTACCTCCGCTCGCCGTCGATGATCGCGGTGACGGTGTGCGCGGTCGGGGTCTGCGCCGCCCTGGCCCCCTTCTGGGCGCTGCCCTCGCGGTTCCTCACCGGCGCGGCCGTCGCGGGCGGGATCGCGCTGGTGAACTCGCTCGGCAACGTCAGCGGCTTCGCCGCGCCCTACATCACCGGCTGGCTCGCCGACCTCACCGGTTCCCAGCGCGCGGGCCTGTGGGTGGTGGGCCTCACGATGGTGGCGGCGGCCGCCGTGGCCGTGCTGGTGGGCGCGCGGATCGCCCGGAATCGCCCCGCCGACGCCACCGCGGTCTCGGCAGACGCGCCGATCCAGAACTGAGGCCAACCTCCAGCCCTCCCGGCGGCGCCC
>NZ_DASXJS010000010.1:0-60902 GCF_036497245.1 Actinomycetospora sp. | reverse complement strand
GGATCTCCGCGTCGCCTCGGGGGCCACGACGGTGGCGAACCGTCGTCAGCGGCCCGTCGTGGGGACGCGGCCGGTACTTCCGGGGTCTGCGCCCGGTTGTTCTGTCGTGGCCACGTCCACCTCCTCGATCCTCCCGGCCTGACCGCTGCCGGCCTGCCCACCACGTGACGGTGGAGCGGTCCTCGGGGTGGGCCCGGTGTCGTACGTGTCTCGCGACCGTGCGTCCACGCGCGCTTCCGCGATGGTCCATCCTACGGGTCGTCCCGGGCGCCGCGTCGCCCGGACGCCCGGGAGACGACGACGTTCAGGGAGTGGACACGTGCAGTTCGGTCGGTACTTCGAGGAGTTCGAGGTCGGGGCGACGTACAAGCACTGGCCCGGCAAGACGGTCACCGAGTACGACGACCACCTCTTCTGCCTCATCACGATGAACCACCACCCGCTGCACCTCGACAGCCATTACGCCGAGGGCACCCAGCAGGGGCGCAACGTCGTCGTCGGGAACTACGTCTACTCGCTGCTGCTCGGCATGTCGGTCGCGGACGTCTCGGGCAAGGCGATCGCGAATCTCGAGGTCGAGTCGCTGCGTCACGTGAAGCCGGTCTTCCACGGCGACACGATCTACGGCGAGTCGACGGTGCTGGACAAGAAGGAGTCCTCGTCGAAGAACGACCGGGGCGTCGTCGGGGTCGAGACGATCGGTTACAACCAGGACGGCGTCGTGGTCTGCATCTACCGGCGCAAGGTCATGATCCCGAAGCGGCCGCTGACCGAGTCCCCGGAGGCCGCGCTGGCGGCGGAGCAGCCGAACCGTCCGGTGCCGCAGGAGCGCTGACCCGGCTCCCGAACGACGGTGTGTCGGTCACGGGCGGTCACCGTTCCGCCCCTAGGATCGCGTCGTGGACGTGAAGAAGCTCGTCATCGCGGTCGTCGTGATCTTCGTGCTGTTCTTCGTGATCTCACAGCCCCAGGCCGCGGCCAACCTCGTCCAGAACATCCTGAGCCTGCTCGAGTCCGCGGCCACCTCGGTGGTCACCTTCCTGCGCGAGCTGTTCTGAGGGCCCGCGGGGGCTAGGCTCGTCCCCGGTCCGTGGGGCAGGAGGGGAGGGCGCCGTGCTGGCACCCCGTGAGGTCGACGAGTACGTCCTGCCCACCGAGCGACGGGTGATCCGCTTCCGCAGGCACTGGGTCGTCATCGTCAACGAGGTCGTGCAGGCCACCGTGCTGATGGTGATCCTCATGGTCGCGGCCGGGCAGCTGCCCGAGGGCCCGATCCTGTCCAACCTGCTCTGGTACGGCGGGCTGCTCGTGCTGGTCAAGGCCTGCTACAAGGTCGCCGAGTGGTGGGTGGAGAAGGTCGTCATCACCGACAAGCGCGTGATGCTGACCCAGGGGGTCCTCACCCAGAAGGTCGGCATGATGCCGCTCGGGAAGGTCACCGACCTGACGTTCGAGCGCACCCTCAACGGCCGCATGCTGGGCTACGGCACGATGATCATCGAGTCGGCCGGTCAGATCCAGGCGCTCAACCGCATCGACTTCCTCCCCGACCCGGAAGAGGTCTACGAGGCGATCTCCGAGCTGGTTTTCGGGGAGAAGCGGCAGACCCCCTCTCGCCCCTGACACCATCACGAGGGTGATCGATCTTCACCTGCACTCGAACGCCTCCGACGGCACCGACGACCCGGCCGACGTCGTCCGCCTCGCGGCCGCGGCGGACGTCACCACGCTCGCGCTGACCGATCACGACACGACGGCGGGGTGGGCGCCCGCGACGGCGGCGATGGCGGCGGTCCCGGCGTCGGTTCGGCTCGTGCGGGGCGCGGAGTTCTCGACGACGGCGCCCGACGGCCGGGGCGGCCACGTCTCGGCCCACCTGCTCGGCTACCTGTTCGACCCGGCCCACCCGGCGATCGTGGCCGACCAGGAACGGCTCCGCGGGGAACGCTCCCGGCGCATCGGCGTGATGACCGAGCGGTTGCGCGCCGACGGCTACGACGTCGACCCCGCGGCGATCGCGGCGCGCACCGGGGCACCGGTCGGCCGTCCGCACCTCGGGCGCGCGCTCGTCGAGATCGGCGCGGTCGACTCGGTCGGTGCCGCGTTCGACTCGTTGCTGGCCAAGGGCGGGAAGTACTACGAGCCGAAGGCCGACACGCCGATCGCCGACGCGATCGCCATGATCCGGGCGGCCGGCGGCGTCGCCGTGTGGGCGCACCCGTGGGCCCGCCTGCGCGGCGACGTCATCGAGCCCGAGGTGATCGCCGACCTCGCGGGTCGGGGGCTCGGCGGGCTCGAGGTCGACCACCGTGACCACGAGCCGGGCGACCGCGAGCGGCTGCGGGGGATCGCTGCTGAGCTCGGCCTCGTCGTCACCGGATCCAGCGATTACCACGGCGCCAACAAGACGATCCCGATCGCGGCCGAGACGACCGCGCCCGATCAGCTCGAGGCGCTCCTGGCACGGGCCACCGGTGCAGGCGTCGTGACCGGCGGGCAATAGGCTGGAACCGATGAGCGGGCAGCTGACTCTCCAGGACATGCCCTCTCCACTGGTCAAGGTCACCCCCGCCCGTCTCGCGACCTGGGACGACTGCCGGCGCCGCTACCGCATGACCTACCTCGACCGTCCGAGCCCGCCCCGCGGCGGTGCCTGGGCGCACGCGACGCTCGGCGCGGTCGTCCACAACGCGCTGCGGGCGCTCTTCGAGCTCCCCGTCCCGCGCCGCAGCCCGGAGCGGGCCGCCGGGCTGGTGGAGCGGCACTGGTCGTCCGAGGGGTTCCGCGACGACGCGCAGGCCGGTGAGTACCGGGCGCGGGCCCAGGACTGGGTGGCGCGCTACGCCGACGAGCACGGCGCCGCGGTCGGCGAGCCGCTCGGGGTGGAGCGCTGGGTCGCCGCCCCCGTCGGCGGGATCGTCGCCGAGGGACGGGTCGACCGCATCGACGCCGGGGCCGCCGACGAGGCAGGCGTCCCACCCGCCCGGGAGGCCGTCGTCGTGGACTACAAGACCGGGCGGTGGGTGCCCGACGAGGACGACGTCCGCTCCTCCCGCGCGCTCGCGCTCTACGCCCTCGCCGCGGCGCGCACGCTGCGCCGGGCGTGCCGGCGCGTCGAGCTGCACCACCTGCCGTCGGGCACCGTGGCGACCGCCGTGCACGACGACGCCTCGCTGGCGCGCCACCTGGGCCGGGCCGAGGAGTCCGCGGTGGAGATGGCGGCCGCGGGCGACGCCCTCGCCGCGGGCGGTGACCCCGAGGCGCTCTTCCCGCCGGCCCCGGGCCCGCGCTGCGCCCGCTGCGACGTGCGGCGGCACTGTCCCGAGGGTCGGGCCGCCGCGCCACCGCTCGACCCCTGGGCGCTGCTCGCTCCCTGATCCCCCGTCCGCCCACTCCCACCATCCTGCGAGGAACCGCCCCCGATGACCGGCCATGCCGCGCTCCCGTCCGAGGACCCGACACCCCCGGACGGCATCCCGACTCCCCCCGCGGGAGTCCCGGCGGCGTACCTGGACCACCCGGCGACCTCCGCGGAGCCCGCGGTGTCGGCGGACGGTGCGGTGTCGGCGGAGCCGACGTGGCCGGTGGCGACGCCGCCGCACGCGATGCCCGAACCCGCCCGGACGGCCACCCCGCGGCGGCTCCAGGCGGTGCCCGACGCCTACCCGGTCGCCGTGTCCGGGCCACGGACCGGGGCGTTCGGCCGCCCGATCGGCAAGCACCGCCCGACCGCGCTGCAGCGCCTCGTCGAGGTGGCCCGGGTGCTCGTCGGCGGCCTGATCGTGCTCACCCTCGCGGTGATCGTGGCGCCCCTCGTCCTCGCCGCCACCGGGCCGGGGGTCGACGTGCTCGTCGGGCACCTCGTCGGTGCGGTGGTGGCGCTCGCGGCGACGGGCGTCGCGGCGTCGCGGCGGACTCCGGTCTGGGCCGCAACGGTGGCGGCCCTGGTAGTTCCCGTGGACGTGCTGGTGGTGCTCGCCGTCTTCTGGTGGCGGTAGGCGCCCAGGCCTTGGGCCACCTGGCGGTGTTCAATGCCGCCGGTGGCAACGCGGCCACCACGACCCACGAAGGGCGGACCCCGTGTCGACTCCAGGCGCGCAGGCACCGGCCACCACCGGTGTGCATCACTTCTCCCCGACGGTCTCGGACGTCGAGGCCTCGGCCGACTGGTACTCGAGGGTCTTCGGGCTCGAGCGCCTCCCGGCGACCTTCCCCCACCACGCGGACGAGGAGGGCGGGTACGCGGTCCTGCTCGCGGACCCGCAGACCGACCTGTTCATCGGGCTGCACTCCCACCGCGCCCACGTCGACGGGACGTTCGACGAGCGGCGCACCGGGCTCGACCACCTCGCGTGGGGCGTGGCGGAGCGCGGCGACCTCGACACCTGGGCGACCTGGCTCGACGGGCTGGGCGTCGCGCACTCCGGCGTGATCGACAAGGGCGAGCCCATTCCCTACTCGACCGTGGTGTTCCGCGACCCGGACAACATCCAGCTCGAGCTGATCCACCTTCCTGCCTAGGTGGCCTCCGGCCTCGTGAGCACTTTCGGTCGCTATGGCGACCGAAAGTGCTCACCTGCGCGAAGCGCACCCATGCCCGCCGCCACCTCCCCGAACGACGTGGACAGCGGCGCGAGCCCGATGCGGATGCCGTCCGGCGCGCGGAAGTCCGGCACGACCCCCCGGGCCCACAGCTGCGCCACGATCTCCCGCGCGTCCGGATGCCGCAGCGTCACGTGCCCTCCGCGGCGGGCGGGGTCCCGGGGGGAGGCGAGCTCGACGCCGAGCGGCGCCAGGGTCGCGTCCGCGATCTCGACGGCGAACGCGGTGAGCGCCTCGGACTTCGTGCGGACCGCCCCGATCCCGGCCTCGGCGTAGAGGTCCAGCCCGACCCGCAGCGGCACGAGCGCGAGCACCGGCGGCGTGCCGGAGAGGAACTGCCGCACCCCGGCCGCCGGGACGTAGCCCGCCCGCATCGCGAACAGGTCCTCGCGCCCGAACCAGCCCTGCACCGGCTGGCGCAGCACGCCGTGGTGCCGCGCCGCGACGTAGGCGAACGCGGGAGAGCCCGGGCCGCCGCCCAGGTACTTGTAGGTGCACCCGACGGCGAGGTCGGCGCCCCACGCGTCGAGCTCCACGGGCACCGCGCCCACCGAGTGGCAGAGGTCCCAGCACACGAGCGCGCCCGCGTCGTGGACCGCCCCGGTGATCGCCGCGGCGTCGGCGAGGTACCCGGAGCGGTAGGTGACGTGGGAGAGCGCGACGAGCGCCGTGCGCGGCCCGACCACCCCGGTCACCTGCTCGACCGAGACCCCGCCGTCGGGCTCGGTCGGGATCCAGCGCAGCGTGCACCCGGTCTCGGCGGCGATCCCCTCGAGCAGGTAGCGGTCGGTGGGGAAGTCGTCGTCGGAGAGGACGATCTCATCGCGCCCCTCCCCGGACGCGGCGACGGCGGCGCGGGCGAGCTTGTAGAGCAGGACGCTCGTCGAGTCGCCCACCAGCGTCTGCCCCGCCGCGGCGCCGAGGAGCAGCGCGCCGAGCCGGTCGCCCACCGCGGTCGGGAGCTCCACCCACTGCTCGTCCCAGCTGCGGATGAGCCGTGAGCCCCAGTCGTGCGCCGTGAACGCCGCCAGCGCCTCACCGGTGACGCGCAAGGGGCGGCCGAGCGAGTTCCCGTCGAAGTAGGCGGTGACGTCCCCGTCGAGGACGAAGCGGTCCCGCAGCGCGGCCAGCGGGTCGGCGGCGTCGAGCTCCTCGGCGCGTGCCGCGAACCCGGGAGGGATCACGCCGCCTGTCCGGCCTGCTCCCGGGCGAGGGCCTCGCGGGCGGTCGGCCCGTGGCGCCAGCTCTCCGGCAGCGCGAGCACCCCCGCACGCAGGCCGCGGACGACGAGACCGGCGGCCAGGTCGGTCGTCGGGAGCCCCGGCAGGCCGTGCATCCGGCGGGCCCAGCGCGGCTGCAGGGCGAAGCCGAGGGCCGCCACCGCGGTCCACGCCGGGCGCGCCGGGGTGGTGAGCGCGACGCGGGTCGGCATCGGTGGCGCGAACAGACGCAGCGCGGCACGACGGCTGGTCGTCGAGGCGCGCAGCTCGGGACGCACGGCCTCGAAGTAGTCGGCGACCTCGGCCCGGCTCGCGGGCACGTCGGTGGCACCGAGCAGCTCCGCGGCGCGGACCTGCTCGGCGAGGAAGCGGTCGGCGTCGTCGTCGGACAGGCCCGCCCCGGCGCGGCGCACGGCGTCGAGGAAGCCCCAGACCTCGGTGACGTGGACCCAGCGCAGCAGATCAGGGTCGGAGGCCCGGTAGGTCAGGCCGGTGACCGGGTCCACCCCGTGCACGTGCTCGTGGACGGCGCGGACCTTCGCCGCCATCGCGTCGACCCGCTCCCGCGAGGAGAACGTCACCGTCATGACGTACTCGGCGGTGCGGCTCAGCCGGGGCCAGAACGCGGTGTCGAAGTCCGAGTGCTCGGCGACTCCCGCCATCGCCCGGGGGTGCAGCGCCTGCATGAACAGTGCCGACAGACCGCCCGCTCCCGCCGCCGGGTCCGCCATCACCCGCCACGTGACGCTGCCCGGCCCGAAGTAGCCCGACTCCGGATCCGTGGGAACAGCCGTGGCGGTCATGGGTCCAGGGTGTCCTCGCGCAGCCAGGTCCGCCACGTGGGGACGAGAACGTCGAGCAGCGCCCCTGGGTTCTCGAGGTTGGGGGAGTGCGCGGCGGCGGGCACGGCCGCGAACTCGGCCTCCAGCCGGTCGGCCATCGTGCGCTGGGTGGTGACCGGCCAGGCGTCGTCGTTCATCCCGCACACCACCAGGGTCGCGAGGCGGCGCCCCCGCAGCGCCGCGACGAGCTCGGGCACGCGGTCGGGCTCGCTGCGCAGCGCGTCGCCCATCCCCAGCAGCGCGGTCGGGGAGGACGACGCCAGGCGGTGGCGCAGGAAGGCCGCGACGGCGGGATCGGCGGCCGCCCAGTCACCCGCCTGTTCACGGAGCGCGACGACGGCGTCGAGGCCGCGCCGGCGCAGGACGGGCTCGAGGACGTCCAGACGGGACCGCCGGGGTCCCATGGGCAGCTCGCCGGGCCCCGTGTCCATGAGGGTCAGCCCGCGCACGGGGGCGCCGGAGAGGACGACGGCCCGCGCGACGAGCCCGCCGTAGGAGTGCCCCAGCAGCAGGACGGTCCGACCGGCGGTGGCCTCGGCGCGGACGACGTCGGCCACCACCGCGCCGAGCGGGCCCGGCCGGTGGTCGAGCTCGCCGCGCAGCGGCGGGGACTCGTACTGGCCGGGCAGGTCGAGGGCGAGCACGTCGATCCCGGCGTCGGCGATCGGGTCGATGAGCGGGGCGAAGTCCTCCTTGGACCCGGAGTAGCCCGGGACGAGCACCGCCACCGCGTCCCACTGCTCGTCCCCGGTCCGGGGCCGGGCGTCGGCACGCAGTGCGGCGAGCGGGCCCGGGAGCTCCACGCGCGCGGCGCGGTGGGAGGTCAGTTGCGCGGCTCCCGGCCCGGACGGGGGCGCCTCGACGACACGAACCGGGAGGGGGTCGCGGGCCGGGGTCACACCGGGAGAGTCTGCCAAACCGAGGGCCGGTCGCGGTGTGAACGCTGCGCGTCGGCGCCGCACCTCAGCGTGGTGGCCGCAGCCCCACGACGGTCGCCCCGCGCTGCTCGACGACGGTGCTGCCGACCACCGCGACCCCGACCGGACCCGGCGGGTCGGAGCGCCGGTCGACCGGGATCGCCGGACGGGTCGCGCCGGTGGCGGCGTCGACGACGGCGAGGCCGCCGGGGACCGGCACGAGGACCGTCGTCGGCGCTCCGAGGACGCCCGTGGTGATCGCCGCGCCGGGACCGAGCGTGTTCGGCAGCGTCCACCGCGGGAGCAGCGTGGCCGGATCGAGCCCGACGGTGGCGGTGCCGGTCCACCACAGCAGGACCGGGCCCGCGAGACGGACCCCGGTGGGCTGACCGGGCGGGTCGATGGCGGTCTCCCGCGCGGCGCCGGCGACGGGGCCCGCGGCGGGGCCGAGCGGCACCGTGCCGATCGGGGCGCCCGCCCCGTCGTAGACCCGCAGCGTCCCGTCCGGGGCCTCGAGGGCGGTGCGGTCGTCCGCGACCGCGACCAGGCGACCCCCCGTCACCCCGGAGAGCACGCTGAACCGGTCCTCGGGCTTGTCGTACTCCGCCGGGGTCGCGGAGAGCAGGCTGAGCCGGTCCGACGGCTCGGCGACGCAGCGCTCCAGTACGGCCACCGCATCGGCGCCGGCCGCGACCGAGACGTGCGGGCAGGAGGCGCGCGGCTGCGGGGTCGACTGCACCGGGTTGAGCAGCGCCCCGTACTCGAGGGTGGCGACGAGGTCGTCACGCCAGACCTCGAGGTAGTCGCGGCCGGTCGCGGTGACGTGCGAGCCGTCGACCAGCAGCCGGGTGCCCGGGCGTACGTCGGTGTTGCGGCTGGGGCCGCGCCGACCGGTCGACGGGTCCACCGTGGCGACGTCGCTGCAGAAGGTGCCCACCGGCGACGTGGTGCGGAAGAGCGCCAGCACGTCCCCGAAGCCGGTGCCCAGCGTGCACAGCGGCTCGGGGCGGCGGTACTGCCACGCCGGTGCCCCGGTCGCGGCGTCCAGTCCGGTCACCACACCGCTGCCGTCCGGGTCGGTGTCCCCGGTGGCGACGACCGGACCCGCGGTCGTGGGACCGGCGATCAGGTCGGCCCCGGGCGGCTCCCCGGCCGGGTTCGCGGCCCGCCACGCCGGGACCAGCGCCGTCGGCACCGGACCGTCGACCGGCGGGGCCAGCGGCGCGGCCGCGGGGCTCAGCGTCGTGGAGGCCTCGTCGCCCGCGCGGAGCACGAGCAGGGTCCCGACGACGGCCGCGACGACGATGAGGGCGATCGCCAGCAGGTCGACCCGACGCCGCCGTTCCGCGCGGGGCCACCACACGGCCCGGCGGTCCGTCGGTCGAACTGTCTCCGCAGCATCCGCGGTGTCCACCGCGTCCGCTGCGTTCTCCCCGGCCGGGCGGCTCGGGGTGCGCCGCCCGCCGGGGGCCGTCACCGCCTGATCAGTCCTCGCCCGCGCCGTTCGCGGCGACGGCGGTCTGGGCCTCGTCGCTGCCGCCGGAGCCGCGGCTGCCGCGGCCGCGACGGCGCCGACGACGCGGCCGCGAGGACCCGCCGCCCTCGCCGTCGTCACCCGACGCGTCGGCGGGGCCGTCCCCGGCGGTCGCCGATCCGCCCTCGGATCCCCCGGAGTCGCCCTGGGCGGGCCCGGACACGACCTCGCCGCCACGACTGCGGGTGCGGGACCGGGAACGCTGCTTGCGCGGCCGGGCGCTGCTCTCGGTGGTGTCCGGCGCAGCGGGGGCACCGTCCGGGGCGTCCTCGTCCTCCTCCTCGGCGGGACGACGGCGACGCGCCACCCGGCCGGTCGCGTCGTCGGGGATGCCGAGGTCGCGGTAGAGGTGCGGCGAGTTGGAGTAGGTCTCCGGCGGCTCGGGGGCGCCGAGCCCCAGGTCGTCGGAGATCAGCTTCCACTTGGGGAGGTCGTCCCAGTCCACGAGCGTGATCGCGATGCCGGTCTTCCCCGCGCGGCCGGTGCGGCCGATGCGGTGGATGTAGGTCTTCGCGTCGTCGGGGCACTGGTAGTTGATGACGTGGGTCACGCCCGTGACGTCGATGCCGCGCGCCGCGACGTCGGTCGAGACCAGCACGTCGATGCGTCCGCTGCGGAAGGCCTTGAGCGCGTGCTCGCGGGCGCCCTGGCCGAGGTCGCCGTGCACCGCGCCGACCTTGAAGCCGCGCTCGGCGAGCTCCTCGGAGACCTTGCTCGCGGTGCGCTTGGTGCGGGTGAACACCATCGTCGGGCCGCGGTCGGTCGCCTGCAGCGTGCGGGCGAGGATCTCGACCTTGTCCAGGGCGTGGGCGCGGAACACGAACTGCGCGGTGCGCTCGCCGATGGCGCTGGCGTCGACCTGCTCGGCGCGGATGTGCGTCGGCTGCGTCAGGAACGTGCGGGCCAGCGTGATGATCGGGCCCGGCATGGTCGCCGAGAACAGCATCGTCTGGCGCTTCGTCGGCAGCATCCCCAGGATGCGCTCGACGTCGGGCAGGAAGCCGAGGTCGAGCATCTCGTCGGCCTCGTCGAGGACCAGGCCGCCGATCTTCGCGAGGACCAGGTGACCCTGCTGGGCGAGGTCGAGCAGCCGGCCGGGCGTGCCGACGACGAACTCGACGCCGGTCTGCAGCGCGGCGATCTGCTGCTCGTAGGGGCGGCCGCCGTAGATCGAGACGACCCGGGTGCCGAGGCCCTTCGCGGCCCCCTCGAGGTCCTTCGCGACCTGCAGGCACAGCTCGCGGGTGGGGACGACGACCAGCACGCGCGGCGTGCCGTCCTCGGTCGGGGTGCCCAGGCGCTGGAGCAGCGGGACGCCGAAGCCCAGCGTCTTGCCGGTGCCGGTGCGTGCCTGGCCGATGAGGTCCTCGCCGGCGAGGGCCAGCGGCAGCGTCAGTTCCTGGATGGCGAAGGTGCGCTCGATGCCGTTCGCGGCAAGCGCCTCGACGATCTCGGGGGCGACGCCCAGCTCGGCGAACGTCGGGGCGTCCGCGGACGAGGAGGTCGACGCGGCCGGGTCCTCGGGTGGGGCTTCCGTGGCGACCTGGTCGGCCGCGTCGGGATCGGGTTCGGGGGTGATCGTGTCGGTGCTCAGCGGTCTGCCTTCCTCACGGCTCGTGCACGCGAGGTGAGCCGGCTGGCTCGACCGCCTCCCCGGGCCCGGGCTTCGGTGCCCGGTCGGAGTCGGTGACGGCGATGACGACGTCACCGGGGCGGGAGAGCCGACGAGGCGCCCGCGCGCTGGATTCTTCCTGCGGCGGGTCGGATGGCTCGGGCCACCGGGCGACGCGCCCGCAGGAGGCCGGAGCCGGCGACGGGCTGTGCGTGGGGGAGCGGCCCCGGGTGGGGCCACATCGGTCGAGTGGGGGTGTCACCGGCTCGGACCACCAGTGATGATACCCGCAGCGTGGCGCAGTCGGCAGCACCACGGGGGGTGTGGCGCCTAGGGTGCTCCGTCGTGACGGATGCGGGGCGTGACGCGGGGGGCGACGGATCGGCCGAGTACGGGCCCACCGCCCTGCTGCTCGGGCTCGTGGCCTACGGCGAGCTCTCGGCGTTCTCCCAGCTCGCCGCGGACGCCCAGCGCTCCCCGGACCTCGCGGGACGCGCCGAGCTCGCCACCCTCGCCGCCGTCGAGATGGATCACTACGTCCGCGTGCGGGACCACCTCGCCGCACGCGGCGTGGACGTGCTCGACGCCATGGGGCCGTTCGTCGCCCGGGTCGACTCGCTGCTGCGCGCGGTCGGTGCCCGCGACTGGCCCGAGGCCCTGGTGGCCACCGCGCTGGGCCGGGGCCTGGTCACCGACCTGCAGGGCGAGGCGCTCGAGGGGCTCTCCGGGGACGAGGCGGAGCTGGTCCGCGAGGTGATCGCCGAGACCGGTCACGGCGCGTTCGTCGAGGCCCGCCTCCGCGAGGCGTGCACGGACCCCCAGGTGCACGCGCGCCTGTCGATGTGGAGCCGCCGGCTGCTCGGGGAGGCCCTCGCGGCCGTCGTGGCGACCTTCGAGGAGCACCCGGGGCTCGCGGCCGTGGTGGAGGGCTCCCCGGGCGGTCAGGCGCGCACGGCGGTGCTGAAGCGGTTGAAGTCCCAGCACAACAAGCGGGTTTCCCGGTTGGGGCTGTAGCGGGTGCCCGGGCCGCCGCCGTCGGCCGTTCGCCCTGCGCGGACGAGGCGGTGGGTCGGCCACCCGCGCCCCGGTTCTGGACTAGCCTCCGCGGGCGCATCGGTCGCCGTGAACGTGGCGACCGCGGAGTCGGAGCAGACCGGAGGGTCGCGTGGAGGTCAAGATCGGCGTCGCGGACAGCCCGCGTGAGCTGGTGGTCTCGAGTGGGCAGACGCCCGACGAGGTGGCGGAGCTGGTCGACGGCGCGCTCTCGGGCAGCAGCGGCACCCTGTCGCTCACCGACGACAAGGGGCGTCGCTACCTCATCCCGTCCACCCGCATCGCCTATGTGGAGATCGCACCGTCCGAGGTGCGCCGCGTCGGGTTCGGGGTGGGCGCGGGCACCAGCTAGGAGGCCTTCGGCCTCGTGAGCACTTTCGGTGGCCATGGCCACCGAAAGTGCTCACGAGCCTCCGGCACCCAGCGGGAATCCCCCGATGCCGCGCCAGGCCAGCGTCGACATCAGGGCGATGGCGTCCTCGCGCGGCGGCTGCAGGCCCGCGTCGAGCCAGTACCGGGCCGCCGTCGTCGACAGCCCGACCAGCCCGACCGCGAGCAGCCGCGCCCGGTCGGGCTCCAGGCCGGCGTCCGCGGTGACGACCTCGGTGACCGCGTCGATGCAGTCCGACGTCGCCCGGTCCACCATCTCGGCGATCTCCGGCGTCGCGCGGGTGTCGGTCTCGAAGACCAGCCGCATGGCGCCGTCACGGGAGGAGACGACGTCGAAGTAGGCCTGCACGGCGGCGTGCACGCGGGCCTTGTTGTCGGTGGTCGAGCGCATCGCCGCGCGCACCGTGCGCACCATCTCGTTGGCCGCGGACTCCACCAGTGCGCGGTAGAGGTCGAGCTTGCCGGGGAAGTGCTGGTAGAGCACGGGCTTGCTCACGCCCGCCCGCTCGGCGATCTCGTCCATGGCCGCCGCGTGATAGCCCTGGGCGCCGAAGACCTCCCGCGCGGCCGCGAGGAGCTGGGCCCGACGCTGGGAACGGGACATCCGGGGACGCCCCGCCGCCGTCGGCGTCGCCGCGCCGATCTCGCTCATCCGGTCCGTCCTTCCCGCGCTCAACCGGGGTCCGCCCTCACAGGCACCTCTTCCGAAGGGCCCGCCCCGATCGGTCGACCCTACCCATGACCGTGGGCGAGCGCGTCCGTCACACGCAGTCCCGCGCCGGTCGCGCTACCGACACGTCGGGGTCGGGTTCCCTTCACCTCGTGGTCACCTGCATCCTTGTCCGGTGACGATCACTGCTCCCCGAGGTGGTCGCCCGCTGACCGGCGGGTGGCCGGTGTCCGCCCGCCGCCGTGCGCCGCGTCCGCCGGAGCCCGCGCCGCCGGCGCCGCTGGCGCCCGAGGCCGCGCTGGGCCCGATCGGCGACCCCACGCCGCACTGGCCGGGACGCCACGTCGCGATCGGTGAGACGGCCCTGCACGTCCGGGAGACCCCGCGCGCCCCCGGATCCGGTCACGACGGCACCGTCGTGCTCGTCCACGGCCTCGGTGGGTCCTCGACGAACTGGACCGACCTGGCCGGCGGGCTGTCGTCGCGCTGGCGTGGCCTCGCCGTCGACCTGCCCGGCTTCGGGCGCACCGACCCGCTCCCCTCGCGGGACTACTCGCTGCGCGCGCACGCCGCCACGGTCGCGGCCTACCTGCGCACCCTCGGCGAGCCGGTGCACCTCGTCGGGAACTCGCTCGGCGGCGCCGTCGCCCTCAGTCTCACGGCCGACCACCCCGACCTGGTGCGCACGACGACGCTGGTCAGCCCCGCCGTCCCGGACCTGCGGCCCGCCCCGGCGAGGCTCGGCGACGGCAAGATGGCGCTGGCCGTGCTCCCGCTGCTCGGGGCCAGGACCCGCCGCGAGCTGGCGACCGAGGACGCGGCCACGCGGCTGTGGCGCACCATGCGGCTCTGCTACGCCGACCCGGAGCGCGTCAGCGAGGCGGCGTTCGCCCAGGCCGTGGCCGAGGCGTCGGAGCGGCTCGGCCTGCCGTGGGCCGCCGAGGCGATGCAGCGCTCGTTCGGTGGCCTGGTCGGGACCTGGTTCGCCCGCGGCGCGGGCTCGCTCTGGGCGACCGCGGCGCGCGTGGCCACCCCGACGCTCGTGGTGTGGGGCGAGCGCGACCGGCTCATCTCCGTGCGCAAGGCCCGCCGTACGGTCGCGACGATCCCCCGGGCACGGCTGCTGCGCCTGCCCGACGTCGGGCACGTGGCCCAGATGGAGACCCCCGCGCTCGTCGCACGCGCGATCCTCGGCATGGACGACGCCGTCGCCGACGGCCGGTGGGACGCCTCCGACCTGGCCCCCCGGCCGCCCGGGGTGTGTGAGAACGTGCCCGGGTGACCGGATCGAGCGGATCATCCCGCCCGGGGAGGGAGCGACGCGGAGCCCGACCGTCGACCCGCCCGCGCCGCCGGGGTGAGCCGCTCGCAGCCTCCTGGGATCCGGAGCAACCGGAGTCCCGGGCGCGCCCCGACGCCTCCCACCTGCGTCGCCGCGCGGCGCTCGCCGTCCTGGTGGTCCTGCTGCTCGTGCTCACCGGCGTCGTGCTCGCCCGCACCCTCCTCCCGGGCGGCGACACCACCGACGTGCGCTCGCCAGCGGCGGCCGCCGAGGTCGGGCCCGTCGTCGGGGAGGCGCCCACCGGCGGGGACTACGCGGACGTGAACATCCCGACCGCCGAGCTCCCCGTGGGCGGCGCGTTCCCGGTGTCGGGGAAGGGCACGTGGCGCGTCGTGCCCGGGTCGACGCCCCAGGTCGGGCAGGGCCGCCCGTACACCTACACCGTCGAGATCGAGGACGGCACGACGCCGGCCGAGGGCGACCAGGCGTTCGTGACCGCGGTGGACGCCACCCTCGACGACCCGCGCAGCTGGGCGGGCTCCGGGCAGATCGCGCTGCGCCGCATCGACGCGGGGGAGGTGCCGGACTTCCGGATCAGCCTCACCTCGCAGCTGACGACGCGTGCGCAGTGCGGGTACCAGATCCGCTACGAGGCCTCGTGCTGGAAGTCCGACATCGGCCGGGTGCTCATCAACGGGTCGCGCTGGGTGCGCGGGGCGGGGGCGTTCGAGGGGCAGCTCGGGCTCTACCGGCAGTACGCCATCAACCACGAGGTGGGGCACGTCTTCCGCAACCAGCACGTGCCGTGCGCCGAGAACGGCGTGCTCGCGCCGGTGATGATGCAGCAGAGCTTCGGCGTCTCGAACGACTACCTCGCCCAGCTCACCGACGACACCCCGCAGGGCGCCCAGATCCCGCGGGACGGCAAGGTCTGCCGGCCCAACGCCTGGCCGTTCCCGACGGGTGGCCCGGCGCCGCGCTGAGTCCCGCCCTCCTCGTGAAAGCAATGGCCCCCACCCCCATCGCCGTCGGGAACACCCACCCGCCGCGTGGGGTTGAATGCCGGTAGCAGTCGACGAAGGAGACGCACGCGATGGCATCCCTGCCGCCCCTGGTGGAACCGGCCGCCGAGCTGACCAAGGAGGAGGTCGCGCGCTATTCGCGGCACCTCATCATCCCGGACGTCGGGGTCGAGGGTCAGAAGCGGCTCAAGAACGCGAAGGTGCTGGTCGTCGGCGCGGGCGGCCTCGGAAGCCCCGCGCTGCTGTACCTGGCGGCGGCGGGTGTCGGCACGCTCGGCGTCGTCGACTTCGACGTCGTCGACGAGTCGAACCTGCAGCGCCAGGTCATCCACGGCCAGTCCGACATCGGGAAGTCGAAGGCGCAGTCGGCCAAGGAGTCGATCGCCGAGACGAACCCGTTCGTCACGGTGAACCTGCACGAGACGCCGCTCGACTCGTCGAACGCGCTGGACATCTTCCGCGACTACGACCTGATCCTCGACGGCACCGACAACTTCGCCACGCGCTACCTGGTGAACGACGCCGCGGTGCTGATGGGCAAGCCGTACGTGTGGGGCTCGATCTTCCGCTTCGAGGGCCAGGTCTCGGTGTTCTGGGAGGACGCCCCGAACGGCCAGGGCCTGAACTACCGGCACCTCTACCCCGAGCCCCCGCCGCCGGGCATGGTCCCGTCGTGCGCCGAGGGCGGCGTGCTGGGTGTGCTCTGCGCGTCGATCGGGTCGATCATGGTCACCGAGGCGATCAAGCTGATCACCGGTATCGGCGACACCCTGCTCGGCCGGCTGATGGTCTACGACGCCCTGGACATGGAGTACCGCCAGGTCAAGATCCGTCGCGACCCGGACGCCACCGAGGTCACCGAGCTCATCGACTACGACGCGTTCTGCGGCACCGTCTCCGACGAGGCGCAGTCCGCGGCGGCCGGGCACACCATCACCGCGGTCGAGCTCAAGGAGAAGATGGACGCGGGCGACAAGTTCGAGCTCATCGACGTCCGCGAGCCGCACGAGTGGGAGATCGTCCGCATCCCGGGCGCGAAGCTCATCCCGAAGGACAAGATCCTCTCGGGCGAGGCCTTCGCGGAGATCCCGCAGGACCGGCAGACGATCCTGTACTGCAAGTCCGGCGTCCGGTCGGCCGAGGCGCTGTCCGCGCTGCAGAACGCGGGCTTCTCGAACGCCGTGCACGTGGGCGGCGGCGTGACCGGCTGGGCCCAGCAGGTCGACACCTCGCTGCCGACGTACTAGGTGCCGAAGGCTCGTGAGCACTTTCCGGTGCTATAGGACCGGAAAGTGCTCACGAGGGCTCCGCCCACCTACGCCGGTGCCAGCTCCCGCTCCTCGGCCGGGGAGTCGAGCGTCTCCTGGGCGATCGCGTCCCGGACCAGCGACGGGTCGTCGAGCGCCGCGCGGAAGCGTTCGTCGTGGCGCTGCCCCGTCCAGCCCGCGATGACCATGACCGCCACCGCGTTGCCGATGGCGTTGGTCAGCGCCCGGCCCTCGCTCATGACGCGGTCGATGCCGACGATGAGCGCGATGCCGATCGCCACCGCGGCCGGCGGGAAGAACTCGCCGCCGAAGGCGCTGAGCGACGCCGCCAGGGTGACGAGTCCGGCCCCCGTCACCCCGGCCGCGCCCTTCGAGGTCAGCACCATCAGCCCGACCAGCGCGATCTGCACCCCGATCGGGAGGTCCGCGCCGCCGGCCTGGGCGATGAACAGCGCCGCCATCGTCAGGTAGATGCACGTGCCGTCGAGGTTGAACGAGTAGCCGGTCGGCAGCACCATCCCGACGACCGGGCGGGAAGCCCCCGCCGCCTCGAGCTTGGCGAGCAGGCGCGGCAGCACCGTCTCCGACGACGAGGTGCCCACGATGATCAGCAGCTCATCCTTGATCATCCGGATCAGCTTGAGGACGTTGAACCCGCTGACCGCACACACCGCACCGAGGATCCCGACGACGAACACCGCGCACGTGACCCAGAAGGCGATCATGAGCAGGCCGAGGTTGGCGAGCGTCTGACCGCCGAACTGGGCGACCGTGTAGGCCATGCCCCCGAACGCGGCGACCGGGGCCAGGAACATGATGATCCGGATGACCCCGAAGATCACCTTCGCGATCAGGTCGATCCCGCCGACGACCCGCTCGCGCAGCGCCGGGGCCAGCATCGAGGTGGCCACCGCGACGAGGATCGCGAGCACCAGCACCCGCAGGATCTCGTTCTCGACGAACGGCCCGAACACGCTGTCGGGCAGCAGGCTGTCGGTGATGAACGAGACCGCGCCGGACTCCTGGCCCGCCTCCTGCACGCTCTCGGCGGCCTTCGCGGCGTCGGTCGGGTCGATCCCGCCCATCGGGAAGCCCGCGCCGGGCTGAACGAGGTTGACGACCAGCAGGCCCAGCGCGAGCGCGATGACCGTCATGACGAGGAAGTAGCCCAGCGCGCGCACCGCGAGGCCGCCGGCCCGGGCGAGGTTGCCCAGCGAGGCGATCCCGACGACGACGGTGCAGAAGATGACCGGTGCCGTCACCATCTTGATGAGCTGGATGAACGCGTCGGCCAGCCACTTGAGCTCCTTCGCGAAGCCCGGCGCGGCGAGCCCGACGACGATGCCCGCGGCGATCGCGACCAGCACCCAGAACCACAGCTGCTTGTGCACCCCGCCCCGGTGCCCGGCGGGTGGGGGGATCGGGGGCGGGGCGGCATCGGTGGTCGTCGACATCGGTGTCTCCTCAGGCAACAGTGGCGCGGATCTCATGCGGTGGGGTGAGGTTAGGAAGGCGCCCCGCGCGTGGCCCAGCACTTGCGCCAGGACTTGAGGAAGCGTTGAGCTGACGTGAAGGTGCTGCTCGTCGAGGACATGGCCGCGGTGCGCGACGCCCTGGTCGCGGTACTGCGCGCGCAGGGCTGGCGGGTCGCGACGGTCGGGACCGGCATCGACGCGGTCGCGGCCGTCGAGGACGCCGTCGACCCACCCGACCTCGTGCTCCTCGACCTCGGCCTGCCCGACCTCGACGGCGTGGAGGTCTGCCGCCGCATCCGCGGCCGCTCCTCGGTCCCGGTCATCGCGGTGACCGCGCGCGGTCACGACAGCGCCCGCGTCATGGGCCTGCGCAGCGGTGCGGACGACTACGTGGTCAAGCCGTTCTCGGTCGACGAACTGCTCGCGCGCATCGAGGCCGTGATGCGCCGCGTCTCGGGGCACGCGCTGGTCTCGACGGTCACGGCGGGTCCGGTCACCGTGGATCTGGGCGCCCGGTCGGTCCTCGTGGACGGCGCCGAGGTCGCCCTGCGCCGCAAGGAGTTCGACCTGCTCGCGGCCCTCGCGCGCCGGGGCGGGAAGGTCGCGACCCGTGAGGAGCTGCTCGACGACGTGTGGGGTCTGGCCCCGGACGACGTGGGCGCGGACGCCGGGCGGCGGACCCTCGAGGTGCACGTGGGCGCCCTGCGCTCACGCCTGGGCGTCCCCGGCCTGGTGGTGACCGTGCGCGGTGTCGGCTACCGCCTCGCCCTCGGCACGGGAGACCGCGGAGCCCGTTGACCCCGGCGCCCGCGGGAGGGTGACGACGAACGCCGTCCCCCGCCCCGGTCCGTCGTCGTGCGCCAGCCCGGGCCCGACGCGCACCGTGCCCCCGCGGCGCGCCACCACGCGCGCGACCAGCGCGAGCCCGAGGCCCCGGACCCCGGCCGCCGTCGTGCCCGACTTCGTCGACCACCCGGCGGCGAACGCGGCGTCGGGATCGGGGAGCCCCGGGCCGTCGTCGGCGACCCGGATGACGAGGGCGTCGTCGCCTGCGGACAGGTCGAGCTCGACGACCCCGCGCCCGTCGCCCTCGAGGGCGACGTCGAGAGCGGCGTCGAGGGCGTTGTCGAGCAGGTTGCCGACGACGGTCAGGTGGTCGTCGGAGGCGTCCGCGTCACCGGTCGGGGCCGGGAACGCGGTGCCCGGGGCGATGCGCAGCGCGATGCCGCGGTCGCGGGCGTCGGTGGCCTTGTCGAGGACGAGCGCGGCCAGCGCGGGGTCGGCGACGGCCTCCCGGAGGTCCTGACCGAGGAGGCTGCGCTCGCGGCTCCAGCGCACGGCGAGGTCACGGGCGTCGTCGTGGGCGCCCAGCTCGATGAGCGTGGAGACGGCCTGCAGGTGGTTGGCGTGCTCGTGGGCCTGGAACCGCAGCGCACCCGCCACCGAGCGGGCGTCGTCGAGCGCCCGCATGACCTGCTCGACCTCGGTGCGGTCCCGCAGGGTGACCACCCAGGCGCGGTGGCCGCTGCCGTCGTCGTCGGCGCGGGTCCGGTTGAGCAGCAGCAGGCGCTCCCCGACGAGCACCGTCTCGTCGCCGATCGGGCTGGGGTCGGCGAGCCGGGCGGCCAGCGCCGGGTCGACGCCGAGCTCGCCCAGGGTGCGGCCGGTCAGCCCGGCCGCGGGGTCGACGCCGAGCAGCCGGGCGGCCTCGTCGTTGACGACGGCGAGGCGGTCGCGCTCGTCGAGCACCAGCAGCCCCTCGCGCATCGCGTGCAGGACGGCCTCGTGGTGGCGGTGCAGCGCGGTGATCTCGGCGGGCTCCAGGCCGAGGGTGTCGCGGCGGACCCGGCGCGCGGCCACGACGGCGAGGCCCACACCGATCCCGATCGCGGCCACCGCCCCGAGGGCGAGGACGGCGAGCTCGCGCAGCACCCGGCCCGCCACGTCCACGCGCAGCAGCCCGACCGCGACCATCCCGACCACCGGCGCGCCGGGCCCGGCCGTGATCGGCACGATCGCGCGCACCGACGGGCCGAGGGTGCCGGGGAACGTCTCGACCACGGTCTCGCCGCGCGCCGCGGGCAGGAACGTGCCCTGGTAGGGCAGGCCGATGAGCGTCCGGTCGGGATGGGTGAGCCGGGTGCCGTCCGGCGTCATGATCGTCACGAACGAGGCGTCGGCGCCGAGGCGGACGGCCTCGGCGGCGGGTTCGAGGGCGGCGCTGTCCCGGGTCGCGACGGCGGGTGCGACCCCGGGCGAGGCCGCGACGGTGCGGGCGAGGCCGACCATCCGGGCGGTGGCGTCGGCCTCGACGAGCGACGCCGTCCCGACCCCGCTCACCCCGGCCGCGATCAGCACCGTCGCGAGGACGGTCACGACCTCGACGACGAGCAGCCGGCGCACCAGCCGGGAGCGCCTGCGCATGGCAGCACCGTGACCGTGGACACCGTCCGGCGCAAGGGACGTCCCCGGATGCGCGCCGGGACGCCGAGGAACGGACGAACCGGAACGGCTCCGTCACGAGATGCGACACACAGTAACGAAGAGGGACACTCCGACGGATGAACTCCGCGGCTCGGATGTCACACTGAGGACACGATCGCCCCTCGCGGCGGTCACGATCGCGAGGGGTGGGCGTGGGACGACGGCGCGACGCGGCACGCCCGCGTCGGTCCTGGGGCACGTGGATCCTCACCGGGGTCCTCGTGGCGCTGGTGGCCACCGTCCTCGCGGTCACCGGGCTCGTGAACGCCTCGATCGGCAACGACGCGGACTCGCACAACCAGGGCGACAGCTCCCACGTTCCCGCGGACATCGCGCACGGCGGGACGTTCGTCGACGGCCGGACCGACCCCGCCCGCTCGACGGCGGTGCCGCCGAGGACCGTCGCGCTCACCTTCGACGACGGCCCGGACCCCACGTGGACCCCGCAGATCCTGGCGGTGCTCGCGAAGCACCAGGTCCGGGCGACGTTCTTCGTCGTCGGGTCGCTCGCCGTGCGCCACCCCGAGCTGCTGCGCCAGATCCGCGCCTCCGGCAGCGAGATCGGGATCCACACCTTCACCCACGTCGACCTCTCGCAGGTCCCGGACTGGCGCCTCGAGCGCGAGCTCGGCGAGACTCAGCTCGCGATCGCCGGGGCCACGGGCGAGACGACCTATCTCCTCCGGCCGCCGTTCTCGTCGACCGTCGACGCCATCGACGACCGCGCCTACGCCGCGGTCCTCGCCTCCGGGCGCGACGGCTACGTCAACGTCTTCACCGACGTCGACGGCGAGGACTGGCAGCGCCCCGGCGTGGACGCCATCGTCCGCAACGCGACCCCGAAGAACGGGGCGGGCGCGACCGTGCTGATGCACGACGCAGGCGGGGACCGCGCCGAGACCGTCGCCGCGCTCGATCGCCTCATCCCCGAGCTGCAGGCCCAGGGCTACCGGTTCGACACCGCGACCGCCGCCGTCGGGGCGCCCGCGGCCGCCGCGCCCGCCCCGCCGCGGGACCGGATGGTCGGCGGGGGTCTGGTCACGGCGGTCGACCTCGCGACCGGCGGCGTGCGCGTGCTCCTGGGCCTGCTGATCGCGGTGGGCCTCGTCGTCGTCGTGCGCCTGCTGCTCACGCTCGTCGTCGCGCGGCGCCACGCGCGGCGGCGTCGGGACCCGTCCTTCTCGTGGTCCGATCCCGCCCACCCGAGCTCGCGCGACCCGGTGTCGGTGATCGTCCCGGCCTACAACGAGACCGAGAACATCGAGGCCACCCTGCGCTCGATCCTCGCGAACGACCACCCGCTGGAAATCCTGGTGGTCGACGACGGATCGAGCGACGGCACCGCGGAGCTGGTCGAGTCCCTGGCCCTGCCCGCGGTCCGCGTGATCCGCCAGCCCAACAGCGGCAAGCCGATCGCGCTGAACACCGGCGTCGCCCGGGCGCAGCACGATCTCGTGATCATGATGGACGGCGACACCGTCTTCCAGCCCGACACCGTGGGCCGGCTGGTCGCGCCGTTCGCGGACCCGGAGATCGGCGCCGTGGCGGGCAACGTCAAGGTCGCGAACCGCACCGAGTTGATCCCGCGCCTGCAGCACATCGAGTACGTCGTCGGGTTCGGGATCGACCGCCGCGTCCAGGACACGCTGCGCGCGATCACCACGATCCCGGGCGCGGCCGGGGCGTTCCGCCGCCGGGCCGTGCTCGACGTCGGCGGGCTGTCGGTGGACACCCTCGCCGAGGACACCGACCTGACGATCGCGCTCGGCCGTGAGGGCTGGCGGGTGGTGTACGAGGAGCGCGCCGTCGCCTGGACCGAGGCGCCGACGACGCTCACCCAGCTCTGGCGCCAGCGCTACCGCTGGACCTACGGCACCATGCAGGCGGTCTGGAAGCACCGGCGCTCGCTGCGCGAGCGGGGGGCGTCGCGGCGCACCGGATGGCTCGGGCTCGGCCACATCGGCGTGTTCCAGGTGCTGTTCCCGCTCGCCGCGCCGTTGGTCGACATCTTCTTCGTCTACGGCCTGATCTTCGGCGACCCGGCGATCACCCTCGTGCTGTGGGGCTCGATGCTGGCCGTCCAGACGGCGGCGGCGGCCTACGCCTTCCGGCTCGACGGCGAGCCCCTGGCCCCGCTGTGGGTGGCCCCCCTGCAGCAGCTGCTCTACCGCCCGCTGATGTACGCGGTGCTGGTGCGCTCGCTGCTCTCGGCCGTCACGGGCGGCCGGGTGCGCTGGCAGCGGATCCAGCGGCTCGGGGCGCTGCGGGCGCTCATGCCGGGCACCCCCGCGGCGGTGCCTGCCGGGAACGTCAGCGATGCGGCGTCGCTGACGTCCAGTGTCAGTAGCGCCGCATCGTCGATCGGCATGACCGCCCGCGAGCAGGCCCCGGCCGCCCGGCTGGAGGCCACCCGGGTGGCCGCCGCCGCGACGCTCGACCCCCCGCGGGAGACGCGCGGGCCCGCGTCGTCCGGGAGCGAGAAGGCGGAGCGCACCCGGTGGCTGGACGTGCTGCGGGCGATCGCGCTGGTCCGGGTCGTGGGCTACCACGTCCTGGGCTGGGGCTGGCTGTCGTTCGTCTTCCCGTCGATGGGCGTGATGTTCGCGCTCGGCGGCTCGCTGATGCTGGCCTCGCTGCGCCGAGCGGAGGCCGTCGACGTCATCGGGCGACGGATCAAGCGCCTGCTCCCGCCGTTCTGGGTGTTCGGCCTCGTCGTCGTCCCGGTGATGTTCTGGCACGGCTTCGGCGAGGACCCGGTGCCCGACGCGGCCCAGTGGCTCTTCTGGGTGGTGCCGATCCTCGACCCGCCGAGCAGCGCGTGGGCCGGCGACGCGACCGTCGTGCTCTGGTACATCCGCACCTACCTGTGGCTGGTGCTCCTCACACCGCTGCTGCTGGCGGCCTGGCGGCATCGGCCCGCCGTCGCGATGGCGGTGCCGCTCGGGATCGTCGTCGTCGACGCCCTGCTTGACGGCGGGCTGCGCGACTTCGGGGCCGTGGGCACGGCGCTCGTCGACGCCGCCGCATTCGCCGGCTGCTGGATGCTGGGCTTCGCCCATCGCGACGGGAGCCTGCGCCGCCTCGCCGCGGGCCGGGCGGTGCTGCTCGCGGGCGCGGCGATCGCGGTCGGGACCGCGTGGGCGCTCACCCACCCCGCGGGCGACGACGGGATCGACCTCAACGATATCCCGCTCGCCCAGGCCCTGGTCTCGCTCGGCGCGGTGCTGCTCGTCCTGCGCTACACCCCGCGTCTGGCCTGGCTCGAGCGCGTGCCCGGGCTCGGGCGCCTGGTCACGGTGATCAACGCCCGGGCCGTGAGCATCTACCTCTGGCACAACGTCGCGATCGCCCTCGCGATCGTGGTCGACGACCGCCTCGGATGGCCGTCGACGTGGTCGCTGATCGGCACCTCGGTGGTGCTGACGACGGTGCTCGCGCTCGGCCTCGGCTGGGTCGAGGACCTCGCGGCCGGCCGCAGGCCCGCCCTCATTCCGGGGCCGGGCCAGCGCGCGCTGCGCCGTCGGGAGCCGCGTCGCCCCGCGCCGATGCCGCCGATGATCTCCGACGGCGGTCTGCTGCTGCCGCCGGAGACCGAGGAGAGCTCGCTCGCGGCGCTCAACGCACTCCGTCCGGCGTCGGACTTCCACCGCGACCCGCGCTTCGCCGCGGCCGCGCCGGTCCCGGTCACGGCGCGCTCGCTTCCCGCGGGTCGTCGGTGGGCCAGGCCGATGGCGCCGGGGACCGCGGCGCCGGGTCTGGTGGCGCCGGGAACGTCGGTGGCGCCGAGTCCGGCGGCGGCGGGACGTGCTGCAGTACCGGGACCGGTGCCCTCGGGTCGGGCTCCCTCGGCGTGGCCTCCGGCGGACCGCCCGTCCTCGGGCGCGGGGTCGCCGGGTCGCCCGCCGTCGGGTCCGGGCTCGTCGGTACCGGTGCCGTCCGTCCCGTTCCGGGCGATGCCGCCGTCCGGACCGCTCGCGCGGATCCCCGACTCCCGCCGCTCCGGGCCGCCGTCGCAGCCCGGCACCGCGCTCGGTCCCCCACCGTCCGGACCCGCCCCGTCCGGCCCGTCCCGGGGGCAGGACCGCGACGCCGTCACCGGCGTCACCGGGAGGGCCCCGACCGGGGGCCGGCGCCGTCTGCTCTCGTTCGGTGGGGGCGAGCCTGCCGAGTCCCGGGACGGCGACGCCGGCCGCGGCGGCTCCGGGCGTCACACCACGCACGGCGAGGACGGCCCGTCCGCCGGCGGGCGCGGGTCGCACCGCGCGGAGGGTGACGAGGCGCCGATCCACGACCCGAGCACCCCGAGTCGCCACCGCCGCTGAGCCCACCGGCGTGGTTCACCGTCGCGAGGGGCACGTGGCGCAGGTTGGCGGCGGGCTCCGCAGGCGTGTTGTGCTCGTGATCATGGGAAATGGGCCGCCCCGCCCCGCGCCGCCGACTCAGCGCACGACGCGGTACCAGTGCGGCGTGTCGTCCGCGATCGACTCCAGGCGGACCTGCGGTGTGCCGGGGCGGCGCGGGAACATCGGGGTGCCGTCGCCGAGCAACACGGGGACCACGAGCACGAGCACCTCGTCGAGCAGGCCCGCGTCGAGGCACTGCGCCGCGACGTCGGCGCCGAGGATGGTCACCGAGCGGTCGCCGGCCAGCTCGCGGGCCGTCGCGACGGCGCTGTGCAGATCGGTCGCGAACCGCACCCCGGGCGACGCGACCGGGGGCGGACGGTGGGTGAGGACGACGGCGGGCCCGTCGTACTGCCCGCCGAAGGCCCCCTCGGCGTCGGTGCCGCGGTTCGGGTCGTCACCGTCGTGCGTGCGGCGTCCGACGAGGAGCGCGCCGACGCTGGCGAGCAGCCGGTCGGCGGCCGGGTTCGGGCGCCCGGCGAACTCGGTGAGCCAGCCCATGTCGCCGCCCGGGCCGGCGATGAAGCCGTCCAGCGACGAGGCGGCCGAGTAGATCAGGCGTGCCACGGGGTCCTCCTCCGCGAGTGGGAGCCGGACCGTATCGACCTCGACGGCCGACGACACCGGAAATGTCCGGGAATGCGAAGATCGACGCCGTCGGTGACAGGGCGCTCACACAGGGTTCACGATCTCCACACCAGCGCGGCCGACTGGGCTGTTCGTATGCATACCCAAGCGTTCGTCCGGACGTGGTCGTTGCTCCTTGTCCCGAGAGGTCGCCATGCCGATCCCCGTCCCTGAAGCGATCGACGAGCAGGCCGAGGTCGCCGCAGGCAAGACCCGCGCCAGTCGGTCCCCGGGCGCCTACCTGGTCAGCGCCGCGCTGGCCGGTGCCTACATCGGCGTCGCGGTGTGCCTGATGCTGGCCGCCGCGGGTCCGCTCAATGCCGCCGACAGCCCGTTCACCAAGCTCGTGCAGGGCCTGGTCTTCGGGATCGCGCTGACCCTGGTGGTGTTCGCCGGGGGCGAGCTGACCACCGGCAACATGATGACGATGGTGATCGGCCTGTTCGACCGGGCCAAGCGCACCGGGCCGGGCGCGGTCGTCGCCGTCATCCTGTTCTCGTTCCTCGGCAACCTCGTCGGCGGCCTGGTGTTCTCGCTGCTCATCGAGGCCTCCGGCGTCCTGAAGATCGCGAACCCGGGGCAGCAGCCCGCGATGCTGGCCTTCCTGGCCTCCACCGCGAAGTCGAAGGCCACCGAGGGCGTCGGCACCATGTTCTTCCGCGGCGTGCTGTGCAATGTCCTGGTCTGCCTCGGCGTCTGGATGGCCGCGCGCACCCGCAGCGACGGCGCCAAGCTCGTCGTCCTGTTCTGGGCGCTGCTGGCGTTCATCACGACCGGCTTCGACCACGTGGTCGCCAACATGACGATCCTCGCGCTGGGCCTGTTCTCCGGGCTGCCGGGCGTCACCGTGGGGACGTTCGCCTGGAACATGCTCTGGGTCGGACTCGGCAACCTCGTCGGCGGCGCCCTGCTGGGGGCCGCGTACGGCTACGTCTCGCGCGGCGAGCGGCCGGCCGAGCCGGACGCCGGGTCGGACGCCGAGCCCGAGCCGGCAGCACCCCTGGAGCGGGAGGTCGCGCAGGCCTGAACCGCCCGGCCCGACGACGCCCCGGAGAGCACCACTGCTCTCCGGGGCGTCGTCATGTCCGGGCGGCCTCGTCGGCACCCTGGTGTGGAGGAGAGTCAGGCCGCGGCGAAGGTGTAGCGGCTGCCGACCGCACCGGGCAGGAACGCGTCCCCGAGCTCCTGGGCCAGCCGCATCTGGGCGCGCCACCCGGTGCAGTGGGCGGGGACGAGGACGTCGGGCGCGAGGTCGGCGAGTGCGCCGACCGTCGGCTCGATGATCTGCTCGAAGCCGGGCCCGGTGAGGTGCAGGCCGCCGAGCAGCGCGTGCAGCCGCTCCGAGCCGGTGAGACGCAGCGCGTGCCGGACGATGTTGACCGCACCGGCGTGCCCGCACCCGGTCAGGACGACGAGACCGCGGCCCCGGACGTTCACGACCAGCGCCTGGTCGTCGACGATCCACGGATCGGGGCGCCAGGCCTCGTCGAGGAACGCCTCGTGGAAGGCCATCCCCCGCTCGAACTCCGTCGTGCGGTCCACTTCGCCGGTGATCAGCACGCTGCCGTCGAGCAGGAACGACGGCTCGCGGCGCTCGACCAGCTCGATCCCGTCACCCACCAGCGCCGCGCGGTCGAGGAGCGGCATGACGAAGGGCTCGGCGTTCGGGGGCGCCAGCCGACGGCGGGTGAACGCCACCGGGTGCAGCACGAGCGGACTCGGCGAGCGACCCAGCCAGCGCTCCAGGCCCGGGAAGCCGCCGGTGTGGTCGCCGTGGCCGTGGGAGAGGACGACGGCGCTGACGTCGGACGGGTCGATCCCCAGGCGGCGGCCGTTGACGGCCAGGCCGTCGGGGGAGACGCCGGTGTCGAAGAGCAGCGTGTGGTCGTGGCCGTTCTTCGTGACGGTGACCAGCGCGGAGAACCCGTGCTCGGCGATCAGCCCGGTGGTCGTCATGCCGCCCACGTACTGCGGTGCCTCCTGCGGGTCACCGGTGCCGAGGCGGGCCCGGGTGGCCACGTCGCTGTTCAGGAGCAGCGCGTCGAAGCTGTTGTCGACGAGCACGGTGATCGTCAGCGCGTCGACCGGCTCGAGGGCGACGGGATCGACGGCGGCACCCGCCGCGGTGCGGGGTGCGGCGAAGGCGACGGCGGCGGGATCGGCGGGCCCGGTCTCGGTGCACATGGTGGGGGTCCTCCCGGGCGGTGCAGCGTCGGGCCGTCCTGGCCCGCCCCGCCGATCGTGGCACTCCCGGCCCACCTCGCCGATCGTGGCACTCCCGGTCCGTCCAGGAACCCTCTGGCGGTCCCATGATCGCTTCTTGTGCGGCGGAACGCGTCAGATCTGACGCGTTCCGCCGCACGGAACTCGATCACGGAGGATCGGCAGGGTCCTGCTGCGCCGTCCGACACCCGCCGACACCGACGCCGTCGTGGGCCTGCTGGGCGAGCTCGGCACCCGGACGAGCCCGGTGTCGTCGGCTGCGCGTGGTGGGGCGTGGGCCGACTGCTGGTCGACGCCGCCGCGTGGTCGGCCGCGTGCGCGGGTCCGGCTCGATGCAGTTCTCGAGCGGGCTGTGGCGCCCGGAGTCGCACGCGTTCCACCGGCGGCCCGAGTCTACCGACCGCGACGAGACGCCGAGCGCTACGCGCGGCCGGTGCCCCACGAGCGTCGAACTCGTCGCGGCGGGAGGAACCGGTCGAAACCCGGTCGGCGACCTGCTCCACCGGGGTGATTCCTGGTCCCGATTCCCGCGACCGGCGTCACGCTGTCGTCGGAGTTCGTGCGCACCGAGGCGTGGAAAGCGGGCCGGAATGGCGACATACGCGTACATCTTCTCGTACAAGGCCGAGACGTGGGCCCGGCTGATCGCCGAACCCCACGACCGGACCGCGGCGGTGCGGAGCACCGTGGAGGACGCCGGTGGCACTCTCGAGGCGCTCTACTACACGGTGGACGATCTCGGCGGGCTGGCACTCGTCGAGGCGCCTGATGCCGATACCGCGGCAGCGATCAACCTGGTCATCATCGGGTCGGGCGCCTTCGAGACGGTGCGCGTGCAGCGGATCGTGCCCGCCGCTGAATTCACCGCGGTGCTCGGCCGGGCGCAGGCCGCGTCGCACGGATTCCGCCGTCCCGGGGGCTGAGTCGCCACAGCGACGAACGGCCCCGGAGACGACAGGAGCCGGGCCACCCGTGGTGGCCCGGCTCCCGTCGTGTCGACCCGACTAGCCGAGCCCGAGGCCCTCTTCGGCCTTGGTCACGCCGGTCTCGTTGTCGATCGTGGTGACGCCGGTGGCGTCGTCGATCTTCTTCGTGGTGTCGGCGACGCCGGTCGACTCCTCGACGCCGTGGACGCTGTGCCCGACCTCCTGGATGGCGCCGTCCGGCGTCTCCTCCGCCTGGGCGACGCCGCCGCCGAAGCCGACGAGGGCGGTGGTGGCGACAGCGCCGCCGACGATCCGGCTGATCATCTTCTGGTTCATGTGGGGAGCCTCCTTGGCCTGTCCGCCCCTCGTGGGGCGGCGGGTCAACTGCTGCGTGGAGTCGGGGATCTCCGACGCGCTAGGGATGCTCGCACGTTCCGTCCGGTCTACGTGGCTAGTCCGTTTGCATCGATGTTAACGCCCTGTGATCCACACAACGCTGAGAGTGCCCGCCCCGGCCGCCGGCATCGTCGCGGCCACGGGCCCGTCCGGATCACCCGCAACGGATGAGGACGCGAGGGGCGCGGATGTCCGACGGTCGGCCCGTCGGTCTGACCCCCCGGACGGAGTCACTGGATGGACATCGCCACGCTCAAGGACGAGATCGTCGCGCAGGTGCGGACGTCGCGTCAGGGGGAGGGGCACTGGCTCGGCATGGCGGCGTTCCGGTGGGGCTTCCCGCTGCTGGAGATGATGCGGCGGAACCCCGGGACCGGTACTTCGTGACCCCGATCGTCGACGCCCCGTACGCCCGGACGTTCGTCGACCTCTCGGGGGGCGCGGTGATCCTGACCGTTCCCGCGGTGACGGATCGCTACTTCACCGTCCAACTGCTCGACATGTACACGAACAGTCGCGGATACGTCGGGACGAGGATGGGCGATACGTACGGCGGCGATTTCCTCATCGTCGGACCGCAGTGGACCGGGGTGGTTCCCGAGGCATCCGACGGACGATCACGATGCCGACGACCGTGGTCTGCCTGCTCGCCCGGGTCGCCATTCTCGACGACGACGTCGCGGGCGCCGTCGCCATCCAGGGCCGGACCGCTCTGCGACCGGCCGAGCCCGGCGCCGCGGTGCCTGCCGCGCCGCACCCCTACCGGGACTACCGGAAGGGCGACCCGCTCGACTTCTACCGGCTGCTCGCCGACGGCCTGACCGCGTTCCCTCCGGCCGCCGCCGACCAGGGTGTGCTCGGCCTCCTGGAGAGGATCGGCATCGGTCCGCACCGCCCGTTCGATCCCGCCGCAGTGCACCCCTCGGCCGTGGACGGTCTCCGTCAGGCCATCCCCGACTCACTGCAGAGCCTCTACGCCGAGCTGCCGTTCGCCGGCCCGATGCACAACGGGTGGATTCTGCTCAACCCGGACACCGTCGGCGACTGGGGCGTCGACTACTACGCTCGTTTCGAGGTCGCCCAGGCCGGTCTCCTGGCCAACAGCGTCGAGGAGGCCTATTACGTCGGCGCGGTGGTCGACACCGACGACGATCCGCTCGTCGGGGACTACCGCTACGAGATCACGTTCTCGCCCGGCGAGTTCCCGCCGGTCGAGCAGTTCTGGTCGGTCACGATGTACGAGAATCCGGCCGCCTTCCTCGTCGAGAACGACGCCGGGATCTACCACCGCGGCAGCCTGACTCCCGGGCTGACCTACGCAGCCGACGGTTCCCTGACGCTCTACCTCCAACGGGACGCGCCGTCACCCGAGAAGCGCGGTAACTGGCTCCCGACGACTCCGCCCGGCGAACTGTTCCGGCTCATCCTCCGCCAGTACGTTCCCCGACCGGACATCCTCCGCGGCCGCTACGTGCCGCCGGGGGTGCGGCGCGTCCCCTGAGCATCACGCCCGGTCTAGAAGGAGTCCAGGGCGTCGGTGTCGTCGATGGCGTGGGTCATCCGACGGATGAACTCCAGGGAGGCCTCGGGCGGCTGCATGTCCGGTGCCTCCGGGGGCTGGCCGAGGGTCCCGGTCCACCAGGCCAGGGCCGAGAAGAGGTTGTGGCGGTAGGCGAGCCAGGCATCGTCGACCGAGACCCCGGTGACGCCGCCCGCCCGGAGGCACTCGACGTAGTGGGCGATGAGGTCCCGCTCCCACCGGCGCCGGTCCTCGACGCTCAGGGCGGTGGACATGGCGTACGCGAGGTCGCGGCCCCAGTGTCCCTTGCAGGAGCACTGCCAGTCGTTGAGGCCCATCCGCCCCCCGGCGGTGATGTACCAGTTCTTGAGGTGCGGATCGGAATGGATCAACGTCCGCGGCAGGGTGCTGTGCTCCAGGACGCTGCGCAGGGTCGCCGGCCAGACCTCGTCGGCGCGGGCGAACAGGCGCGCGGGAATGACCTCCTCGGCCTGCTGGAACCCGCGGGCGCACGCGGGACCGAAACCCGCCTTCTCGACGGTGATCGTGAAGTACTTCTCCCAGCCGTTCCACGCCGCGAGCTCGGTCTCCAGCGCGGGGCTCTCGTGATACGCCGCGTGGACCTCCGCGAGGACCGAGAGCTGGTCCCGGGCCTGCTCCTCGGTGAGGTTCATGTCGTAGTCGCCGAAGGTGACGTCGTCGGCCATGTCGTCGAGGACGATGAAGGAATTGAACGACCGGGGGTCGAACTCGGCGAACCGCGCTCGGGGCGCCTCGATGTCGAGCCGGTCGCGGACGTCGCGGAAGAACAGCGTCTCCGCCGCGATGCCGCCGTTCATCCCGAGCAGGTAGCGGCTCTCCAGGGTCATGGTGCTCTTGCAGAACACACTGGCGGGCAGCCCGGCGGCGCGACCGGCGTCGTTCCAGTCGAGGTGGATGCGCCGCCGGCTCGACGTGCCCTCGTCGACGGGCCCGAGCCGGTGGGCGACGACCTCCGCGCCCGCGTGATCGCCCCCGAGAGCGCTCGTCAGCCAGGTCGGGGTGATCTCCTCGTAGCTCATCGGCAGCTCGGAGGCCTTCTCGAGCGTCCGGTGGGCGGCGTGGTCCACCTCCGCGGCGTAATGCTTCTTGATCTCGTCGAAGGTTGTCTCCACGATGACCTCTCCTCACGGCTGCAGCGACGTAGCGTCCGATCCTCGGGCGACGAGGTGCGAACTGGGTCACATCCTGGGGTCGCATCGTCGAGGTATCGATGGTCGAGCGGCCAACTATCACTCGATATGCTGTCCACTCGGCCAGGCCGACAGAGCCCCGGAGAGCGCACCACCGGGGCGTTGGCCGAAACGCGCGAGGTCATGGGTCATGTTGGGCAAAGGCGGCCATGGACATCGATCAGCACACCGACGACGAGGTCCGGCGTCTCGCGCGTGACCTGCTGCCGCGCAGCGAGATCATCGCGGGACAGATCACCGAGCACGTGCTGCGGGTCGTGCCGGAGCTGGCTCCCGCCGGTACTGCCGACGCGGTGGCGGTGGTGCGTCACAGCACCGACCAGAACATCGGCGCGATGCTCGCCACGCTCGCATTCGGAGTCCCGTCGAACCGCATCGAGGCCCCGGCCGGCACCCAGGACCTCGCGCGCCGGCTGATCGCCGGCGGCGGCGACGTCACCCACCTGCTCCGCGCCTACCGGGTCGGGCACGAGCTGCTGTGGCGCATCTGGACCGACCACGTCGAGGCCGAGCTCGACGACACCGCGCGCGGGCCGCTCGGCCTCGCCGTCCTGCGGGTCTCGTCCCAGCACCTGTTCGACTTCATCGACGCCGCCTGTCAACGCATCGTCGAGGAGTTCCCCACGAGCCTGGCGCCCCACGCCTACGCGGCCGGCGGCACCGTGCCCAGCGGACGAGCGGCCACCGTGCGGGCGTTGCTCGGCTCGGACCCGGTCGATCTGCAGGCCGCCGGAATCGCCCTCGGGTACGAGGTCAACCGCGTCCACGTCGCCTTCGTCGCGTCCCCCCTCTCCGGGACGGCAGGGGTGCGGCACGAGCTGCAGCGGGTCATGGACGTCCCCGACGCGACGGGCCTGACGCTGCCCGCCGGCGACGGCACCTGGTGGGGCTGGCTCGCGTGGACGGGGTGGCCGACCGACGCCACGCTCGACGCGCTGCGAGGCGTGGCCCTCGACGACGTGGTGGTCGGGATGGGGGAGCCCTCACGCGGTCGCGACGGGTTCCGGTCCGCCCATGCCCGGGCACGGGAAGCGGAACGTGTCGCCCGTCTGCGATGCGATCCCGCGCCCGGCGTCATCCGCTTCCGTGACGTCGAGGTGGCGTCCGTGCTCTGCGTGGACCCCGATCGCGCCCGACGGTTCGCCGAGGAGAAGCTCGGCGACCTCGCGACATGCGACGAGGCCCATCAGCGGCTCCGCGCGACCCTGCGGGCCGTCTTCGCGCACGGCCACAACCGGGGCGACGCGGCACGGGCACTCAACGTCCACCACAAGACCGTCACCTACCGGCTCCACCAGGCGGAGAAGATTCTCGGGCGTCCACTGACCGCGTGGACCGCCGATGTCGACGCCGCGCTGGCGATCCACGCGGCTCTGAACGGATCGTGAGGGCGGAATACGTGGGTGGGAGCTGGTTTCTTGGTGTTCTCACCCGACAGCAATAGGCAGGGAGACCGGATGGTAGCTAGTTGCTCCATCGTCGCCCTCTCGCGAAGGACGCTGCCCAACCCGGGGGCAGAGCGTCGATGCCGGGATCCACGGGTAATTCTCGTGACAGCAGACCCCAGAGGGCCGGCTCATAGAGCGCCAGGCCTGTGACGCGACCGGGGTATGTCAGTGCGAATTCGATGGCTATTGCTGTGTCCACGGCGACGGCTCTGAACCTCGACGAAAGGCGGGCCATCAACGGCTTCCATCGGGACGATGAACTCGAACTCGGATGTATGCACACAACAGTCGGTCCGGAGCCGGCCTCACGATAATATCCAAGCATCCGATGTCCGTTTTCCTTCAGAGGTCCGGGCGTCTCTGTCAAGAACTCAGTGTCGCGCGCCAACTCGGTCGCATGGGAACGCAGGTTCCGATGTGGATCGCGGATTCTCACCGTCCGAGCGCGACACGCTACTGAGAGTGGGTTCTGCGTGCGATATCGAACGGCTCTGCTGGGCATGGCCGCGCAAGATTCGGCCCGCCGGGCCGGGTGGTGCGGTCCGTCGTCGAACCGATGGGCTCGTGGACGACGCCTGCCGCGTAGCCGGCCGGTGGCCCGGCGGGATCCATGGCGGGTCGTCGACAGGCCGACCCCGCGGGGCTTGGGGCCGGGGGTACGGTGAGGCTTCAGGCGTTGTTGGCCTCACTAGGTGCACGGTCGGCTTAGCGCGGGTTCTCGGGCGCAGCCGACGAGACCAGTCAGTGGTGCGCTCGACATGACAACCGAAGGTCAACAGCCCGATTTCGAGCAGGGGCTCGCCGCAGCCCTGGCCGAGGGCGGGGCCCGAGCGGCGCAACTCATCTGCGAGCTCTGTGTGGTCGCTCTGCCGGTGACCGGGGCGGCGATCACGGCGATGACCAGCCCGGATCATCAGAGCCCTGTGTGGGCCACCGACGCGGTGGCGACGCGGATCGACGAGCTGCAGTTCCGGCTGGCCGAGGGCCCGTGCGTGGAGGCGTTCACCTCCCGCGCTCCGGTGCTGGTCCCCGACATCACCGAGGGCGTCCACGAGAAGTGGCCGATCTTCGCCGCCGCTGCCGTGCGGGAAACCACGGCGCGGGGGATGTACGTTCTCCCGCTGCTCGGCGGGGTGATCAGTATCGGGGTTCTCGACTTCTACCGAGACGAACCCGTCGCGTTCGAACCGGTGGACCTGGCTCGCGCACGACGCGCAGCGGACGCCGCGTTCTGGGCGGTGCTGGACGTGCGCCCCGGAGCGACGCTGGACTCGACCGGAGCGCCCGACACGACGGGGCCCGGAGGTGGCGTCGACGTGGACGTCGAGGGCTGGTTGGCCGATGTGCCGCTGGAACGCCCGGAGGTCTACCAAGCCACCGGAATGATCATCGCCCAGCTGGAGGTCTCCCCGGACAGTGCCCTGGCCACCTTGAGGGCCCACGCCTTCGTCCATGATCGGCCGATCGACGCGGTCGCCCGCGAGGTCGTCGCCCGCACGCTGTGGTTCACCAAGGAGCGCTGATGGCCACAGCCTCGGAGAACCGGGAAACGGCGCTGCTGGCGGCGTTGATCCAGGTGGCCGACACGCTGGTCGCCGACTTCGACATGCTCGATCTGCTGCACACGCTGACCACCGACTGCGTCGCGCTGTTCCCCGCCGACGCCGCCGGACTGCTGATCGCCGCCCACCGGGACACCCTGCAGCTCGTCGCGTCCTCCAGCGAAGCAGCCCGGCTGATCGAGCTCTTCCAGCTCCAGTCCGACGAGGGCCCCTGCCTGGACTGCTACCGCAGCGGGCAGCCAGTCAACGCTCCCGATCTGACCGCGGGCGATACATGGCCCCGCTTCACCGCCCGAGCCGCCGAGCAAGGGTTCCGCTCGGTGCACGCGGTGCCAATGCGCCTACGCGGACACACCATCGGCGCGTTGAACCTCTTCGGCGCTGCAGCCGGCGCGCTACCCCCGGCTGACCTTCGGGCGGTCCAGGCCCTGGCCGATGCGGCGACCATCAGCATCCTGCAGGAACGCGACGCGCACACCCAGCACACCGTCACCTCGAGGCTCCAGACCGCCCTCAACAGTCGGGCGATCATCGAACAGGCCAAGGGCGTGCTCGCCGAAGTCGGACACCTCGACATGGGCGAGGCATTCATCCGCCTGCGCGACCACGCCCACGCCACCGACCAACCCCTCACCGAGCTCGCCCGCCGTCTGGTCACCCGCGAGGCGGGAACTGAGGTCCTCGACCAGACCAGCCCATAGAGGAACGCTGGGATTTCTGGTGCGCGTACCACCGGCGCTGATCGCCGGGTACGCCGCCACCGTCAAAGCGGCGGTGGCGATCATCGGGGTGTTCGACGGCGAGATCGCGACCCTGCAGGGGCAGGTGGACCAGCATTTTGGCCGACACCGGGATGTTGAGATCTACCGCAGCCAGCCCGGGCTCGGAGCGGTCCTCGGCGCCCGGGTCCTGGGCGAGTTCGGCGACGACCCACCCGCTACGCCGGCGCGCGAGCGCGCAAGAACTACGCCGGCAACAGCCCGGTCACCCGCGCCTCGGGCAAGAAGAGAACCGTCACCGCCCGCTGGGTGCGCAACACCCGCCTGGCGGACCCGCTGCACCAGCAGGCGTTCTCCGCGCTGACCGCCTCCCCGGGCGCCCACGCCTACTACAAGGCGCTGCGCGCCCGCGGCACCGGCCACCACGCCGCGCTGCGTCAGCTGTCCAACCGGCTGGTCGGCATCCTGCACGGCTGCCTCAAGAACCCGACCCTCTATGACGAACACACCGCCTGGGCCCACCACACTAAAGATCAAGAAGCGGCCGCTGCTTGACACCGAATCCCCATGGGATGCCCTGAGCTGCATTACGCCGCGCGAGGCTTGCGCGTCTTCTGCTGCCTATGAGCTTGACCCCGTAGGCCGGACACCGACGGTGTGGGGTCAGTGATCTTGGGCGGGCTGGTGTGGTGGGCTTCGAAGTCCACCGGCGAGTGCATTCCTATGCTGGAATGGCGCCTTTCTCGGGTTGTACCAGCATTCTATCCACTCGAAGATGGCCGTGGCAAGTTCGAATCGAGTCGACCATTTGCGCGAGTCGAGAAGCTCGATTTGCATCGTTCCCCAGAACGACTCCATCATCGAGTTGATGCTCCTACAGTCGTCAAGCGGCGTTGGTGATCGCGCACCGCTCGAGGCGTGGCACGATGACGTGGAACAGTTCACGGACGAGGAAGCGCTTGAGGCAGCGCATGATCTCTGTTTTGCTCTCCCCTTCTTCGGTGCGCCTGGCGACGTAGGAAATGGTTGGCTGGTGAAATCGCATCGGCACTACTAGAATAGGGTGCAGGGCGGCGTTGGCTTGACGATGCCCGCCACGGTGCAGGCGGTGGCGTTGCGTTTTCCCACTGGAGGCCGGGATGGGGCAGGGGCCGCAGAGCTTCGCGAGGGCACCGTCGTGGGAGATTCGCTCGGGGTTGTCGTCGACCACGATGAGGAGCGCCGCGGCGGAGTCAAGCGCCGACTCCGAACAGCTGGGGCAACGCCGGGTTCGCCCTGGCGGTCAGGGTGTCCAGAACACGGTCGTGGCACAGGGCCTCGCCCTCCAGGTCGCGGTAGCGGCGAGCGAGGTTGCGCAGGCTGTAGCGGGCGGCGTCGCCGGGGTCTGCATACCGTCGATATCGAGGGCGAGGCAGGCCTCGATGAGCGGGCGGTCAGCGAGGGGCTCGAGCTGCTCGCGGAGCTCACTCGGGGCGGTGACAACCAGGCTCTTGAGCGCCACCATGGTCTGCGTGCGCGCCTTGACCGCGGTGTCCTTGGCGATCTTGACCTGGCGGATCATTTCCACCGTGCCCTCGGCGGTCTTGGGGCGGGCGGTCGCGGTCCCGGCGAGGACGGCTCGCGCGGCGTTCTCAGCATCCAGGGTGTCGGACTTACCGGCCTGGCGGCGCGCCTGACGGTTGGGCCGGTTGACCTCGAGGACCCGATGACCCTGCCGGCGCAGGCGCGCGAGGCCAAGCCCAGCTTCGTAGGAGCCGGTGCCCTCGACACCGAATGCCGCGACCGCTCCCAGGCTGGTAGCCCAGGCCTCGAGGTGCTGATAGCCGTCCGTGTTCGCCGACACCGACAGTTGCGAGAGTCGGCCGCCGATCTCGTTGAGGGCAACAGCGATGTGGGTGTTCTTGTGGGGTGCCGACTGGGATGACGATGCGTTCTTCGCCGACATTCGAGGTGCTTGTCATCGACCGGGTGTCCTTTGCACTGGGCGCGTGGTCGCTCGCGTCCGGGCGGGCGGACAACAGGACTGTGATGGGACCTGGGGAATCAGGCTCCTATGAGGTCACTGCCCGTTCGGGCGCGTCGCTACTGCACTGCCCCGGGGCGGTCGACAGATCAACGCCAGGGCACCTCACGGGCCGGTCGTAGCAAGGGTCAGACCACCCCGGGAGCCGCAAGCCCGGTCTCACAGTCGTAGCAGTCGCCGATCGAGCCCATCGACGGGACCAGCCCCTCGTCGATCAGGCGTCTCCCGAACGCCCACGACGTGAATTGCGACCCGTGATCGGAATGCATGATCGTCGCTGTGTCCGGGACAGGTCGGCGGCGGGTAATGGCCATACCGAGCGCGTCGACAACCAACGCGGTTCGCATGTTGTCGTCGATCGACCAGCCGACGATTCTGCGGGAGTAGACATCCAGAACGGCCGCGCAGTACACCTTCCCTTCCGCCGTGTCGTGTTCGGTGATGTCGGTGACCCACAACGGTCCGGGCCCTCGGCGGCGAAGTCGCGGTCGACCAGGTCCGGGTAGGGCTCCGCGGCCGGGTCGCGGCGGGTGCAGCCGCGGTAACGCCGCAGCGGTAGACGTCGTTTCGCACCATGACCCGCACGACGCCGCGTGGCCGACCGACTTGGCTCGACGAGCCTGGAGCGCGCGTCCTGCGCGTCGCGGCAGCGCGGACGGGAACAGTGCTCGCGAAGGGGCCAGGCCCAGAACTGGAGGTTCCCAACTTGCCTCCGACTGCTTCCCGTCTATCTCGGACCCGGCCTCCGGTGCCGGTTGTCCGCTGGCCAGGCCGCGAGCACACTGTGTGTCGCCCGGTGTGCGCCTGCCTGGGTCGCTGAGGAGGACGGCGATGTCCCGGATGCAGGTGAGGTTCCTCCGGACGTCCTTCGGTTCCCGTATCGCCTACGCGACCGTCGGGAGCGGCCCCCCGTTGGTGATGGTGCCGCCCTGGTCGAGCCACCTGGAGGCGTTCTGGGAGCTCGAGGGCTATCGGCGGCTGAGCTCGGGGTTCGCCACCGGTCACACCGTGGTGATGTACGACCGATGGGGAACCGGACTCTCCGACCGCACCCGCGATGACCTCTCGCTGCACGCGGATGTGCAGGTCCTCGACGACGTCTCGTCCCATCTGCGGCTGCGCCGGGCTGCCTTGTTCGGGTCCTCGCACGGGGCTCCGGCCGCCCTGGAGTACGCGGCAGCGAACCCGAGGCGGGTGTCCCGGCTTGTGCTCTACAGCATGGAGACCGGCAGCGGACCGGACGACCCGCGCTGGAACGCTTTCCGCGACCTCATGCTGGCAGACTGGGAGATGGGGTCATTCACCCTGGGCTCGGTGCTGCTCGCCGGGGCCGGCAAGGAAGAGATCTCGTCGTTCGCCCGCCTGTGGCGGCGCTGCACCTCGGCCGAGATGGCGGTCGGTCTCCAGGACGCTGCGATCCGCCACGACACATCCGCTGCGATGGCGGCGACGCGGGTCCCGACCCTCGTGGTGAGCCGCCAGGACGACCGTCTGATCTCCGCAGAGGCGTCCCGCCGGATCGCGGCCGCGATCCCCACCGCTGAGCTGGTCCTACTGGACGGCGAGGCGCACCTGCCGCACGAGGGCGACGTGGACTCACTCGTCGCGGCGGTACTCGCCTTCCTCGAACCGGCGCCGCACCCGGCCGATGGTCCCTCGGATTCCCGCTCCGCCGCGGAGACAGGGAAGCTCACCGAACGGGAGCGCGAGATTCTGGATCTGCTCGCGGCTGGAGCGACCAACCGGGCAATCGCCGACCGGCTGGTTATCAGTGTGCGCACCGTCGAGCGGCACACGCTGAACATCTACAGCAAGCTTGGCGTGCGGGGTCGTGCTGAGGCGATCTCGGCGATCTACGGTCGACCTCCCGAGTCCGCTCGCTGACTCGGCGCTGCCCGCCTACCGATACCTCGGTGCGCCGTTCTTGGTGGCGCCGTGGCGGTACTTACGCAGTACCGCACTGTTGACGGTGGTTTCGCGGGCATCTGTCCGTTTCTGCAGTCGTCGTGGATGCGTGTTCAGACCGACGCGGTGGGCGGACTTCGCTTCCTAGCGTTTCGGCATCGACCCGCTCGTCCAGGGTCGGCCGAAGGACAAGGAGTAGGCCATGAACCACTCGATCGATGCTCGTGGCGCTGTTCGGAAGGGTTTGCTTGGCGGTGCCGGTGATCCGGGCTATGAGCGTGCCCGGTCGCTGTGGAACGCCGCCATCGACCGGCATCCCGCCGTGGTCGCCTGCCCCGCCGGGGCCCGCGATGTGGCCGCTGCGGTCGGGCACGCGCGAGCGCGCGGTCTGGAGCTGGCGGTGCGCGGCGGTGGGCACAGTGCGTCCGGGGCCTCGTGCGTCGACGGCGGTATGGTGATCGATCTCGGGGCCCGGATGACCGCGGTCGTGGTCGACCCGCAGACGCGCCGGGTTCGCTGTGGCGGCGGCGCGACGATGGCCGACCTCGACGCTGCCACCCAGCGGCGCGGCCTCGCGGTCACCGGTGGGACGATCAGTCATACCGGAGTCGGCGGTCTCGCACTCGGCGGGGGCTACGGCTATCTGACGCAGATGGCCGGGCTGCTCGTCGACAATCTCGTCGCCGCGCAGGTCGTTCTGGCTGACGGCCGTGTGGTGCGGGCCGACGCTGACGAGCACCCCGACCTGCTCTGGGCGTTGCGCGGGGGTGGCGGCAACTTCGGGGTGGTGACCGAGTTCGAGTTCAACCTGCACCCGGTCGGTCCACAGGTGCACGTCGCGATGCTGTTCTGGGAGCTGGAGCGGTGCACGCCGGCGCTGCAGTTGGCCCGCGACGTCTGCGCCGAGTTGCCGCGGGACGCGGGGATACTCATTGCCGGGTTGAACGCCGCGCCAGCACCGTTCGTGCCGCCAGAGCACCAGCTCGCGCCCGGCATCGCCATGATCCTCGTGGGGTTCGGTGACGCTGCCGCGCACGACCATCGCCTCGCGAAGGTCTGCGCGCGGCTGACCCCGGCGTTCGAGATGGTCCAGGACATGCCCTACGTCGCACTGCAGCAGATGATCGACGGGGCCGGACCGTGGGGCATGCATGCCTACTCGAAGGGCCTCGTCCTCGACGACCTGACCGACGACGCGATCGCGGTCCTGGCCGACCACCTGCCCCGTAAGTCCAGCCCGATGAGTGTCCTGCCGATCTTCCCGCTCGGAGGCGCCTACGCCGACGTCCCGGACGACGCCACGGCGTTGTCCACGCGCCGTTCCGCCCGATTCAACGTCAGCATCGACGCCATCGCACCGACACCCGAGCTGATGGCCATCGACCGGGAATGGGTTCGCGGGCTCTGGGACGCCCTGCAGCCGTTTGCCCGCCAGGGCGGGGAGTACGTGAACTTCATGTCCGAGTACGAGCCCGACCGCATCCGCTCCGCCTACGGCACGAAGTTCGACCGGCTCGCCGCGATCAAGGCGACCTACGACCCGGACAACGTGTTCCGCGGCAACGCCAACATCACCCCGGCCCAACCCACAGTCTGATCCCGGAACCACTGGGATATGGCCGAGTCTCGCGCCGCCGCTCGGGACCGCCGCGGCGTAGGCCGTCGTGGATGATGGCGCTGGAGTAACAACCGCGCCCCGGCGCGCTGCTTCCGGCGCAAGTCCAACCCGCCTACGCTCGTCCTCGGGACTTCGTCGAGCGCCCACAGGGAGTACGGCCGGTTCCCGCAAGACGCATTTCACCGAGACCGTCACAAGCCGCCCGTGTGCGGACCTGGAGCTGAGGTGACGGACTCGGTGGCGCAATCGAATCGTAGTCCAGATCGTGAGGAGTTCAAAGCGATGGCGAAGTTTGTGACGTTCTTCAGCTACCGACCAGAGACCTGGGATCATCTGCTGGCAAGACCATCCGATCGCGGCAACGCGATCGCAGCCGCAATCGCCAGCCTCAGCGGGAACGTCGAACTGGTCTACTACATGTTCGGCGAGTACGACGGAATGGTCATCGTCGACATGCCGGACGCCTCCGACGTGGCCGCGATTTCCATCGCGGTCACCAGCACGGGAGCGTTCTCGAAAGTCGAGACCCGACCACTGATCGCCCCTGGCGACATGCCAGCGGTCCTCGAGAAGGCCGGCCGCGCACGTCAGGCTTACGCCCCGCCCGGAGACTGACCCGGGGCGATGCGGTTGGGCACCCTGGAGCTGTACCGCGACACCGAGGGCGGGTTGAGCGGCCAGCGGCTTGCCGACGAGCTGGTTCGGTCATCGTTGGCCGCCTCGACTTTGGTCGAGTTCATCCGCGACCTCGCCTCGGGTGGTGACGAGCCCGCCGCGCCGGTCGGCCCCGCGAGTGGGGCCTCCGGGGATGGGGCCCCGGAGCCGGCGGGATGGCTGCTGGCAGGCCGATCGTCGGTCCTGACATTGAGCCGACTTATCGGACGAGGTTGCAGGTGACGGTCCCTTCATGGGCCGGAGGTATAACCGGCCCAGCGCTCGAGCAACTCGCCACCGCGATATGCGGTGAAGGTCGCCTCCCAGCCCCTTATTGCGGATCGCAGGGTCGCGCGTGTCAGGGCGCCGACGACGGGGATCTCCAGGAATCGTCGGTCCGGGTGCGCCACTACTTGCGGTCTTGCGAGTGCGGCGGCCTGATCCACGATCTCCGGCCGGCGCTCGTCGGCACGGCGCGACGCGTTGATCCCCGGCCTGCTCACTCTTACGGGACTTCCTCGTCCGGGTTGTCTGGCGTGTCAGGGGCATCGCTCCGCGACGGGGGTGGCCAACATGGATGCGTTGGGCGCAGCGTTCGAGCAGGGCCTGTATGTCGTAGTGGTCGTTGATCACCGTCTTGGCCCGGTCGAGAGCTACGGTCCGCTTGACCCCGGGGCCGCGGCCAACGTGATGCTGGACCTGCGCGCGCTGCTGGCCGAGCAAGGGTTGGACGAGATCCGCGTCACCACCGCCCGGCTGCACCCGCCCGCCCAGCCGGTGCACCCGGACGACCCGTAGGTACTCCGGTGGGTCTGGCCGCGGTGCGGTCGAACAGCAGCGCGTCGAGCGGGACCGGCGTGGGCGTGGCGGGCAGGAAGGGGCGCATGCGAGTCCAGCGTCCGGTCGCGGGTCCGCGCCCTGGGGAACGACGGTCAGGTTGGCCAGGCGTGTGCGCAGGTCGCACCGCCCTCCACGGCTCGGCGGCGAGCTCGGCTCCCGCGAGTGGACGCGGGTCACCGGGGCGCGCCAGCCCCTCTCGTCCGGTTGCTTGACGCGGCGCCGACACTGGTGTGACGTAGGCCATACCGAGGACGGTCCGGGGACGGCGCGCCCTGGGCAGGCACCCGGGTCGGGGTCGGCGCAAGCCCGGTCCCGGTCGTCCGCAGCTGCAGGGAGCAAGTCGCGATGTCTGTTCTCGTGCTCGCCTCCGAGCCGGCCGCCTCGGCCGCCCGCGCTACTTCGGCCGTCACCAGCCCGCGGCCCACCACGGCGCCGCCGACCACCTCCCCGGCTCCTGCCTCAACCCCGGTGAGCAGGCCCGCCGCCGTGCCCAGCCCCCGCCCAGCGCCACTGGCCGCCGCGGGGAAGGTGTTGTCGGTGCCGACCGGAGCAGGCGCGCGGATCGAGGCCCGTCACGACACCATGGGCGGGGTCATCATCACCGTGGGGGGCGATCTGGGCCGCAACGACGCTGCGGTACTGAGCCGCCAGCTGCACACCGCACTCGAGACCACACCCAGCGTCGTGGTGCTCAACGTGCGCGCGGTCACCGGCACCGACCCCTGCGTCCACGAGGTGCTCGCAGTCGCCCAAGACCGCGCCCGCACCGCGAACATCGCGCTGCACGTCGTCGACCCACACCACCACCTCACCGACGACCAGTAACCGCCACCGGACCGACCACCCGAGCACACATTGGGGGATGGACTCCGGCTCGGGCGATCCGCGCGGACCTGATGCAGCGGGCGCACATCGTGCTACTCGCGGGTGAGGGGATCGGCACCAACGAGATCGTGCGCCGAGTCGGCGTCTCAAAGCCGACGGTGATCCTCTGGAAGCAGCGCTACGCCGCCGAAGGGCTCGGCGGGCTTGAGGATCGGCCGAAGCCGGGACGGCCCTCGGACACCGACGAAGCCGAGGTCGTCGCGCGCACCCTGGAAGCGCCGCCCGAGCGGCTGGGGGTGAGGCACTGGTCGAGCCGGCTACTCGGCGCCGAGCTGGGTATGAGCAACGTCACCGTGGCCAAGGTGTGGCGGCGGTGGGGCCTGCAGCCCTGGAAGCAGGAGACCTTCAAGTTCTCGACCGACCCTGAGCTCGAGGCCAAGCTGCGCGACGTCGTGGGCTTGTACCTGCATCCCCCGGAGAAGGCAGTCGTGCTCTGTGTGGACGAGAAGTCGCAGGTCCAAGCGTTGGACCGGACCGCGCCGATCCCGCCGATCCGCCCCGGGCTGCCGGAGAAGGCCACCCACGACTACGTCCGCCGCGGCACCACCACACTGTTCGCAGCGCTCGAGGTCGCCACTGGCAAAGTGGTCGACGCGTGCTTCGACCGGCGCCGACACCAGGAGTTCCTCACGTTCCTCAAGCAGGTCGCGAAGGCCTACCCCCGGGTCAAGCTGCACGTCGTGGTGGACAACTATGCCACCCACAAGCACCCCACGGTGAGGGCGTGGCTGGCGCGGCATCCGCGGGTCACGCTGCACTTCACCCCGACCTCGGGCTCCTGGCTCAACCTCGTCGAGGTCTTCTTCTCGATCATCACCCGTCACGCCATCCGCCGCGGCAGCTACGCCAGCGTCGACGACCTCACCGCCGCGATCCGCACCTACATCGACGGCTGGAACACCCGATGCGGCCCCTTCGTATGGACCAGGACCGCCGACGAACTACTCCCCCACGCCACACCCGGTAAACGAACCTCGTTCACGCGACACTAGTCACGCCATCAGGTGCCTCAACTCGACGCGACTTGCTCGTCGAGCACGCGGGCCAGTCTCGGCCTAGTAGCGGCTCGTGCGCCCTATACCCGTCGCCGCTCTCGATCAAGGTGAAGTAGCCGCATGCATCTTCATTTGAATGCGCGTCCTTATCGACGGTCCCGCTCGACTTCTCCTCCGCCGGCGAGGACGGAGGGAAGGATGCGGCTAACGGCTAAGACGGCAGACAGGAGTTGTTCACCTACATAAAGTTACGATAGAACGATTCTATGTCTCCTGCTATCGTTCTACGACACGATTGTCGCGCTTTGGGAGTCCAAGATGAAATACGTTGCAACCTGGTGGGAACGCTCGGGCGGATCTTTCAACGATTATGAGGCCGCACAGAAACGAGTGCTCGAGGTCTTCCAGTCATGGAAGATGCCTGAAAGTCTGACCTTTCATCAATTCGTAGTTAGGGTCGGTGAGTTCGGCGGTTATGCCGTGATCGAAACCGATGAGCCTGCAGATATCCACCGGTTATCCAGCGCATTTGCGGTTTTTCAATTTCGAGTGGAACCCGTGATGGATGTGATGGATGCCGTGGCCGCAGAGGTCGACGCGATCGGTTGGCGTGACTCGCTCTCGGGATCGTAAGATATAGAGGCGCGGCACCCGACTCGACGTCGCCGGTGTCCTGCGTCAGAGATTCGTCGCGATACATTTTGGCAAGGATTGGAGGATGTCCTTCGCGGCCTTGGTCCACACGAACGATTTCGGGTCTTGGTTCCAGATTTGGTTCTCCATCGCCGGACGTCGCGTTCGAGAGCGACGACGCTAACGCGCCCGGGTGGCTTCGCCGAGTTGCTCAAGACCACCGACCGAGCCGTGCTCCGGCCGCCCAACGGACTCGAGCCTTTAGCGCTCGCGCCGCATGCCGACGCCGGCCTGACCGTCACGCACATCGTCCGCAAGGCGGTCCAGATCCTCGGTCCGGTAACCCGAGTCGTCGTGGTCGGGATCGGCGGGCTGGGACACATCGCTGTCCAGTGTCTTCGGGCGCTGGGTCCGGCTGAGGTGATCGCGGTCGATCCCGACCCCGAGGCGTTGAAACTGGCGATTGACTGCGGCGCCCACCACGCCATCACGGCCGACATGGCAGGTATCGAGGTCGCCTGGATCACCGGGGGTAGCGGCGCGGAGGCAGTGATCGACTTCGTGGGCGAGGGCGACGTCCCGACGGCATCGCTCGCCATGGTGCGCGCTGCGGGGACCTACTTCGTCGTCGGCTACGGCGGTGAGCTGCGGGTGCCCACCTTCAACCTGGTGCTGCCCGAGATCAGCATCGTCGGCAATGCGGTGGGCAGCCACGATGATCTGCGCGAGCTCATCGCGCTCACCGCCGCCGGAGTCGTGAGCCTTCGAACCCGCACCTACGGGTTGGACGCGATCGCCGACGCCATCGCCGACCTCGAGAATGGGCGCATGCACGGACGCGGTGTCGTGGTGCCGTGACGGAACAGCGATGCTGGCCGACGACAATGGAGGGGTGGCCGTGAAGTGACAGGGTTGTCGCTCGCCAAGCGAGTGATCCCGGAACCCATCGCGCTGCCGATGAGTTCCATAGCCTCGTTCGGCCGGCGCGACCGGTGGTGGGTGGTGGCCCGCCGGTGCAGCGGACACGGGCTTCGATGACGGCCGTAGGCGACCGCCTCGCTGACGCTGATTGGCACGGGGCTCGTGTCCGACCACGAGAAACAAGTCTGGGCACAGAGCTGCGCGTTGATCTCCGAACATGCCCGATAGGCCGCTCCGTAGCGCCCGTCCGGGCTAATGCCCGACGGAGATCACCGTGCGGCCGAAAGATCGAGGTTAGGCTTCTCGCTACGAACGACCTCACGCAGTTGCGCATAGAGCGCTCGGCATGGATTATACGGAGTTTGTCTGCCTAACAACAGGCAATTTGGAAAGGAACCAGGTGGACACCCCATGGACAGCGAGAGCGGCTACATCCTTACCGAGGTCTGGAAAGCCAGGCCGTCTTGGATCGCGCTTTCCCTGGAGGAGCGACAGCAGTTCTTCCACGAGAAGATCGGTCCGTTCATTATGAGCCTAGTCGAACAGGGTGCCGAGTTCCTTGGCTGTGCCATCAACGACAACACGGGTCCGGAGCGCATGGATTATCGGTACATGGCCGTCTGGAAGCTGCACGACAAGGCTTTCAGCGACCGACTCGAAGTCGGCGCGAAGGAAGCGGGTTTCCTAGATTACTTCGAGCAGGTCAATTTCAGCGGCAACATCATCGCACCGGACGTGATGAACGCCGACATGATCCAGCTCGATGCGTAAACCTGGGAGCCTCCTGAGGAGTTCTGGTTCGTCAGAATGCCAGACCCCGTCCCCGGACAGTTTTCGACCGGGCTTGCCCGCGAGTACGACCAAGTTCGCCGCGGACCAGGAATACGACCACCACGGTAAGCACGATGTAGAGGACGAAGTAGGCGATCTCGCCGGTGCTCATATCGGGCATCAGCAGGGGCGGAATCGCCATCAGGGCGGTGATCGAGCCCGCGACGACGGTGACCCACATGGCGACGCGGGGCGAACGTCCGGCCGCCCACATGGACCGCCTCTCCGTGCTGCTGGCGCTGTCGCGCTACCTCGAGACACTGGCCCGACGCTGTGGGGCAGAGCCCCGAGCCGGGGCCATCGAATCCAGCATCGACGTCACCGGGGCGACCGAACTCGGTCTCTGAGCCCCGACCGCAAGGCCCCCAACCGCCCCGTCCGCCGGAACCCCAGCCACCGCCGTCCCGAAACTGGGGACGGTCACGACAGGCCTCTACGCGCTGAATCCGCCCTCTTCGGTCACCGCAGGCCCCTCGCCGTTGACAGCCACTACCGGATGCCACGACCGTGACCTCAGCGCGACGCGATCGGCAGGACGTAGGTGAGGCAAATGCGCGGCAACGTGGGAGACCTGATCACTCAGCATGGCCGACGAGTCGATCAGGCAGACCGAATCGGCACGATCGTCGAAGTGCGCGGCGAGGATGGCCCATTCCTGGTGCACTTCGAAAGCCGGGGCCGCTGCTGGGTATTCCCCGGCCCGGACACCGAGATCACAGCGGCCAAAGACCTCCCGACCTGATCAGCTCGGCCCCACCAGTCGGTCGGACCTCGGTCAACCCTCAGGCCTGCACGGGGCTATCGTTGAGCGTCATGAGTCGACTGCGGTCGATCACTGAGGTGCCCGCGCTGCACGGGCTCTCGATAAGGGCTGCCGAGGACGCCGTGCTCGACGCCGATCTGCTGCCCCATCGGGTGTTGCCAGCTTCGGGCGTAGCCTGCGTCGACCGCGAGGACGTCGCGGTCGTTCGCGGGCAGGTCCCACGCCCGCGGGCGCGCATCGTCACCGGGAGTCGGGTCTGCTTCTGGTGTGCGCCCTGGGGAGACGACCCGCCCGGCGGCGGTGGCGGCACCCCCTTACCGCGAGGTCCCCGACCCCTGTCACCCACCGGCTCCAAGCCGCTCTAAAGGACGGGTTCCGCCTTCCACGTGCTGGCGGCGCGGGCATCCCGGGTCACCCGCCGCGGTCCCGCCTCGGCCGTCTGACAGATTCTCGGTCGGAGCGAACGCCTTCTATCGGGTACTGAGGCTGTCCCAGGTCATTCGCACCTCGCAGCCGTATGCCATAGAGCCGACTTAATCGGAGCAGGCAGCACGACCCCACGGTGCTGCTGCGGGTGCGCCGGGCCGCGCTCGCGGACCGCGGCCGGCCGGCAGGCCGATGGTCCGGTCCGAGACGACAACGAGGGGAACGTGTGTTGGCCGAGGAATCGCGTGGATGACGACCTGGCGGTATTGGCCGCCGCCGCGGCCTGGTTGACCCGTACCCCCCGGCTGGCGAACGGCCTCGACCGACTCTGCCCCGGGCTGCCCCGGTATCGGTGACGGCGGTGGCTACCAGGATCGTCATCCCGCCGCCCTCGGCTGTCTGCTGACTGTGTTCGTGCCCGTCGACGACCTCGGCTCGCCGTGCGGGGCGCGGCATGCAGCAGCGATCCGGGTCGGAACAGACGGCGACTGGTATGGCCGTCAGGGTGGTCGACTGGTTACTGTCGGTGCAGAAGATCTGCGCTGACGCCCTGGACCCCGGTGCTGCGTGGCGGCGAGCCGACGTCAAAGCGGGGGACCATGGCGGGCGAGTTGGACGCGCTCTGGGACGAGGTGCCAACGCAAGCCTCGGTCGACCGGGGCGAGGACGCCGAGGGGCGGATCGTCGCCGGTGGGGCGCCGGGGTGGGCAGAGCCGGTGCCTGCCGTTCTGGGCGGGGGGCGTTATCGGGTCGGGTCGTTGATCGGCCGCGGCGGGTCGAGCGAGGTGTTCCGCGGCCACGACGCGCTTTTGGGGCGGCCGGTGGCGATCAAGCTGTTCCCGAGCGGGTCTGCGGAGCCGACCGGGTCCGCGGAGCCGCGGCGCTGGCGTGAGGTGCGCACAGTGGCCGGTTTGAACCATCCCCGGGTGGTGTCGGTGTTCGACGCGGGCACCCACGCGGGGCGGTCGTTCTTCGTGCTGCAGTTGGTGGAGGGCTCGAGTCTCTCCGAACGGCTGGCATCGGGCCCGCTGACCCTGGGCCAGACCCTGCGCCTGGGCGGGGGCCTGCTCGCGGGTCTGAGTCATGTCCATCGCAGCGGGGTGACCCACCGCGATCTCAAACCCGCCAATGTGCTGCTCGACCACACCGATCGGCCGTATCTGACCGATTTCGGTATCGCCACCTGGCTCGGGGCGGCCGCGCTGACCCTGGAGGGGCTGATCCTGGGGACGCCGGCCTACCTGGCGCCCGAACAGGTACGCGGGCAGCCGATCGGGCCGGCCGCGGACATGTATGCCCTGGGCCTAGTGCTGCTGGAGTGCCTGACCGGGCGCCGTGAGTATCCCGGCGACCCGGCGACCGCGGCGCCCGCCCGCCTCGGTCGCCCACCGGCCATCCCGGCCGAGCTTCCCGACCCGGTCGCGGCCGCGTTGGCGGCCATGACCCGCCCGCAGGCCGACCGGCGGCCCGACGCCGCCGAGCTGGCCGCGCACTTCGCTGCCCTGCTCGGCTCGGCCGCCGGGGAGCCGGCCCAGCTGCGCCCGATCTCCAGCGCGGCGGTGGATCGTCCCGGCGAGCACGGTCCCTCGGTCTCGCCCCACTCGACCGCCACCGGCTCTCGACGCGGACCTAGCAGCCCTGGCTCCCCCACGCCGACACCCCACGGGGCGGAACCCAGTCGACCGGCCGCCCGGCCGCAGCGACGTCGGCCACGGGTGACGGCGGGCGCCGCGAGCCTGGTCCTGCTGCTGGCCCTCGGCAGCGGGGTCGCGGCGGCGGCCCACGGGGGACCTGCCCCCGCGGACGCCACGCGCAGCGTCGTGGCCGCGGCCCCTCCGGTGCCCGACCCGATGCTCGGCCCGACCCCCGCGACGGGTCCCGCCAATAGACCCGGCCCATCCCGGGAATCCACCATTCCCGCGCGCCCGCCGGTCGGCTCCGGCGACCGCGAAGCGGACGCCGCCGATCGTGACCGCCCCGCCACCCCCGAACTGGCCGTCGAACCCGTCGTGGCGATGCGTTCGGACCCCGCACCCGGCCATGCTGCGGCGCAGACCCAACCCGATGGCTCCACCCAGGCCCGGGACGCGACGACGCCGGAGGCACCACGAGGCGCCGCCTCCTCGGGGCACGGGAAGACGTCGGACAAGAGCACCGGGTCGACGACCAGGAAATCCTCAAAGTCGCCCCACCCGAGCAAGCACCAGGTGGCCGACATCGTCGGGGTCCCCCGATCGGCACAGCGCTCGACAGCGCACACCGCACACCGGGCGACCGAGCACGCCTCGCGTGCGATCAGTGCGATGCTCCCGAGCAGTGACACCGCAGGCGAGTCCGACAACCGCTGACAGCGAACCGTTTCCGGCCGGATTTCGCTGGACCGGCGTCGGTTCCACGAACGGCCGCCCGATCGGCTGTCCATATCCGGCGCAGCCGCACCCCTTCGAGGCCGCAGTTAGCGGTTTCCGAAGTCGGTCGCACGTTTGGTAGTCGAATACCCTCCCGGTCATGGAGCCGACTTATCGGATTGAGCCCACTCGACTGGACCGGATACAGTGGCAAGAGCGCCAACATGCAGTGGTCTTGTCAGCGAGCCGGGGGGCTCACCCTTTGACGTAGGCGAGCTTCTCAGCGACGAGTCCGCCGCGGATGGTGAACACGTCGATGCCGCGGACGTGTCCGTTGCCCCAGTCGTAGCGCCAGCGCACCACCGCCCGGTCGTCGGCGATAATGGTCTCCTCGGTGGTGAACACGCCGTCCGGTGATGCTGTGAACAGCGTCGTCCAGGCCGCTCGAACCGCGCCTGCCCCGGTGTGACATGTGCCGTTGGGGGGCGAGGTGTCCTCGAAGACGCAGTCGGGCGTCATCGCTTCCATGATCGCATCGATGTCCTGGGCATCGAACGCTGTGTTGAATCGGGCGAGGGCAGCGAGCGTGGTCGCGGTCGTCGTCTCGGGGGTGGCCGCTTCTGACGTGTTCGCTTCTGACGTGTTCGCTTCGGTCGTGGTCATCTCTGTCGTGGTCATCTCTGTCATGGTCATCTCTGTCATGGTCATCTCTGTCGTCGTGGTGCGAGTGTTGTGGTCTCGGGTGTGGTCATGCCGCCCCGAACCGGCCCAGCAGTGCTGTTGGGGTTGCGCCTCGGATTCGACCGGGACCCGTGGGCCGATTGCACCCATCTCCCGGTAGAGCGCTTCGGTGCCTCGAACCTCGTCGTGGCTCTCGTCGTAGCCGACGGGCTCGGGCCAGGTCCCAGGTGTGGGTCAGGGGTGTTCGTCGACGGACAGTTGCACGAGGCCTTCCGGTGCCCGGCGCCTGGCCGTGGCGAGCGCGGCGCCGGCCACTCGGTCGGCGATGGTCAACGGGTCCTGGCCGAGCAGCCTGAGGTCGAGGTGGTGGCCGATCTCGCGGCGATTAGCTCCGGGGTCCAGCCTTGCTCGTTGACCAGGTTGACCGGGTCCCGGAGGTCCTGTCCCGGGGGTGGGCGCGGCCCAGTTCTCGCCGGCGGCGTGTACGGCTCGAACAACCCGGCGCTGCTCTACGCGTAGAGGTCGCGGCCCTCGAGTGTGGGCAGCACTGTTCTCAGCTTTTCGCGTAGTCGGAGGCGCCCCACCAGTCGACGACCACAACCGGGTCCTGGCCGACGACCCAGGCGTCGTGGCCCGACGGCAGCGCGGTGACCTGGCCGGGGGTGGCGTCGAACTCGTCGCCGTCGGCGGTGCGGATCCGCAGCGTCCCGCTGACGTGGTATTGGAAGTGGGGTGCCTCGCACAACTCGGTGCCCGCGGCCGGCTTGATGTCGGTCGACCAGCGCCAGCCGGGCGCGAGGGTGAGCCGGCCGATGTCGGCTCCGCCGATGTGCAGCAGGTCAAGGCGGCCGTTCGGGAACTCACGGGTCTCGGTGGGGGTAGCGAAGTCCTGCTGCTCGTATGGGGTGCCCATGATGCTCTCCAGAGGGGGTTCCGGGTCGATCCCGGATCGGGGTGGTCTGACCGGGACGACGGTAGGAACGCGACCTTGCGCTCTGGTGGCGGCTGAGGACGATGACCGCTATGTCGGAGCTCCGCCTGCAGTTGCTGGGGCGGTTCCAGGTCCGCCGCGGTGGCGTGGAGGTGGCGCCGGCCGCGTTCGGCGGTCGCAAGGTCCGCGCGTTGCTGCGGGTCCTCGCGGTTCGCTCTCCCGATCTGGTGACCCACGAGGTGCTCGCCGAGGCGCTGTGGCCCGATCGGCTTCCGGCTGATCCGGCCGCGAACCTGGGGGTCCTGGTGAACCGGGCGCGACGTGCTGTGGGGGAATCATCGGTGATCGTCACCGGTACCGGTGGATACGCGCTGGGGGAGTGCACGGTTGACGTGACCGAGTTCCTCGAGGCCGCCGATCGTGCCCGGGCGGCCACCGACGACACCGCCGTGATGCGATCCGCGGCGGCTGGCCTGGCGATGTGGGCCGAGCCGCTGGTCGAGGACACCTACACCGACTGGGCCCGCGAGCCCCGCGAACGACTGCACCGCGTCCACGTCGACCTCGCCGAGCGCGCCGCCCGGGCGGTACTCGCGCTCGGCGACCCGGCACGCGCGGTGAGCTGGGCCATGGACGCCGTCGCCGCCGACCCGCTACGGGAGTCCGCGGTGCTGGTCCTCGCGCGGGCCTCGGCCGCAGCCGGTGACCTGGCGGGAGCCCTGGCCCGTCTGGCCGAGCTGCAATACCGGTTGGCCGACGAACTCGGGGTCGATCCGTCCTCTGCCGTCGATGCCCTGCGGATCGCGCTGCTGGACGGCGAGCGCCCACCGGACGGGCAAGTGTCCGCCCCCGCTTCGTCCCGGGCGCCCCCTGCTGGCGGGCAGCCGCGCTCGGTGAGTGTGCCGGTGTTCGTCGGCCGCGACGCGGAGCTCGCCCGCCTGCGCGAGGCGGTGCGGGCCCGGCACGTGGCGACGCTTGCGGGCGTCGCCGGGGTGGGCAAGTCACGGGTGCTGGCCGAGCTCGTGCGTGACTCGTCGCTGCCGGTGCTCGCCGCGCGGGCATTTCTACCCGAACGCACTGAGGCCTGGGGCCTGGCTCGCTCGATGCTGCGCGAGGCCGTCGCCCAGGACAGCGCTGTCGTCGACGGGCTGCCCTCACGGGTGCGCTGGGCGCTCGCTGATGTCCTGCCCGAGCTCGACGCCACCGAGACCGAGGAAGGGCTCGACGGCGAGAGCCGTCGCGCGCTGATCCTCTCCGGGGGGCTGCGCATCCTGGGGGCCGCGACCGGCGCCGGTGCCCTGCTCGTCGTGGACGACCTGCAGTGGGCCGACCCGAGCAGTCTGCTGCTGCTCGCCTCGGCGCTGGCCCGGCTCCCCCGTCTGGCCACGGTGCTGACCTTTCGCCCCGACGAGATCGCCGCGTCGGTGCCCGCCGACCTGCGATCCATCCGAGCAAGCACCGAGATCGTGGTGGGTCCGCTGCCACCCGACGCGGTCTCGCGGCTGCTGCGCGACCCGGGCCTGGTCGCCGCGGTGCTCGAAAGCACCGATTGCACCCCGTTCGCCATCACCGAAGTCCTGCGCGAGCTGCTCGCGCGTGGGGCCGTCACACTCGGATCGCGCGGAGGTTGGATCCCCCGATCCCCGGCAGCGGCCGCCCTCGCCGCCGAGCTCGGCCACACGGGACAGGCCGCCGCCGTGCGCCGCCGCGCCGGCCGGCAGACCGGGTCGCACGCCGAACTACTCGCCCTGCTCGCCCTACTCGCACGAGAAGCCCCAGCCTCCACTCTCGCCGAGGCAGCCGGGCTGGAACCACGAACTGCGCTCGAGGCGCTTTCCGGGCTGGCCGACGCCGGGCTGGTCCGACTCGGCGAGCGCGGCTGGGCCACTGCGCACGACCTGGTCACCGAGACCGTCACAGCAGGCCTCGAGGTCGGCGACCGGGGCCGCCTGCACGCCCTGCTCGCCCGGGCCCTCAATGCGGAGGACGCCGACCACTCCGAGATCGCCCGCCACCATCGTGACGCCGGCGACACCGCCGCGGCCGCCGCATCATTCGCTCACGCTGCCCAGGGCGCCCTGACCGCGCACGCCACCCGCGAGGCGTTCACTCTCGCCGACGCCGGGCTCGCGCTGGCCCCCCGACCAGGCACCCGCGCCGACCTGCTCACCGTCCGCGCCGAAGCCGGCTCAATCCACGGCGACCACCACGCGGTAGACGACCTGCGCGCCGCCCTCGCCGCCACCCCCGCAGGCCCACTCCGCTCACGCCGCCTCTCCCGACTGGCGATGCTGATCTTCGGCGCCCAGGACCCCCAGCGAGCATCCGAGCTCGCCGAGCTCGCTATCGTCGCCGCCGCCGGCGACAACACCGCCCTGGCTCTGGCGCTGGAGACCGCCGCAATCCTCGACATGAACCTCGACCGCGCCGACCGCGCACGGGAGCGCGCCGAGAAGGCCCTCGCTCTGCACCGTCGCCTCGGCGACGCCGCCGGCGCCGCCCGAATCCTCGACGGCCGAGCCATGGCGACCTTCCTCGAGGGGCGCATCGCCACCGCGATGGAACTCTTCGGCCGTGCGGCTGGGCTGTTCACCGACTCCGGGGAGCTGCTGCAGGTCGTGACACCACGCTCCACGCTCGGCCATGGCCTTGTCTTCATGGACCGCCCGGCCGAGGGACTCGTCGAAACCGACACCGCACTGCGTCTGGCCTGCGACCTCGACACCCCCGAAGGCCAGGCCTACGCCCTGTGGCACCGCTCAGAAGCACTCTCTGCCCTCGGCCGGACCGAGGAAGCCGAAGCTGACGCTATCGAAGCACTCCACACCGCCCAACGGGTCGGCCACCGGGGATGGACCGCCACCGCCCATCGCGCCCGCGGCATCGCGCTCACCGCCTGTGGCGACCTCGACAGCGCCGCCGCCGCCTTCACCGCATCCGCCGCGGCCGCCGGCGACACCCTGACCCTGTTCGCCTCCTGGGCCGCGGCGCGCACCGCGCTCGTCGCCGTCGCCCGCGGAAACCTCGACCGGGCCAGCACGGCTGTCGAGCGCGCGCTCACCCTCGGTCCCCCACTGGGGCACTACGAAGCCCGCCTCGCCGACGTCGAACTACACGCCGCCCGCGGTGACCCCGCCACCCCACGGCTCGCGGCGACCGCACTGCGCCACGCCACCAAAAACGGACACCGCGTAACCATCCACCGCCTCGTCGAGCTGGCCGGCACCCCGGTCTGATCCGCCCGGGTGGCACCGCCTGCGCTGACCGTTGGCGTTCGGCTTTCAACGCCCTACCGGGCTTGCTGACGCAACTCCGTGTTGCGGGCCGAGGGGTTCGGCGGCGTTCGGGAGCAATGCTTGAGACCTGTGGATGAGGTTGGAGGGGTCGTACCCTCCGTCTGATCTTGGTGTGCTCAAGCAAGATCGGCGCGCCAACGCCGGTCGGGAAGGTACGACCCGTGCTCACCGTAGTTCCCGGAGCCGTGATGCCGAGGACCCCCGCCGCCCAGAAGGGTCGGTATCGTTGATCGACACCATCGTCCGGGACGGGGCCCGGCGGATGCTGGCCGCGGCGTTGCAGGCCGAGGTCGAGGCCTACGTCGCCGCGTTCACCGACCAGCGCGACGAGGCAGGCCGGCGGCTGGTGGTGCGCAACGGCTCCCATCAGCCTCGGGAGGTTCTCACCTCGGCGGGCGCGGTGGAGGCGCCGCAAGACCCCGAAGATCACCGAGGTACTGCCGCTGCTGTACCTGCACGGGCTGTCCTCGAGCGACTTCGGGCCCGCCCTGGACCAGTTCCTCGGCTCCAGCCACGGCCTGTCCCCGGCGGTGATCACCAAGCTGACCGAGTCCTGGAAGGCCGAGCAACGGGCCTTTGGCGCCCGCGACCTGTCCGGCGTGGACTACGTGTACCTGTGGGCGGACGGGATCACGTCAACATCCGGCAGACCCGGCACGGCTTCCCGCGCGCGATCTGGGCGCAAGGGTGTGCTTCTGGCGGGCGGCAGGGAAAGCTGCGCCGTGGACGACGACCAGCTCGCACCCCTCGGCAACACGGACGCCGCCGCCAACCCCCGCCATGAGGCGCGGAGCTGACCTCAACGGCGAAAGCGTGTCCCAGGTAGACCTGGCGAGCCGATCGCGCGGCCGGCCACAGAAAGGGATCACCGCACGCTGGTCGTGGGCCTGCTCGCCGATCCCGACACCCCCGCGGAGATCTCCCTACAGCGCTACGTGACGGGATAACTGTGGGCCGTGCCCATTGCGACGTCGACGGGACATCGATGCGTTCCGGTACCCCGGCCCTGACCGTCGAGCAGACGACGGGCGTCCGCCGGTGGTCAGGCCATGAGCGGGACCGGCTTGGGCATCAGGACGATCCGCCAGCCGTCGGGGTCTTCGAAGGTCAGTGCGCCGTTCTCGCGCCACCATGGGTTCGCGAGCTCGACCACCTCGTGACCCGCCGCGCCGAGGCGGCGGACCACGTCGAACATCTGCTCCTCGGTCGCGAAATAGAAGACCAGCAGGTTCTCCAGGCTGGGCGCTTGCCCGGGACTGCCGTCGACGTGCGAGGAGAACTCCAGGTGGTACTTGTCGCCGGGGAGTCCCACCATCGCCACCTCGTAGCCATGCCCGTTGGTCCGGTAGAGCTCAGGCATACCAAGCTGGCCGCAGTAGAACTCCAGCACCGCGTCGAGCTTGTCGGTCGGTCGAGTCATCCGGAACTCCACCGCAGGCAACGCCTGCGGCCACGTGCCCTCGGACAGCTGCTGCATCCTGCTCCACCTCCGTTGATCTCAACGTTGACTGGACGCTAGTGGGCCAGCGGCCATGGGGTGCGTTCGCGGAAACTCCGTGTCGATCCAGACCTGGTTGGCCCGGTTGGCCTTCACGGCGCTGCTTCGGGCCCCGAACGGAGTCTGGGCGAGACGCTGTCGGCGACGCCAATGACTGAGCGCGGGTGAGCTGAGCACCCTTGGGTCGTCCGGTGGTGCCCGAGGTGTACGTGATGATCGCGTCGTTCTCGAGGCTCACCGCCACGGATGGTGGTGCGTCGTCGGAAACGGCGGCGGGCGATCAGTTCCTCATAGCCGTGCTCGCCGATGTGGCTGAGCTCGACGAGAGAGAGCCCGGGGCGACGCCCGGCGAGCTCAGCGGCGACCTTCTCGTGAGACTCCCTGGCCCTTCGGGCCACCTCAATCAGGACGAAACGGACCGCTTCCTTCACAGCCGCACCGTGGAACAGCACGGCACTGTCGGAGTCCTCGACCATGTAGCCCAGCTCGGCGGCCGCGAGCCGGGTGTTCAGCGGGGCGAACACCGCGCTCATGTCCGCGACGGCGAACAGCGTCTCGAGGAACTCGGGTGGTTGGGACCGAGATCGGCCACCCGCGCACCGGGGACGACCCGAGCTCCTCGCGTAGCGCCCGCCGGAGGGCGTGCGCCTGACGATGAAGCTCGCCGTGGATGGCCTGCGTGCAGGGTGGCGACGGCGTACCGGGTGCTGCGGGCCCGTCGGGCCGACCACGACCCGATGCCGCGGTTGTTCATGAATTCCTCCGGCCGCGAGGCCCATGCGGCGACGATGACGACGAGCGGAAGCGCTCGGAGAGCCGACCGACGGGGCCGCCGCCGCGTGCAGCGGTGCGGCCCGTCGCGCAGGTCGGCCCGTGTGCTCAGTGTTTCTCGTAGGACCCCAGGCCGGGGCGGTAGGTCTTGTCGTCGAGGAACTGGGCCATGCCCTGCTGCTTGCCCTGGTCGGGGTCGTGGCCCGTGGCTGCGTCGAGCTTGGCGTAGAGGTAGTCCTCGGCCTCGTCCCAGGACATCTGCTGCGCCTTCTTGAACCCGACCTTCGCCGCCCGCAGGACGTGGGTGTTCATCCCTGCGAGCTTCGATGCGACCTCGACCGTCCGTTCGCGGAGCCGGTCACTCGGGACGGCCTCGTTGACCAGACGCATCTCGGCCGCACGCCGACCGTCGAAGGCCTCGCCGGTCATGATGAACCAGAGGGAATCGCGGGCCGGAATGGTCTCGGCGAGCGCCCGCGACACGAGCCCGCCGGGCGGGATGCCCCAATTCACCTCGGAGAGACCGAACGTGGCGTCCTCCGCCGCGATCGCGAGGTCGCAGCACACCAGCGGTGTGAAAGCGCCGCCGAAGCACCAGCCGTTGACCATCGCGATCGTCGGCTTCGAGAAGTGGATGAGCCGCCGCCACTGCCACTCCGCGGACTCGCGGCGCGCGCGGACCTCGACGTGGGGCGGGCCCGCCTCCACTACGCGGAAGTACTCCTTCAGATCCATCCCTGCTGACCACGCCTCGCCGCGCCCGGTGAGCACGACGCATCGGACGGCCTCGTCGGCCTCGAGCACTTCGAGGGCGAGGATCATCTCGCGATTGAGGGTCGGGTTCATGGCGTTGCGCTTCTCGGGGCGGTCGAAGAACAACCAACCGATACCGTGCTCGGCGTCGACCTCGATCGACACCGTGTCGAAGGCCGGCGTCGCTGAGGTCGTGTCTCCTGCGGTCATGTCTTGCTCCTCTGCTGATGGGGGTCTGGGCCGGGTCAGCGATCCAGGCGCAGGCGCATCGGCTGGGTCTCGAAGGCGCGCATGGTGTTGTTGTGGTGCCGGGTCGGTGCGGCCGCGACCTCGATGCGCTCCACCCGGGCCGCGAGCGCCGCGAGCAGGGCCTCGGCCTCGAGCCGGGCGACGTGCTGGCCGACGCACTGGTGCAGGCCCATCCCGAAACCGACGTGACCGGACGGGTCGCGGTCGAGGTCGAACCGGTCCGGGTCGGCCCAGTGCCGGGGATCGCGGTTCGCGGAGCCGAGGAACATCAGGATCTTGGCGCCCTCGGGCACGACGGTGTCCCCGACCGGGACGTCGACCTCGGCGGTACGGAAGAACGTCTGGACCGGGGACTCCCAGCGGATCGCCTCGTCGAACGCGACCCGCGCGAGCTTCGGGTCGGCCCGCAGCCGGGCCCACGCCTCGGGGTGGGTCGCCATGGCGCGCAGCACCGCGCCGAGGCCGTGCACCGTGGTGTCGACGCCGGCCGAGAGCAGCGAGCGCACGACCAGCGGGGCCTGCTCGGCGGTGATCTCACCCCGGTCGGCGGCGGCCCAGATCGCGGCGCCGAACCCGTCGTCGGTCAGGACCTCACGGGCGCACTGGGCGTTGACCCACCCGGCGTGCTCGGCGACGTGCGGAGCGCCCTTGGCGACCAGGTCGTTGGCCGGGCCGAAGGCGTTGAACAGGTGGTCGCCGTAGGGCAGCAGGTGCTCGCGGCCCTCCCGGGGGATGCCGACGGCGTCGGGGAACACCCGCAGCGGGAAGGACTCCGCCAGCGCCGGCATCACGTCGACCTCGACGACACCCGCAGGCCCACTGTCGGCGAGCAGCGCGTCGACGTGCTCCTCGCCTGCGGCGAACCACTGCTCGCGGAGCCGGCGCAGCGCCCGCGGGCCGAGGATCGGGGCCAGCACCCGGCGGGGCGCGTCGTGATGCGGCGGGTCCGTCTCGAGCAGCAGCGACGGGGGCCGCCACGGCTGCTCCCTGCGGAAGTTCGACAGGCCCACCCCGGAGCCGGAGCAGAACCGCTGCCAGTCGAGCAGCGCTGCGTGCACCTCGGCGTAGCGCCCCATGCCGTAGAGGTCGTCGTACCGGGTCAGCGGGACGATCGGGCCGGCGTCGCGCAGCGCCGCCTGGAACGGCAGCGGGTTCTCCAGCGTCGAGCGGGAGAACGGGTCGACCTCGCCGACCGGTACCTCGGTGGTGGTCATGGCAGGTCCTCCGCTACAGGTCCAGGACGAGTCGGTCGGTGCAGGAACGGGAGACGCACGGGAACATGCAGTCCCCGGCGGCGCGCTCGTGGTCGGCGAGGATCGAGTCGCGGTGATCGGGCACGCCGTCGAGCACCGTGGTCTCGCAGGTGCCGCAGGTGCCCTTCTCGCACGAGGAGAGCGTGGTGGCGCCGGCCTGCCGTGCGGCTTCGAGCACCGAGAGCGCCGGGGTGACCGTAACGCTGGTCCCGGTCCGGGTGAGCTCGACGGTGAACGGCGCGTCACGGACCGGCGCACCGACCTCCGCGGCGCTGAACCGCTCGGTCCGCAGCCGGTGCGGGCCCCAGCCGGCGCCCGCCACGGTCTGCTCGACGGCGTCGAGGAGCGGTGCCGGGCCACAGCAGTAGACGACGGTGTCGGTGCGCGGGTTCCCGAGCCAGGCCGCGAGAGGCAGCAGCCCGTCCTCGTCCTGGGGGACCACGTGCACGCGGTCGCCGTAGCGGGTGAGGTCGTCGAGGAAGGCCATCGAGGCGCGGCGACGGCCGCCGTAGAGCAGCGTCCAGTCCACGCCGAGGAGGTGGGCCTGATGGATCATCGGCAGGATCGGGGTGATCCCGATGCCGCCCGCGATGAACACGTAGCGGGCCGACGGAACCATCGGGAAGTTGTTGCGCGGTCCACCGAGCGCGACCCGGTCATCGAGGCCGAGCTCGTCGTGCACGTAGGCCGAGCCGCCGCGGCCGTCGGGCTCGCGCAGCACCGCGACCCGGTACTCGTGGGGGTCCCAGCGATCGCCGCACAACGAGTACTGGCGGGTCTCACCGGAGGCCAGGGTGACGTCGATGTGGGCACCGGGCTCCCAGTCCGGGAGGCGTGCCCCGCCCGGGTGGGCCAGCGTCAGCGAGACGACCCCGTCGGCCGCGACCGACTTACCGGTGACCACGAGCCGGTCCGCCCCGACCTCGGCGATGCCCGCCGAGCGACCCTCCGTCGCCATGAGCCCCATCTACCGGCCTTCCTCGCCTCGGTGCGCTGATCCCGAGACGATGCCGGGGGCGACGGCACCCTCGACATAGCGTTCTCATTCAATGAGCGAGAACCTGTCGTCGGGATCACTCGTGCCGCCACCGGAGGTCCGCACGCCTGCCGATCGCGCGAAGCGGCGCTCGATCTGACGCGCTGCCGCGGTCAGCGTGGGGAGATGCCCGCGGGCGTGCTCGTCGTTGGGCACGATCACCGAC